>JADLBJ010000281.1 GCA_020847765.1 Dehalococcoidia bacterium
CAGCCAGCGCCAGCGGTCCAGGGCCCGCCGCGGGTCGTCCTCCGGCGGCCCGCTGAACGGCAGCGCGGCCAGCGCGTCTGCGGCCGGCCGGCCCTCCGCGCGCGCAAGCGCGTGCAGCAGGGTGAGCAGGTCGAGCGCGGGCTCCGCGGAGTGGTGCGCGGTGACGGGTTCGGCCAGCGCGGCGGGTGGCGTCGGGGCGGCGGGCACGAAGGCGGCCAGGCAGACGGCGATTTCCCCGGGGACCACGAGCCATTCGCCGCGCTGGCCGGCGTCGAGCCGGAAGACCCGGAACAGGAGCCCCGCCGAGACGAGGTCGCGGATAATGGTCTCGGCGGCGGCCGGTGGCAGGCCGTGATCGCTCCGCAGCCAGCGGCGAGCCTGCCCGCCCGGCAGGCCGTCGGGGAGGAGTCGGCCGAGCAGGGCACGCCCTGCGGCGGGCTGGCGCTCCAGCGTCGCCAGGGTGGCGGGTGCGTCGGCCAGGGCGGCGGCCAGGCGCTCCACCAGCTCCCGCCGCAGGGTGGTGGCGGCGCCGGGCGCGCCGCGCCGCTCGGCGATCTCGCGCAGCAGGCCGAGCGAGCAGTGCTCCAGTGCGTCGCGCAGGTTCATACCCGTAGCATCGCAGAACGCGATGGCGCCCGGTCCGGGTGGACCGGGCGCCGGATCGGACGGTGGGCCGGACGGGCTACTGTGCCCCGTTGATGAACAGGGGCGCCAGCACCAGGGTGATGGTGCTCAGCAGCTTGACCAGCACGTGCAGGGACGGGCCGGCGGTGTCCTTGAAGGGGTCGCCGACGGTATCGCCAACCACGGCCGCCGCGTGGGCGAACGTGCGCTTGCCGATAACCTCGCCGTTCTCGTCCTTCAGTTCGCCGGACTCGATGAACTTCTTGGCGTTGTCCCAGGTGCCGCCCGAGTTGTTGAGCACGGTGGCCAGCAGCACGCCCGCCATCGTGCCCACCATCAGCAGCCCCGCGGCGGCCTCGGCACGCAGGATCAGGCCGACCAGCACCGGCACCAGCACGGCCAGCAGGCCCGGCGCGACCATCTCGCGCAGC
>JADLBJ010000175.1 GCA_020847765.1 Dehalococcoidia bacterium
CCTACCTGAACAACGCCCGCGTGACGATCGAGCAGACGACCCTGCAGACGTTCACCAACGAATACGGCGAATACCGGCTCGGCGGCGTCCCCGCCGGGCCCGCCACGATCCGGGTCTTCTACACCGGACTCACCCCGCAGACCGCCACCGTCGCCGTCACCGCCGGCCAGACCGCCACCCGCGACTTCAGCCTCAGCCCGGCGCTCCTCGACGACGCCGTCAAGCTCGACACCTTCGTCGTCGCCGCCGTCAAGGAGACCAACGCCAGCGCGATCGCGATCAACGAGCAGCGCTTCGCGGAGAACATCAAGAGCGTCGTCGCCGCCGACGAGTTCGGCACCGTCACCGAGGGCAACGTCGGCGAGTTCCTCAAGTTCCTCCCCGGCGTCACCCTCGACTACACCGCCGCCGACGCCCGCTCCGTCTCCGTGCGCGGCCTGCCGTCGGCCAGCTCCGCCGTGACCGTCGACGGCAACTCCATCGCCAACACCGGCGCCGGCGTCGCCAATCGCACCTTCGAGTTCGACCAGCTCTCGATCAACAACGTCTCCCGCATCGAGGTCACCAAGGGGCCGACGCCGGAGAGCCGCGCCGACGCCATCGGCGGCACGATCAACCTCGTCAGCAAGAGCGCCTTCGAGCGTTCGCGGCCCGAGTTCACCTACCGCACGCACGTCTCCCTCAACCACCAGCACCAGCAGGACGTGCAGTTCCTCTCCCTCGGCGAATCCCCCGGCCCCGGCCGCGAGAGCAGCGGCAAGGTCCGCCCCGGCTTCGATTTCACCTACGTGAACCCGGTGAGCCGGAACTTCGGGTTCACGCTCACCGGCCTGTACTCGAACATCTTCAACCAGCAGTACCAGTCCGCCCCGCGCTGGAGCCCCACCAGCAACACCGGCTCCGCCGGCACCGCCACCCTGGCCAACCCCGTGATGAGCAGCTACGGCTTCAACGAGGGCCCGAAGAACACCGCCCGCTACTCCGTCGGCGCCACCGTCGACTGGCGGGTCGCCCCGCGCGATGTCCTGAGTTTCAGCGGCTCGTGGAACGCCTTCGACGCGTTCTTCAACAACCACGTCAACACCCTCTCCACCGGCACGCCCGCCAGCTTCGACCGGACCTACACCCAGGGCGGCACCGGCGGCTCCGTCGCCCTGTCGACGAGCACCCGCCGCGCCGCGCGCGCCACCTATGTCGCCAGCGGCAAGTACCGCCACGACGGTCCCGTCTGGAAGATCAACGCCGGCGGCTACTACTCTCACTCCAAGGGCCTCTTCCGCGACCTCGACTACGGCTGGGCCCAGGCCACGCGCTTCAGCCTCAGCAACCTCCGGCTGCGTTTCGAGGGCCTGAACGAGACCCGTCCCGACGTCATCACCGCCACCAACGCCGCCGGCGCCCCCGTCGACTTCCGCCAGCTCGGCAACTACACCTTCACCCTGATCAACACCAACCCCGTCGACTCCCTCAACACCAACAAGGGCGCCCACGCCAACGTCAGCCGCTTCTTCGACCTCGGCGTCCCGATCCTCTTCAAGCTCGGCGTCGACGCCCGCCAGGCCACCGCCGAAGCCCGCCGGCCGTTCCGCCAGTGGACCTTCGTCGGCCCCGACCGGATCGCCAACAACGCCGACAACCTCGCCGCCAACTACGATCTCGTCGACGACCGCAACTCCTCCGTCCCCGCCCCCTATGGCAACGGCGCCTGGCAGTACGCCAGCCCGTGGAAGGCCTACGACCTCTTCCGCGCCCGCCCGGAATACTTCGTCCACGACGACGTCTACGAGGTGCAGCAAAACACCCTCAATTCCAACCTCATCACCGAGGACATCGTCGCCGAGTACCTGCGGATGGACGTGCGCCTCTTCAAGAACCGCCTCTGGATCGTCGCGGGCGTCCGGTACGAAAGCACCCGCGACGAAGGCTACGGCCCCCTCAACGACATCACCCGCACCTATCAGCGCGACGCCGCCGGCAACCTCGTCCTCAACGCCGCCGGCCGCCCGGTCAGGATCGTCGCCGACGCCCTCACGCTCGCGAAGCTCCAGTACGTCGACCGCGGCGCCTATGTCGCCAAGAAGTACGGCGACTTCTACCCGAGCCTGAACCTCACGTACAACGTCACGCCGAACCTGATCGCCCGCGCCAGCTACGCCGACACGCTCTCGCGCCCGAACTACACCAACATCATCCCGGGCACCACCCTGCCCGACCCCGCCGGCACCTCGCGCATCATCACGATCAACAACGTCGAGCTGAAGCCGTGGACCTCGAAGAACTACGATGTCGCCCTCTCCTACTACCCGGCGGGCGGCGGCGAGATCTCCACCGGCGTCTTCCGGAAGGACATCAAGGACTTCTTCGGCAGCGCCGACTTCGACGCCACGCCGGAGCTGCTGGAACTCTACGGCATCGACGACTCGTATTCGGAAGGCGGCTACATCCTCCGCACCCAGGCCAATGTCGGCGCGGCGCGCGTCACCGGCATCGAGTTCAACTACCGCCAGCCGCTGAAGTTCCTGCCGGCCTGGGCCCGCGGTCTCAACGTCCGCTACAACCTCACCCAGCTCCACCTGCAGGGCAATGCCATGGCCAACTTCAGCGCCTTCATTCCCCGCAGCCAGAACTGGGGCATCAGCCTCGATCGCCCCAAATACAGTGTCCGCGTCAACTGGAACTCCCGCGGGCGCCAGCGGCAGGGCGCCGTCGGCGGCGCCGCCGAACCCGGCACCTACGCGTACATGCATCCGCGCCTCACGATGGACATCGACGCGGAGTACCGCTACAGCAAGCGCCTCGGCTTCTTCCTCGGCGCCCGCAACATCACCGGCGAACCGTTCGTCATCGAGCGCTACGGTCCCAACACGCCGCCCTACGCCCGCCGCTACCAGCGCGACGACTACGGCATCGCCATCTCCGCCGGCCTCAAAGGCTCCTTCTGATCGCGCTCTCGAAAACCAACAACCCATGAGATTGGACCTCATCTGAGCAATTACGTCGTTCGCTCAGAGTGCCCGGTAACTGCAAACCCCGCGAGG
>JADLBJ010000176.1 GCA_020847765.1 Dehalococcoidia bacterium
ACCGCACCATCCGCGCCACCACCGCAGACCCGGTGACCCTCACCACCATGCTCTACGACGGCGCCCTCAAGGGGATTCGGCGTGCCCGCCTGTTCAACGGCCAGGGCGAACGCGGCCGCTTCCTCGACGAGATCGAACGCGCCCACCTGATCCTCGGCGAGCTCCTCGTCACCCTGGACCACGACCGGGGCGGCGACCTCGCCCGCAACCTGGCTGACGTCTACGTCTACGCCATGGGCTGCCTCGTCCAGGCCACGCTTGGCGAGGCCAGCCAGCTCGACGAGGCGGAGAAACACGTCGGCCGGATCGCCCTCGCCTGGAAGACGGCCACCGCCCAGCTCCGCGCCGAAGACGCCCTGCCGCGCGGACAGTCGGCCGCCGCCTAAAATGGACGACCCTGTCGCCCTCGCCGTCGCGCTCGCCGAGCGTCAGCTCGCCGCGCTCGAACAGAACGACTTCGACGCCTTCCTTGCCGGCGAAGAGGAATACGCTGCCGCCTGCGCTGTCGCGGCCCGGGTGCCGGGCGCCGGTTCCGAAGCGAACGCTCGCCTGCAGCGCCTCGTCCTGCTCACCGCCAGCATCAGCGGCCAGCTCGACCAGCTCGCCGCCGGCACCTCCCGTCAGCTCGAGAGGCTGGGCCGCAGCCGCGCCGCCACGCTCGCCTATCTCGGCTCCGGCCGCCCCGCGCCGCTTTCCACCCGCGAAGGCTGACTCACCGGCGCTCGCCCCGCAACTGTCACCAGTCGGCACGGTCGCCCCCGTCAAGCCCGGCCCCAAACATGCCGACAGTCGTGACAGCACGGGCAAACGTCCGGCCCTTCGAGGCGGGCAACGGGGTGGAGGTCATGGCAGGGAAGAGCGCCCGCAGCTGGTCAGCGAACGTCGCAGCGGCCGCCCTTGTCGGCGCTGCCGGCCTCGTCACCTGGTATGGCTTAGGCCAGACGGGCGGCGAGAGCGTGGCCGCGCCCGCCGCCGCCACCGCCACCCTCGCCGTCACGGACCCGCCCGAAGCCCCGATCGACGCCGCGGTGCCGCGCGCCGCAGCCGGCAACCTGCCAACCCGCGTCGTCGTGCCCGCCGCCGGCATCGACGCCGCCGTCGCCGAAGTCGGCGTCAGCCTCGCCGGTCCGAAGCCCGTCTGGGAGACCGCCTGGCGCGCCGCCGGCCACCACATCGACTCTGCCCGCCCGGGACAACCCGGCAACGTCGTCATCACGGGCCACGTCTCGGTCGCCGACCGCGCCAATCTAGCCGTGTTCCGCTCCCTGGACCGCGTGGCAGCCGGCGATCTCGTCGAGGTCAGCGCCGGCGACACCGTCTTCCGCTACCGGGTCGACCGCGTCGCCGTCGTCAGCCCCGCCGCCGTGGGCATCCTCCGCTCCGGTCACGCCGCCACCCTCACCCTTATCACCTGTACCCGCGACCTGGCCCACCGCCTCGTCGTCACCGCCACCCTCATCTGAGCGTTGTCTCGCGGCCGCCAGGCCCCTATGATTCGGGAGAAGTCATGTCAGACATTCGTAAGACGGACACCACCAGCGGCACCCAGGGCGTCGTTTATAACTTCGGCCGCGCCCGCGCGCGCACCGCTCCACCGAGCGCCGCCTCCGCCGACACGGCCGGCATCAGCGAAGACGCGCGCACCCTCGCACGGGCCCAGGACGCCGTCGAGCGCGCCGCTGACGTCCGCGCCGCCCGCGTGAACGCCCTCCGCAGCCAGATAGCGCGCGGCGACTACCACCCCGACCCGCGCGAAGTCGCCCGCAAGATCCTCGAACGAGGCCTGTAGGCGCCCCGTCCCGCCAGATTGGGCGCCAACCGCCCGCCACATCAGGGCGACTCCCAATCCTCGCCCCTCGAGCCGCTCGCTAGCATCAACCTCAGAGGCGCTCGCCCGCTCCTGGGCGGCCAATCGGAGGACGGCGATGCCCAGCGTGCTCGTGCTCGACCCTGAGGCACCCCCCGCTCTCCACGGCCGCAGCGTTCGCGGCGACCGCCTCACCGTCGTCCTCACCGCCGAGCCCACCCACGCCCTGCGCCTCGCCGCCAACCAGGCCTACGACCTCCTCGTGCTCGCCGGCATGTCGGTTGACGAGCAGCAGCAGCTCGCCCTCCAGGTCCAGGAGCTGCGCCGCTGGCGACTCGTCCCCATCCTTTACCTGCTCGACGACGCCGCCCCCGGCTTCGCCATCCCCGGCACCTTTCGGCCCGACATGGACGGCCTCGCCCGCGGCCCGCTCGAGGCCGCCCCGGTCCAGCGCCAGATCCGCGCCCTCGCCCGCGACGGCACCGCCGCCGCCGAGCTCGTCGTGGCCGGCGCGTGCGAGCTGGACCCCCTGCATGGTCGGCTGCGCGTTCGCGGCGTCGAAATCCTCCTCACCGCTCGCGAAGTCGAGGTCCTCGCCACGCTCCTCGCTCAGCCGGGCCGGACCGTCAGCCCTGCCGAGATCATCGAACGGAGCTGGGGTAGCCCGGCGAGCACCCAGCACCTCCAAATCCTGCGCCGTCACGTCTCCAATATTCGCCGCAAGCTGCGCGGCACCCCCGGCGCCGAAGCCGTCCGCACCGTCCGCGCCGGCGGCTACCGCTGGGAGCTGCGCCCTGCCGTCTGATCGCCTCGACGCGGCTGCCGGCCCGCCTGTACCCTCAATTCCACGCCCACCTGCCGAGTGGTGTAACGGTAGCACACGGGTCTTTGGAGCCTTTGGTCGGGGTTCGAATCCCTGCTCGGCAACCAGCCAGATTCAGAAGTCGCTTTCATGGCCAGGTTCGCCTTAACAGCCACCCAAAGGCGTGCTTCGCGACCACAGGCCTCGATCGCTTGCCGGACCCCGCTCCTTCCTCCGGCCCGACGCGGTGCGCCGCCTCCACGACATGCACCACTGCTGCTTCCGCGGCCCTAGCGCCACCTCCAGGGACGGAACGACCCTGCCTGCTTGTTCCAACGTTTCTCAGGATCTTTTCATCCCATCCTCATAAATCCCGGCGCTTCCACTCATAACATCCCCTCAGCACACAACGCGAGGACTGCAATGCACGTACTGATCGTCAACTTCAACTTGAAGGACATGACCGACGGCGGGTTCCGCTCGATGGCAAACGAGGTGGCGCCGGCCTTCGCGAGCGTGCCAGGATTGCTCGGCAAGATCTGGCTCGCCGACCCCGCCAGGAACACCTACGGCGGGGTCTATATCTGGCAGGACGTGGCCGCTATGCAGGCCTACCTCGCCTCTGACCTTGGTAAGGGTGTCGTGAGCCACCCGAACTTCGCCAACCTCACTTCGCGCGACTTCGCGTTGCTCAGCGAGCCAACAGGCCTTTCTGGCGGGCGCCTCGCGGCGTCACTGACCGCCGCGACAGCCGCCCTCGCCTAGTGACCGCGCCGGCGCCGGCGCCCTTGGCGTAGAGTCTGCCCGTTGGGATAGACCGATGGCCAACGATACCCGCACAGTCCCCGGCCTGGGATCGCCTACCCAATTCGTCGGTCGCGATCGTGAGCTGGGAAGTCTGCTCACCGTGCTAAACGAGGACGGTCCCGTACTCGTCTACGTGCACGGTATCGCTGGTGTGGGCAAGTCCGCCCTGGTCTCAGCCTTCGCCGACAGAGCTCGGTCAGCGGGGGCGACCGTCGTCATGCTGGACTGCCGGGCCATTGAGCCGACGGACCGCGGTTTCATTCACAGTCTGGCGTCGGCCGTCGGCTCTCGAGCCTCGACTCTGGGAGCGGCCTCGGAGCGGATTGGGCGCCTGGCCCCCCGTGTCGTGCTCGTCCTCGACACCTACGAAGTCTTCCGCTTCCTCGACACGTGGTTGCGTGCGACTTTTCTGCCGTCCCTTGGCCCGAACGTCCGCCTGGTGCTTGCAGGCCGTGAGCCGCCAGTCACCGAGTGGCTGGCCTCCGCGCGCTGGCACGCCCTTGTGCGCTCAGTTGCGCTGGAGCCGCTAGGAGATGCCGCGGCATTGGAATTGCTCTCGCGCAGCGGTGTCGGAGAGCGGGAAGCACTGCGCATCAACTGCTTCGTCCACGGGCACCCGCTGGCCCTGCGACTCGCCGCTGCCACTTTGTCCGAACGGCCGGACCGCAACCTCGAGGGCGAAACCATCCCCATGGTGGTCGCTTCCCTTGCGCGTCTATACCTCGCCGACGTGGACGATCCCGTTACCCGCGACGCGCTCAACGCCGCCGCTTCGGTGCGACGTGTGACGCGCTCGTTGCTGCGGGCGCTGCTGCCGCACGCCGCGCCCGATGACGCGTTCGAGCGCTTGCAGGCCTTGCCATTCGTTTACAGTCGCAGCGATGGGCTAATCGTGCACGACGCGGTGAGGGACGCCATCGCCGGCCACCTCCGCGCCACAGATCCGGAAACCTATCGCGAGCTCCGCCGCCGTGCGTGGCAGCAACTGCGAGACGAGGTCAGCACCGCGGGTATCGAAGAACTCTGGCGCTACACGGCCGACGTCCTCTACATCCTCGAGAACCCGGTTATCCGCGAGGCCTTCTTTCCCAGCGGCGGCCCTCAATATACGGTCGAATTGGCCCGGGGCGCGGACGACCACGCCGCGATCGAGCGGCTCGCGGCCATGCACGAAACGCCCGAAGCTGCCGCCGCAGCTGGTCTCTGGCTGAAGCAGCGGCCGGAGTCGTTTCACGTCGCGCGGGATCGCGATCGGGTGGTGCGTGGCTTCTACGCGATGTTCAGCCCCAACCCCGCCGACGCTGCGGTCGTCGAGCAGGACCCGCTCGCCTCCAGCTGGCAGCGGCATATCGACGCCGACCCGATACCCTACGACCAGCGGCCGGTCTTTGTGCGCTACCTGCTGTCCGAGCAGGGCGGTGAGATGCCATCGCCAGAGCAGGCGGCGTGTTGGCTGGACATCAAGCGCACGTACATGGCGATGCGGCCCCAGCTGCGGCGCATCTACATGGCCCTGCGAGAGCCAGCGCAGAGCGCCTTCAGGCCCGTCGTCGACAGGCTGGGATTCGAATCATGCGGCGTCGTGGAGGTGGGCGGCGATGTCTACCACCTGAACGTGAACGACTTCGGACCCGAGTCAGTAGACGGCTGGCTGGCCGGACTCGTCGCGGCAGAGCTAGGCGTTGACGTCCCAGAAGTGCTGGACCGGCGCGCGCGCGAGCTCGTGCTCGGCAAAGAGAGGGTACCGCTGACTCGGCTCGAGTTTGGCGTCCTGGAGTGCTTGCTGGACCGCAAGGGCCAGGCAGTGAGCCGCGCAACGCTCATCCATGACGTTTGGGGCCACACCTACACCGGCGGCAGCAACGTCATCGAGGCCGTCGTACGCAGCCTGAGGAAGAAGCTACGGGAGCACGCCTCGTGTGTAGAAACGGTCTCGGGCGTCGGTTACAGATTTCGCTCGCAGTGAGCGGAGCGTCGTTCACGGGCCGGCGTCGCCCTTCGCCCGCATCTCCAGCAATCTCGTCACGACCCTCATGCACGCCCGCCCGAAGGGTGCGCTTGCCCGAAGGCGTTCGCCTACGACTTTCCCCAGCCCGGCAGCGCGGCGGCCCGCCGGATCCAGGCCCGCATCTGCGCCTCGTCCAGGTCGTCCTCGTGGACGTCGATCCAGCGTGCGTCCTTGTCCGTGCCCCCGGGCGGAACCGGCGCGAGGGCCGTCCCCCGGAAGAAGGTCACCTTGACGTACCGGGCGAAGACGTGGAAGGACAGGAACCATCCCTGCCCCGCCACCCCGTAGAAGGGCGAGTTCCACTTCACGGCCTTCTTCACGCCGGGCACGGTGCCCACCACGAGCGAGTCGAGGCGGCGCCCCACCTCCTGCTTCCACCCGGGCATGGCCGCGATATACGCCTGCACCGGGGCGTCCCCGTCCCCCTTCGCCACCTGAGGGTTCCCACCCGTGAGCAGGACCGGCTTTGCCGCCGGCTTCCCGGACTCAGCCCCCGCTGCGGCCGACCGACCCCGGGCGCGGCCCGCATTCAGCGCGACGGCCGCCCGGATAAGCGCCTTGAACGCGCTTGCGTCAACCTCCTCGCCCTCACGGATGTCGATCGCGCGCCGGGTGTTTCCCTCGAGGCTGGCGTTGAAGAGCCCTGCCGGATCCTCCAGCGACGCCCCCTTCGCGAAGGTCAGCTTCACCACCGACTTGTACGTCTCGCCGGTGCAGAGGATCCCGCCGTGTGACCACGTTGGCGTGCCCGGGCTCGTCGCCCTGACCCACTTCACCTCCTCCACCACGTCCGGGTCGGCCTCGCGGATCAGGCTGCGCATTCGGCTGAGCGTCTCCCCCCGCCAGTCCCCGAGCGCCGCTATCCGCCGGTCGAAGAACTCCGCCGCCGACTGGTGCTCGTTCGCGTCTGCTGCGCTCATGCGCTCCTCCTGCTTCGCGTCCTTCGTAACCCGAGGAGACGGCCCCGCCCGGCGGCGTCGTCGACCCAGAGGAACGGTCGTCAGCCTCGCGGTCGCCTGTGCTCCTGGTGCCGAAGGGGGGATTCGAACCCCCACGAGGTTGCCCCCAGCGGTTTTTGAGACCGCCGCGTCTGCCATTCCGCCACTTCGGCCGGTCCCCCATCATAGCCCACGCGCGCCACGCCACGCCGCCGCCGCCGGCGACCGCGCCATGCTAAGCTCGCAGCGTGAGCAACGAGGAAGTCGGCTTCGCAGAGGCCGAAACACTGCTCCTCGAAGGCGAGTTCGCAGACTGCCGGCCCCTCTGGTACTCCTCGAACTACGTCTACCTCGCCCGCCTCTGCGACCACGACGCCCGGCCCTTCGCCGCCGTGTACAAGCCCCGCCAGGGCGAAACGCCACTCTGGGACTTCCCCGCCGGCACCCTCTACCGCCGTGAAGTCGCCGCCTACCGTCTTTCCCGCCTTCTCGGCTGGCCCATCGTCCCGCCTACCGTCGTTCGGGAGGGGCCACAGGGCACCGGCTCGCTTCAGCTCTTCGTCGTCCACGACCAGAAGTCACACTTCTTCGAGCAGCGCGAGCTCCCGGACCTCGTCCCCCAGCTCCAGCGCATCGCCCTCTTCGACTTCGTCGCCAACAACGCCGACCGCAAGGGTGGCCACTGCCTCCTTGATGTCGATCGCCGCGTCTGGGGCATCGACCACGGCCTCTGCTTCCATGAGCAGTACAAGCTGCGCACGGTCATCTGGGACTGGGCAGAGGAGACGATCCCCTCGCCCTGGCTCGAAGACGTCGAAGGCGCCCGCGTGGCCGTCGCCGCCCACGACCCGGCCGCCGCCAGCCTTGTCGATCTCCTCTCCGCCGCCGAAGTCGAAGCCCTCGAGGCGCGCATGGCCCGCGTCGTCGCTACGGGCCGCTTCCCGACGCCGGGGCCGCACCGCAGCTACCCGTGGCCGCTCGTCTGAGCGACGCTAGCGGCCCGCCCGCGTAGAATCCGCTCCGAACAGCCAGCCGCGGAGGGTCAGCCCGTGAAGAGCCTCAGGATCGGCAACGTCGAGGTCCTCCCCCTCCTCGACACCGCACTCCTCATGAACCCACGACAGTTCCTCCCCGAGCACGCCGACCAGTTCCTCGCCGAATACGGCCACGAAGCCGACTCCCGCGGCCTCCTTCCCATGGCCGTCACCTGCTTCCTCCTGCGCTCGGCGGGCAAGACCTTGCTCGTCGACACGGGCCTCGGTGGCCGCCGCCGTCCCGGCTTCCCGCAGGGCCGGCTCGACCAGTCGCTCGCCGAGGCCGGCGTCGACCCCGCCGACGTGGAGACGGTCCTCAATACCCACCTCCACATCGACCACGTGGGCTGGAACACTGTCGAAGACGAGGCGGGCAAGAGCCGCGTCTTCTTCCCGAAAGCACGCTTCGTCATCCAGCAGCGCGAATGGGAGCACTGGATGCGGCCGCAGTTCCTGGACGAGCCGGGGAACGCGCATCTCGTCCAGTGCGTGGTTCCGCTCGAAAGGGAAGGCCGCGTCGACCTGGTCAGCGGCGAGCAGCCTGTCGACGAGCACATCACCTTCATCGCCACGCCCGGCCATACCCCGGGCCACGTGGCCATCGGCGTCGCCTCCGCCGGCGAGCGCGCCGTCATCATTGGGGACGCCAGCCATCATCCCGTCCAGCTCGCCCACCCCGACTGGTCCCCCGCCTTCGACAGCGACCCCGTCCAGTCCGCGCAGACCCGCGACCGCCTCTTCGAGATGGCGATCGCTGAAGAGCGCATCTGGATCGCCGGCCACTGGGCCCACCCCGGCGTCGGCCGCATCGTCCGCCTCGAAGGCAAGCGCTTCTTCCAGGCCCGCTGATCCGTACCCCGGGCACCGGCCGAAAAGGCTAACCTGCCACCCGCTCGGCCACGAGGCTGCCCATCCTCGCCGTGTCCACCGCCTTCGTCGCGGCACCGGCGATGTCGGCCGTGCGGTAGCCGTCGGCGATGACGCCGTCAACCGCCTCCTCCACCGCCCGCGCCTCGGCCCCCAGGCCCAGGGAGAGGCGGAGCATCATCGCCGCGCTCAGGATCATCGCCAGCGGGTTCGCCTTCCCCTGGCCGGCGATATCCGGGGCGCTGCCGTGGATCGGCTCGTACAGTCCGATCCCCGTTCCGTCCCGCCGCCGCCGGCCCAGGCTCGCCGACGGCATCATCCCCATCGAGCCCGCCAGCATCGCTGCCTCGTCCGTGAGGATGTCGCCGAACATGTTCTCCGTCACGATCACGTCGAAGCTCGCCGGGTTCCGCAGCAGGTTCATCGCACAGGCGTCCACCAGCAGGTGCTCGAGCGTCACGTCGGGGTACTGGCGCCCCACCTCGACGGCGATCTCCCGCCAGAGCTGACCGGTGCGCAGCACGTTCGCCTTGTCCACGCTCGTCACCTTGCCGCGGCGGACGCGCGCCAGCAGGAACGCCACGTGCAGGATGCGCACGACCTCGCGCTCGCTGTAACGGAGCGTGTCCACCCCCTGGCGGCCGGCGGCGCTTTACCAGCGCCGCTTCGGCTGGCCGAAGTAGAGCCCGCCCGTCAGCTCAAGTATCACCACCATGTCGGTCCCGCGCAGCACCTCCGGCCGCAGCGTGCTCTGCTCGAGCGTCTCCTCGTACACGCGCACGGGACGAAGGTTCGCAAATAGCCCCAGCCGCTTGCGCATCCCGAGGATCGCGTCCTCCGGCCGGCGTTCGGCGCGCGGATCGTCCCACTGCGGCCCGCCCACGGCGCCGAACAGCACCGCGTCCGAAGCCTTCGCCGCCGCCACGGTCTCCTCGCGCAGGGCTACGCCGAAGCGATCCAGCGCCGCGCCGCCGATCGTCTCCTCGGCGTACACGAACGTGTGCCCGAAGCGCCGCTCGACACGGGCGAGCACCTTCACCGCCTCGACGAGGACCTCCGGGCCGATTCCGTCGCCCGGCGTCAGCAGAATGCGAAACGTTGCCATGGGGCGAGCCTACCGGAGGCACCCGGCAGGCGCGAGCCAAGCACTTCAGCGCGGCTCCGCCTCCTCCTCCATCGGGTGGTAGTGGTGCACGTGGTGCTGCCCGCGGCGGCGCTGCAGCCAGCTGCTGACGAGCCCGTGGTTCGGCGCGAAGGCCAGCGCCACGAGGAACGCGGCCGTGGCCGTCAGCACGATCGTCCCCCCCGCCGCCGTGTCCGCGTGGTACGAGACGAACAACCCCAGCACCCCGCTGCCCACCGCCAGCACCACGCTCAGCCCCATCATCCGTCCGAGACGATCCGTCAGCAGCCGGGCGGCGGCGGGCGGCGTCACGATCAACGCCAGGATGAGGATGTTTCCCACCGTCTGCAGGCTCACGACAATCGTCGCCGTCACCAGCATGAGCAGCACAAGATCCAGAACGAACACCGGGTAGCCCGCCGCCCTCGCCATCGTGCTGTCGAAGGCCACCAGCGTGAGCTCCTTGAGCAGTGCCAGCAGCACGAACACGACCACAAGCGCGATCACCGCCGTCGCGATCACGTCCTCCTGCGAGACTCCCAGCACGTTGCCGAAGAGCAGCGATCCCAGGTCCCGCTTGAAGCCCGCCCGCCGGCTGATCAGCACCACGCCAAGCGCGAAGAAGGCCGCGAAGACCACCCCGATCGCTGAGTCCTCGCTCACCCGCCGTCTGCGCGAAAGCACCGCGACCCCAAGCGCCGTGAACGCCCCGAAGACGAAGGCGCCAATCAGGATGCTCCGCCCGGCGATGTAGGACAGCACCACCCCCGGAAAGACCGCGTGCGCCAGCGCGTCACCGATGAAGGCCAGCCCGCGCAGCACCACGAAGCAGCCCACGAGGCCGCAGAGCGCGCCCACGATGGCTATCTCCAGCAGCGCCCGCTGCATAAATGGGTAGCTCAGAGGCTCGCTGACCACGTCTATCATCGCTCGAACACCGCCACGCGCCCGCCGAAGGTCGCCCGCAGCGTCGCGGGCGTGTACGTCGTGGCCGTCGGGCCGAAAGCCACCAGCCGCTGGTTCAGACAGCAGACGTGAGAGCAGGCGGCGGTCACCTCGTCCAGGTCATGCGTGGCCATGAGCACCACGGCCCCGGCGCGTGCGAAACGCTGGATCGCCTCGTGGAAGACCGCCCTGTTGGCCGCGTCCACCCCCGTGAATGGCTCGTCGAGCAGGACGACGAGCGGGTCCTGCACCAGCGCCCGCGCCAGAAAGACGCGCTGCTGCTGCCCCCCCGAGAAGGCGCTGATGTGGCGGCCGCCCATCCCCGCGAGGCCCAGCTCGGCCAGCGCCTCTTCCGCCCGGCGCCGCTCCCCGGGCCCTGGCCAGCGCAACCAGCCCGTCGCGCGGTAGCGCCCCATCAGGACCACGTCGTTCGCCGTCACCGGGAACTCCCAGTTCACCTCCTCGCGCTGGGGCACGAACGCCACCCGCGCCGCAAACCGCCGCAGCGACTCGCCCGCGAGCGTGATCCGGCCCGCACTTCGCGGCAGCACCCCCGCAATAGCCTTCAGCAGCGTGCTCTTGCCGCTCCCGTTCGGGCCGATCACTCCCACCACGCTGCCCGGCTCCACCCGAAACGAGACGCCCGCCAGCTGGAAGCCGCGACCGTACCCCGCCACCAGTCCCTCGACCGCCAGCACACCGGAAACGATCGACCGCTGCCCGTCTATCGCAGTGCCTCCGCGATCATGCGCGCGTTCGCCAGGAGCATGCCGTCCACGGTCTCCGCCCCAGAGCCCGACGCCCCCAGCGAATCACCGTAGAGCGTGTCAACGACGCGCACACCAGTGTCCGCCGCGACCTGCTGCGCGACGCGAGGATCGACCGAGCTCTCCGCGAAGATCGCCTTCACTCCCTCCTTCTTCACCAGGTCCTCCAGCCGCGCAATGTCCTTTGCCGACGGCTCCGCCGCCGTCGACAGCCCAGGGATGACGGCCCCCACGTAGGTGAAGCCGTAATGGCCGATGAAGTACCCGAGCGAGTCGTGGTTCGTCACGAGCTTCCGGTTGGCCGGTGGGATCGTCGCCACCAGCGCCCGGATCTCCGCGTCCACGCTCGTCAGCCTTTCGGCATACGCGGCGGCATTCTGGCGATAGGCGGCAGCGTTCGCGCCGTCCACCCCCGCCAGCGCCTCGGCCATCCTCGCTACCATCGCCCTGTCGTTGTCCGGATCGTGCCAGACGTGCGGGTCCGGCTCCCCTCCCTCCCCCGTCCGCAGTGCCAACCCGTCGGTTACGGTCACGACACGCGCACGGCCGGCGTCGATCGCCTTGTCGAGGAAGCCGTCGATCCCCAGCCCGTTTCGGAAGATCACGGCCGCCCCGTCGATCGCCTTCCGATCGCCCGCGGTCAGCTCATGGTCGTGGGGGTCGACACCCGGCCCCACGAGCACGCGCACCGCGGCCAGGTCGCCCGCCACCGCCCGCGCGAGCGCCCCCACCTGCGCAATCGTGGCGACAACCGTCACCCGTCCCCCACTCGGCGCCGGCGCCGGCCCGTCCCTGCCGTCGTTACAGGCCACCCCGGCCAGCCCGGCAAGTGCCAGCCCCAGGAGTGACCGGAGCCAGGCGGCACGCACGCCCATCCCACCGTCCTGAGACTCAGTATCGACAACCGATGATAGCCCGTCTCGAGGGGAAGGCAAGCGCTCCCCCTGACTGCAACACAGCCGCCAGTCGTCGCCACTCGCCCCGAGGCGTTCCTGACCATCGGGCCGTCACACTGGGAGCATGTCCTCACCTGCCCTGGCCGTTATGTTCGGCATCGCCCGCGACCCCGACGAAGAGGCCGACGCACCGCCTCCTCCCCCGCCGCCCCCACCCCCCCGCTCCCCCCGCCACCCCTGAACGGGGCTTGTCACCAACCGAACATCCGTTCTATCATGCAGTTCACCTCCGATTGCCGAGATGAACGGTGCGCCTGCTTGCTCTCCTCTTCCCCGACCTGGCCGTGGAGCTCGCCCGCCGCGGGAGGCCGGGCACCAGGGGCCGCGCACTCATCCTGGTTGCGGGCCGGGGCGATGAGGCGTGTGTCGCCGCCGCCTCCGCCGAAGCGCGTGCCCGCGGCGTCCAGGTCGGCCTGAGCGCCGCCCGCGCGCTCGCCACCTGCCCCGAGGCGCTCGCCGTCGCCGACAACTCCAGTGCTTGCCTCGACGCGCTCGACCGCCTCGCCGCCATCCTCCGCCGCCGCACCACCACCCGTGTCGCCGTCGCCGGACGCGACCATCTCCTCCTCGACCTCGACGGCCTACCGGGCGACGAGACGGCTCTCGCCGCGCGCCTTCCCGGCCCGGCCCGCGCCTGGTCGGGCTGCGAAGTGCGCGCCGCCGTCGCCGACTCCCCGGCCGAAGCACTCCACGCCGCCCGCTGCGCCCGGCAGCAGCCGGTCATCCTCCCCGCCGCGGATCACCCGACGGGGCCGCTTCCCTGCTTCAGCCGCGGTCCCCTCCGTGCGAGCGTGACCCTCGCCCACGGCACACCGGCGTTCGCGGCAGGAGGCCGTCTCCGTTCGCTCGCCGTCCACCTCGACGCCCTCCTCGCCGCCCGCGACGAGAGCGTCCGCGAGGTCGTCGTCGCCCTCGAGGGAGCGGAGCCGGGCGAGGCGCGGCTCCGCCTTCCCCAGCCGGCGCACGCCGTCGCTCCCCTGCTCGACGCCCTCCTCGCCGCCCTCCCGCCGGTCGCCCTCGCCCACGCCGATCGGATCACCCTCGACCTGCTGCGTCCCGGGCCCGCCGTTCTGGTCCAGCCGCGGTCGGCGCTGGCCACCTGCCCGCCGCTCGCACGGGCCAGCTGAAGACGCTGCCGTCACGGAATTAGCTCACCGCTGGCCCTTCCGGCAGAGGCCCGCGCGACGGCTGGCGGTGCACACTCCCCGCATGCGTGCTGTCGCCCGTCCGGTCCCACGCGGCCAGGAAGACCCGGCCGCCTCCGCTCGCGCCGCCGGCCTGCGCTACGTCTCGCCCGCGCTCCCCGGTATCCGTCGCCGTCGAGCGCACGGCGGCTTCCGCTACGTCGACGCGCACGGTGATTCGGTCCGCGACGCTGCCACCCTCCAGCGCGTCCGCGCCCTCGCCATCCCCCCTGCCTGGGAAGACGTCTGGATCTGCCCTCTGCCCAGCGGCCACCTGCAGGCCACCGGTCGCGACGCCCGCGGCCGCAAGCAGTACCGCTACCACCCGCGCTGGCGCACGGTGCGCGACGCGAACAAGTATGACCACACCCTCGCCTTCGCCAGCGCCCTCCCCCGGATCCGCAGCCGTGTCGCTGCCGACCTCGCCCGGCCCGGCCTGCCCCGAGAAAAGGTCGTCGCCACCGTCGTGCGCCTCCTCGACGAGACGCTGATTCGCGTGGGCAACGACGAATACGTCCGCGCCAACAGCTCTTACGGCGTCACCACCCTCCGCGACCACCACGTCCATATCGACGGCGCCGCCCTCCGCTTCCGGTTCCGCGGCAAGGCTGGCAAGCGCCACGACGTCGGCCTCCGCGACCGCCGTCTCGCCCGCGTCGTTCGCCAGTGCCGCGACCTCCCCGGCCACGACCTCTTCCAGTATCTGGACGGGCAGGGCGAGCGCCAGCCGGTCGGGTCCGGCGACGTCAACGCCTACTTGCGCGAGGCCTGCGGCCAGGACTTCACGGCGAAGGACTTCCGCACCTGGGCCGGTACCGTCCTCGCCGCCGCCACCCTGGCTGCCAGCGAACCGCCGGCCAGCGAGTCCCAGGCGAAGAGCACCGTCGCCCGCGCCGTCGAGAGCGTCGCCGAACGCCTCGGCAACACGCCTGCCGTCTGCCGAAAGTGCTACGTCCACCCGGCCGTCCTCGACGCCTACCGGGCTGGCACCCTCGCCGGGGCCGTGCCGCCGTCCACGAGCGGTCCACCGGCCAGCGAGGCGCTCGGAGCCGACGAGGCCGCCGTCCTCGTCCTCCTGGAGCATGCCGGCGCTCAACCCGGCCGTGCCTCCTGACCAGAGGGCCACCCGTCCAACGTTCCGCCCGGCGCCCCTCTCTCCCGCGTCGCCCTTCCGGCGAGCCGTGTCTCGTACTCGTCGATCAGCTCCCCAAACAACGCCACCGCGTTCTCGTCGCGGGTCGGCACCGTCGTCGGTAGGCCCAGGTGGTATGTGCCGCTTGGCAGCAGCCCGCAGCCGCCGTGGTAGCGCAGCAGCAGCAACTGCACGACCACCTCCTCGCCCGCGTGCTGCGCGCCCAGTCGCGGCCAGAAGCCGAAGCCGCCCACGTCCACCAGCTTCGCGCGGTCGTACAGGATGTTCCCGCCCACCCAGGCGACCCGGTAGCGCAGTGTCCCCTCCGGCTCCAGCAGCCGCTTCGCCAGATGGAGCGGGTTCGCCGCGTTGTTCACCAGGTGCCGCTCCCACGGGATGGTCTCCGGCCCGAACGGTTCCGGCCGCACCGGGCCCTCCCAGGGCAGGATCCCCTCCTGCGCAGGGCGCACGTCTCCGAGGAAGCGCAATCCTGCTGCCGCGCAGCCGACGAACCCGCACCCCTCCGCGCGCATCGTCGCCACCATGCGGGCCATCACGCCCGGCTCCAGCAGCAGGTCGTCGTCCAGGTACTGGACGTACCGCGCCGCGCTCTGCGCGAGAAGGAACTGGCGCTGCTCGGCGAGCCCCCGCCGCGGGAGATGAGACAGCAGCCTCACCTGGTGCCCGTGGTAGCGCAGTGCCGCCACCGCCGCCTGCACCTCGACGCTTTCAAGGTATCTCTGCTCCGCCGCCGTCTGGTCCGACACCACCACGTCGAAGTCCGGGAACGACTGCCCCAGCAGGCTCGCCAGGAGCATCGCCAGCCCGGTCTTCCGCTCGAACGTCGGGATCAGGACGTCGACGAGGGCCATCGCCCGGCCATTGTCGACGTCCTCAGCGCAGCCCGCGGCCCCTGAGCGACAGCTTCGCCTCACACCTCCGTATCACCCTGCGCGGGGGCCGAGCGCTGGCGGGCTGGTACACTGACAGCGGGGCCCGGCGCCCCCTCATTTCTCGTCGAGGATCCGTCATGACCAGCGCGCCCGCTCGCAAGGAACTCCCGCCCGCCTACGAGCCGGCCAGCGTCGAGTCCCGCGTCTACGAGCTCTGGGAGCGCGGCGGCTACTTCCAGCCGCGGGTCGAACGGGGGCGCGACCCGTACTGCGTCATCATGCCGCCGCCCAACGTGACCGGTGAGCTGCACCTCGGCCATGGGCTCGAGGACGCCATCACCGACGCCCTCGTGCGCTGGCACCGCATGCAGGGCGACGCCACCCTCTGGCTCCCCGGCGAAGACCACGCCGGCATCGCCACTCAGAACGTCATCGAACGGGAGCTGGCCCGCGAAGGCCTCACCCGCCACGACCTCGGCCGCGAGGCCTTCGTCGAACGCACCTGGGCATGGGTTCGCAAGTACCGTGGCCGCATCGCCGACCAGCACCGCAAGCTTGGCGCCAGCGCCGACTGGTCCCGCGACGTCTTCACACTCGACCCCCAGATCGTCCGGGCTGTCCGCACCACCTTCGTCAACCTCTACCGCGACGGCCTCGTCTACCGCGGCCTGCGCATGATCAACTGGTGCCCACGCTGCCAGACGGCCCTCTCCGACCTCGAGGTCGACTACGAGGACGAAGCCGCAAACCTCTACTACGTCCGCTACCCGATCCTCGGCGAAGGCGGCATGCCGCTGCCCGCCTATGTCACGGTCGCCACCACCCGCCCGGAAACCATGGTGGCCGACACCGGCGTCGCCGTGAACCCCGCCGACGACCGCTACGAAGAGCGCGTGGGCCGACAGCTGCTCCTCCCCATCATGGGCCGCGAGATCCCGATCGTCGCCGACGACGCTGTTCGGCCCGAGTTCGGCACCGGCGCCGTCAAGATCACCCCCGGCCACGACCCGAACGACTGGGAGATCGGCGAGCGCCACGACCTGCCCGTCATCGTTGCCATCGACCGCCACGGCCGCATGAACGACGAAGCCGGCCCCTACGCCGGCATGCCCTGGGAAGAAGCCCGTGCCGCCATCCTCCGCGACCTCGAAGACGAGGGCTTTCTCGACCACGTCGAACCCTACACGCACAGCGTTGGCCACTGTAGCCGCTGCAAGACCGTCGTCCAGCCGATGCCCAGTGAGCAGTGGTGGGTGGCCGTCACCCGCGAATACGCCCCCGGCCACTCGCTCGCCGGCGACGCCGCCGCCGCCCTCCGCGACGGCCGCATCCGCGTCGTCCCCCAGCGCTTCGAGAAGGTCTTCCTCAGCTGGCTCGACAACATCCGCGACTGGTGCATCAGCCGCCAGCTCTGGTGGGGCCACCAGATACCCGTCTGGTATTGCGAAAACGGCCATACCACCGTCCAGGTCGACGACCCCCCCGGCTGCCCCACGTGCGGCGCCACCGTCCGTCAGGACGAAGACGTGCTCGACACCTGGTTCTCCTCCGGCCTCGCCCCCCACGCGGACCTCGGCTGGCCCGAGGACACCGACGACCTGCGCACCTTTTATCCCACCTCCGACATGCAGATGGGTTACGACATCATGTTCTTCTGGTGCGCGCGCATGGTCATGTTCGGTCTCTACAACATGCGCGAGCGCGGCCCCGAAGGCGCTGTCCCCTTCCGCACCGTCCTGTTCCACGGCCTCATCCGCGACGCCAACGGCGACAAGATGACGAAGTCCCGCGGCAACGTCGTCGACCCGCTTGAATCCGTGCGCGAATTCGGCGCCGACGCTTTCCGCTTCGCCGTCCTCACCGGCGCCAGCATGGGCGCCGACCAGCGCTACAGCGACGACCGCCTGGCCGCCGCGCGCAACTTCGCCAACAAGCTCTGGAACACGGCCCGCTTCGTCCTCCTCAAGATCGGCGGGCGGCGCGTCTCCCGCCCCCATGCAGCCGACCGCCCCGCCTACGCCCTGGAAGACCGCTGGATCCTCTCCCGCCTCGAAGCCATGGAAGGCGACGTCGACTCCATGCTCCGTGCCTACCAGCCCGGCGAGGCCGCCCGCACCATCCAGGAATTCCTCTGGAACGAGCTCTGCGACTGGTACATCGAATTCGCCAAGGTCCGGCTGAACGCCGGCGACGAGCGCCCCCTGAGCGTCCTCGCCCACGTCCTCGACCGCGGGCTCCGTCTTCTCCACCCGTTCATGCCCTTCGTCACCGAAGAGCTCTGGCAAACCCTCCGCGACCATGTGGACGACGACATGGCCTCCGCCCTCATCGTCGCCTGGTTCCCGAAGAGCGGTGGCAACTGGCGCGACCCCGCCGCCGAGGCCGCCATGGCCCACGTCGTCGAAGTCAACCGCACCGTCCGCAACATCCGCGCCGAAAAGCGCATCGCCGCTGCCCTCCGGCCAAAGATCTACCTCCGCGCCGGCGAGTATGCCGCCGCGCTCGCGGAGACCGCGGCGGCGACCGCGTTCACCGCGCGTGTCGAGCCGCTCGTCCTCGCCGCCGACGCCGCCCTGCCGGCGGGCGAGTTCGCCTTCGCCGCCATCGCCGACACCGACGTCGCCGTCGCCCTGCCCGAAGTCGACAGCGCCGCCGAGCGTCTGCGTCTCGAACGGGAGCTGGCCGAGGCAGAAGCCCACGCCGCCCGCCTCGAAGCCCAGCTCGCCAACCCCCGCTTCCGCGAGAAGGCCCCCGCTGCGGTCGTCACCGGCATGGAGTCCACCCTCGCCGAGACCCGCACTCGCGTCGCCGGCCTCCGCGACCAGCTCACCCGGCTCTGAGGCCCGCAGGCAGGCCGGAGCCACTGCGGTGATCGCGCGCGACGTCGCGGCCATTCTCGGCACACCGGATTCAGCGAGGTGCGCAGGCGGGGCTCGCTTCGCCACAGCGGTGGCCGCGACATCTCGCCGACGCAGCTCCCTCAAGTTGCGAAGGACGTCGGACCCTAAGTAGAGGACCCTGTCGCGCAGCGCTAGCGCGTTGCCACGTCCTTCGCGGGCGGCGTGGCCGTCTTGCGGGCCGTCGCGCTCGGGTCCGGTGTCGCGATGAGTGACCCGTTCGCGCGCGGAGTCGCCGGCGCCGAGGCCGTCGCGCTCGCCCTCCCCGTGGCGGCCGCCGCGCCCAGACGGTGGCCGGGCTCCTCCCCCGCCTGGCAGTCGGGGCCAATCCCCCCCGCCGACGCCCGGAAGCGGCCGCCCTCGCCGAAGAGCACGTCCTCGCACGCCTCGACGTCCGTCGGGCGAGTCACGGCGGGTGCCGCCGGAGTTGCGGTGAGCGTGGCCGCGGCCGTCGCACTGGCCGTGACAGTCGCCGTGCTCGTGGCGGTCGCCGTGGCGGTGGCCGTCGGCGAGCGGCGGTCGCCTGTCGGCGTGGCTGTCACGCTGGCAGTGGCACTCGTTGTCGCCGGAGCCGGTGCCGCCGCGGTCGTGCTGGCAGTCCCCGTCCCGGTGGCGGGGGCCGTCGCCGTCGCCGTTGCTGGCGGCGGCGCGCTCTCTCCGTCGTTCAGCGCGGCGACCGCTCCCAAGCCGAAGAGCGGGAGAACGAGGGCCGCCCCGGCGGCCGCCAGCCGTGCCCGCCGGCCGCCGCCCAGCAGTCTTGCCTTCGCCGCGCCGTCCGGCGCCTCGCGTCTTCTGTTCATCGACGTCCTCCAGCCATGAACCGCTCGCCGGGCGGGGGACGGCCGGCTGCGGGCTTCCAGTAAGCACCTGCCACGACCGGAACGCCAGATCCAGATAGACTTTAAGACGATAGTTTACGAGCTTATTGCTCGTGCTTTACGAATCGCCTGCCCACCTGCGCCAGGCGATTGTACCGGGCCGCCGTCCGCCGCTAGGATCGCCCCGGCCGGCCGCCCCGCGCGCCGCTTTGACCGCGGGGCGCGGCGGACCTCCCCGCGCAGGTGATGCAATGGCGTACATGCTCGTCCGGCTCCAATGCCGCTACGGCAAGACGGCTCAGTTTGAAGAAATCATGAGCCACCTCGTGCCCGTCCTCGAAAGCAAGGGCTGGCGCCTCCACGGCGCCTACATGAACTCCATCGGCCGCCTCAACCGCGTCTACGACCTCTGGGAGATGCCCGACGCCAACGCCGTCCGCGGCGTGCTCGGCCTCGCCGCGCTCGACCCTGAGTTCCAGAAGTGGGGCGCCGGCCTCGCCGACTGCCTCGAAGCCGAAGAGCTCGAGCTCATGGAAGAGGTGCAGTACTCCGTCGACGCCCGCCAGCGCCGCGGCGGCTGACCGCTATCCCGGCCCGCTTCCCAGCACACCTCTGACCCACGCGATCCAGACACGGGCGACGGGCGGCGCGACCAGCCCCTCCGCCACCTCGGCCGGCACGCCCCAGTCCGGCGGCAGCCCCACCGGTGCCCAGGGCAAGCGTGGCGGTACGTTCAAGGCCACCAAGTACTCTGCCGACACCGGTCTCGACCCGGCGATCACCGTCACCAATCCGCTCCACCCAGCCAAGGCCTACAGCCACATGCTGGTCTACCAGCTGTCGGCCAACAAGTATTACCTCGACCTGGCCAAGAGTTTCGAGCAGGCCGAGCCCACGAAGATGGTCTTCACCCTGCGCGACGGCCTCAAGTTCAACCCCGAGGTCGCCGGCGGCCGAGCGCTCACCGCTGCCGACGTCGCCTACAGCTACGGCCGCTTCGCCGGCACCCTCAAGAACTTCGGCTCCGAGGTCAACGCCCTGCAGTGGTCCTGGATCGACGGTCTCGAAACGCCGGACGAGAAGACCGTCGTCATCAAGCTGAAGACGCCCTATGCCTCCGCCATCCCCTCGATGGGCTCGAGCGCCTTCGCCGTCGTCGCCAAGGAGCTGGCCGAAGCGAACGGCGGCAAGCTCTCCGACGTCATGAACGCCGGCAGCGGGCCCTACATGATGAAGAAGCGGGAGAGCACCGCCACCCGCTACGAGCGCAACCCCAACTACTACAAGCACACCC
>JADLBJ010000177.1 GCA_020847765.1 Dehalococcoidia bacterium
GTCGAGCGGCGCCCAGCGGCGCGGGTCCGAGGTGGTGAAGAGCACCACTGAGCGGGTGCGCAGAGCGGCGGCCACGTGGGAGACGCCCGTGTCGTTGCTGACGAGCAGCGCCGCCCCGGCGACGAGGGCGCCGAGCGCTCCCAGCGAGGTCTGCCCCGCAAGGAGCGTCGCTGGCGCCGTCATGCGCGCCGCGACCGCGCGACCCAGCGCCACTTCGCTTTCGGTGCCGGTGAGGACGACATCCAGGCCGCGCCGGGCGAGGTCGTCGCCGGCGGCCGCGAAGGCGTCGGGGGGCCAGCGCCGCCCTGGGTCGCGCGCGCCAGGATGGAGGACGGCGTACCTGCCGAACCGGAGGCCAGCCGCGGCGGGAATGTAATGGAGTGCGGCCTGGTCGGCGGCGTAGAGGGGGAATTCAAGCTGCTCGCCACGCGGGTGGGCGCCGAGGAAGACGACGAGATCCAGCAGCCGGCGGATCTCGTGCCCGTTGTCGGGGTAGGGAAGGAAGCTGTCCGACGACGGTCCGGCGTTCGGGGGCGAGAAGCCGGCAACCACACGGGCCCCGAGCCTGCCGACGACCGCGTTCGTGACTGACCCGTCGCCGTGGAGCTGGACGGCCAGGTCGAAGGCTTGCAGCCGCGCTCGCCGGCAGAAGGCGTCGAGGTCGGCTGGGGAGGCCGGTTGCTCGGGAAGGCCGGGGGCGCCGGGGAAAGGGAGGAAGGCATCGACCAGGTGCGAGAAGCGGGCGGCAAAGCTCGTCGCCCAGGGGAGCCCGATGAGCGTGATGGATGCCTCGGGGAGTGCCGAACGCAGCGCCCGGACGGCCGGCACGGCGCAGAGCAGGTCGCCGAGCTGCAGCGCGCGGAAGACGGCCACGCGCCGCGGCGCAGCAGCGCGCAGGGGGGATGAGGGGTACATGGCACCTCGTGCTCCCCGAAGGAGCGTTGCGATGGGACCACTCTAGGCGGAGATCCATGCGTTAGCGGTTACGTGCGCGGAGAGGCAAATAACAGCCATCTGCAGACCAGCCTCGGAGCGTCTTTCTTGCCCCGTGCGCACGTGCGCTGGCGCCCGAGGGAGCCGTGCGCAACCCGGCGGCGAAGGTTACCCGCGAGGTGCGCACTGCGATGCGATTGTTAGAAGTGAGCGAGCGACTGCAAGGGCGAGGAGAGCCCGGCGAGCCTACGCTGAGGGCCCGCCGGGGCCAGACGGGGACGAGGAGACGGGTAACACGCGCCTGTCACGACGCCGACAGGCAAAGGAGAACGGGCCATGCCAGGGGCTGTACCACGCGACGAACGCACTGCCGACGCGGACGCGGCGGGGACAAGGGAGCGGAGAGAGCCAAAGGTGCCGCTCGTCTGGGTGGTCGATCTCGCGTCCCGGCGAGTGGTGCGGCGGCGGGCGGGCTTGACGCTGGAGGGGCCGGGACTGCCGCTGGCAGGACGCACGCGCTGACTTGACGGACGCATGGCCGGGGCGCTACGGCACGCCGCTTGGGACGTACCGGCTGCAGCTTCATCGCGGTTTTGGCTTCGCCGAGGCGCGTGCAGCGGCTGGCTATCTGGCGCGCCTCGGGGTTTCCCATCTCTACCTTTCGCCCGTTTTCACCGCGACGCCGGGCAGCGAACACGGCTACGACGTGGTGGACCACAGCCAGATCAACCCGGAGCTCGGGGGCCTGGCGGGGCTTTACGAGCTGGGCGAGACGCTGGCGCGGGAAGGGATGGGGCTGGTGCTCGACATCGTCCCCAACCACGTTGGCGTTGGCGGCCGGAACCCCTGGTGGTGGGACGTCCTGCGCTACGGGCGGGCCTCGCGTTACGCCGGATACTTCGACATCGACTGGGAAGCGCAGCCGCAAATGGAGAGCGGCGTGCTCGTGCTGCCGATGCTCGGCAAGCCCTTCGGCGTGACGCTGGAGGCCGGTGAGCTGTCGCTCGCCATCGAAGAGAATGACCTTGCGGTTCGCTATTTCGAGAACCGCTTTCCGCTCGCGCCCGAGAGCTATGCGGCAGTGGCGAGCCTGCCACCATTGGAGTTGCGCGACGAGCTCAACGATCCGGCGGCCTTCGCGTCGCTGGTCGAGGTGCTGGACGGGCTCGCGCGTGGGGACGCGGAGCGGACGCCGGCACTGCTCGATCGCTGGCGCGAGATCCTGGCGAGCGAGCCGGCGATCCGCGCCCAGCTGGAAGAACAGCTGGCGGCGATCAACGGCAGGCCGGGAGACCCGGCGAGCTTCGACCGACTCGAGGAGATCCTTCGCCAGCAGCACTACCGCCTGGCGGACTGGCGCGTTTCGGGCGAAGAGCTGAACTACCGGCGCTTCTTCGACATCAACAGCCTCGCCGGCATCCGCGTGGAACGCGAGGACGTCTTCGAGGAGGTGCACGCGCTCGTCTTTCAGCTGGTGGCCCGCGGCATCGTGACCGGCGTCCGGGTGGACCACATCGACGGGCTGTACGACCCGGCTAGCTACCTGGCGCGCCTCCGCCACAGGCTGGACGAGGCGAGCGGGGAGGCGGGCGGCGGCCATGTCCCCATCTATGTCGAGAAGATCCTCGAGGGTGACGAGGCGCTGCCCGGGCACTGGCCCGTCGACGGCACGACCGGCTATGAGCTGGCGGCGCGCGTCGACGGCCTCCTGGTCGACGAAGAAGGACGGCGCGGGCTGGACGAGACGTACCGCCAGTTCCTCGGGCGGACGACGCGCTACCAACGGGTCGCGTACGAGGCGCGACTCGAGGTGGCGGAGAGCGCCTTTGCCGGCGAGGTCAACCTGCTGGCGCTGCAGCTCCACCGGATCGCGCAGCGCCACCGGCGCCACCGGGACAATACACTCCGCTCGCTCAGGGAAGCGCTGACGGTGCTGCTGGCGTCCTTCCCGGTCTATCGGACCTACCTCGACCCGGCCGGCGACGACCAGAGCGACCGATTCCTTCGCCAGGCGCTGGAGACGGCCCGCCGGCGAGCGCCGCTCGTCTCGGAGGACGCGCTGGACTTCCTCGCGGAGGTGCTGTTGCTCGAGGGCGACCTCGAGGAGGAGGAGCGGGCGCGCCGCGAGCACTTCCGCCGGCGCTTCCAGCAGCTTTCTGGCCCTGTGATGGCCAAGGGGCAGGAAGACACCACCTTCTATCGGTACAACCGTCTGATCTCCCTGAACGAGGTGGGGAGCGACCCGGCGCGATTCGGCATGCCGCCTGCCGACGTTCACGCATGGCTCGAGGCCCGGGCGCGGGACTGGTCGGGGGCCATGTTGGCGGGCTCAACGCACGACACAAAGCGGAGTGCGAGCGTACGCGCCCGGATCCACGTGCTCTCGGAGGTGCCGGACGTCTGGCGGACGGAGGTTTTCGCCTGGCGGGGACTGAACGACCGCCTGCGGGGCACCGTCGACGGCGAGCCGGCGCCATCGGCAAACGCCGAGTACTACCTGTATCAGACGCTCGTCGGGTCGTGGCCCGAAGGGGGGCTCGACAACGACTACCGCGGGCGGCTGCGCACCCATTTCATCAAGGCCATGCGCGAGGCGAAGGCGGAGACCAGCTGGCTGCGGCCGAACGAGGCGTACGAGGAAGCAGCGCTGGCGTTTCTCGACGGCATCCTCGACCCCTGGGAGTCGGCCGAGCTGCTGGCGCGCATCGAGGCGTTCGTGACACGCGTGCGGCCGGCGGGGATCCTGAACGCGGTGAGCGGCCTAGTCGTCCGCGCGCTGGCTCCCGGGTTCCCCGACGTCTACCAGGGAACGGAGCGCTGGCGGTTCTCGCTCACCGACCCCGACAACCGGCGGCCGGTCGACTTCGCAGCGGCGGAGGCGCTCCTCGGCTGCAGCGGACCTGGCCCGGCACCCGATCTGGCGAGTGACGCCGGCAGGCAATGGCTCGTGCGGACGCTGCTGCGCATCCGGGCAGAATGGCGCGAGGCGCTGACGGGTGAATACAGGGGGCTGCAGGTCGAAGGGAGGCGAGCGGACCGTGTGTTCGCATTCGCCCGCAGTGGGCGTGGGGGCACGCTCGTCGCCATTGTTCCGCGCCGAACCGTGCCGTTGCTCGACGAGGCGGGACGCGTGGCAGCCGAGGCCTGGGAGGATACGCGCGTTGCGCTGCCCGTCGGAGAAGGCTGGCACGACCTCGCCTCCGGCGGACAGCTTGAGCCCGGCGACACGATCGCGTGCCGTGAGGCGCTCGCACGGCTGCCCTTCGCGCTCCTCGGCCGACGGGAGGGCGACGGTGGCTGAGTGGCGGGGCAGTCTCGGCGCGATCGTGGAACCCGGGGGGGTGCGCTTCCGGGTCTGGGCGCCGCAGCCGGAAGACGTGGCACTCGAGCTGCGCGACGGCGACGGATGGGGGCGGACGGTCGCGCTCGAGCGGGAGGAACACGGCTACTGGTCAGGATGGGTGAAGGGCGTGGAGGACGGGCAGCGGTACCGCTTCCTGGCGGACGGCGCGGCCTACCCGGACCCCTGTTCGCGCTCCCAGCCGGAGGGCGTGCATGGGGCGTCAGAGGTCGTCGACCCTGGCGCGCACCGCTGGAGCGATCGCGGCTGGCGCCGACCGGGCCTGGAGAACCTCGTCATCTACGAGATCCACGTGGGCACGTTCACGCGGGAGGGGACCTTCGGGGCGGCTGCCGCGCGGCTCAGTGAGCTGTGCGCACTGGGAGTGACGGCAGTCGAGCTGATGCCGGTGGCGTGCTTCCCGGGGCGATGGAACTGGGGATACGACGGTGTGGCGCTCTTCGCCCCCGCGGCGGTGTATGGCGGCCCGGATGGGCTGCGCTGGTTCGTGGAGGCGGCCCACCGCGAAGGGCTGGCGGTCATCCTTGACGTGGTCTTCAACCACTTCGGCCCGGATGGCAACTACACGGGGGTCTTTTCGACGCAGTACACGACGCCCCGCCATCAGACGCCCTGGGGCGACGCCGTGAACTTCGACGACGAAGGTTCGGCCGAGGTGCGGCGCTTCTATCGGGAGAACCTGCTGCACTGGCTGCACGAATACCACGTCGACGGCTTCCGCTTCGACGCGACGCACGCCATTCGGGACGAGTCGACCAGGCATATCCTGGCCGAGCTGAGTGACGCGGTGCGGACCGGGACACCGGGCGAGCGGCCGTATCTCTTCGCCGAATCAAACGAGAACGACGTGCGCTACCTGCTCCCCACGGCCGAGGGCGGGTACGGCATGGACGGTGTCTGGGCGGACGACTTCCATCACGCGGTGCGGACGCTGCTGACGGGCGAACGGGAGGGTTACTTGCGCAGCTACGCCGGGACGGCCGAGGAGCTCGCGCGAACGGTGGAACAGGGGTTCCTGTACGAGGGCCAGGAGGACCTGTTCTTCGGGGGGCCGCGTGGGACGCCGGCGCGAACGCAGCCCTGGCGGCAATTCGTCTACTGCACGCAGAACCATGACCAGGTGGGCAACCGCGCCCTCGGTCTGCGGCTCGACGCGACGGCCTCGCTGGGCGAACGGCTGGCGGCGGCGACGCTCTTGCTGCTCCTCCCGCAGACGCCGCTCATCTTCGAGGGTCAGGAGTTCGGGGCGTCGACTCCCTTTCTCTTCTTCACGGACCACAACCCGGAGCTGGGGCGGCTGGTGACCGAAGGGCGACGGGCGGAGTTTGCCGCGTTCTCGGCGTTTCGCGACCCGGCGCTGCGTGAGCAAATCCCGGACCCGCAGGCTGAGAGCACCTTCCGGCGCTCTCAGCTGCGCTGGGAGGAGGCGGAATACGGGGCGGGCGCGCTCACGCGGTCCTACTACGAAGAGCTCCTGCGGCTGCGGCGTGAGGACGCGGTGCTGCGTGGTGTGCGCCACGGGCGCGGACCGTTGCGGGCGCTCGCTCACGGACGGACAGTCCTGGTGGCGCTCGGCGACGGAGCAGAACGACGCCTGATCGCCGCGAACTTCGGCGACGAGGACGAGTCGATCGCGTGGGAAGGCGCAGGTCGAGGCGGGATTGTCGTCTGCTCCGACGAAGCGCGGTTCGGCGGCGGGGGCAGAAGCGGGGAGGTGGCCCCTGGGAAGTTACTCGTGCCCCGGCGCGCAGGCCTGCTGGCGGCGGTGCACGGTCGCGGATGACAGGCGGGGGGCGGATCAGCGGGTGGGGTGAGTGAGGACAGCGACGGAGCGGCTGGCGAGCGGGTAGGGCGCCTTGCCGCGCAACCGCCGAGCTCCCTCACGCTCATGAGGGCGGGCGGTGTCGAGGGTGAGTGACCAGCGCTCGGCACCGACAGCGGGGGGTAGGGTGAAGGCGACGCCGGCGGCGCTGGCGTTCATGAGGATGACGATGGCGTCGTCAAGAACGGGACGGCCCTCTTCGTCGGTAAGGTCCGAGGCGGCGCCGGCGAGCCAGACGCCCAGGCAGCGGGTCGCTTCGTCGGCCCATTGCTCTTCGGTGAGCTCTTCGCCGTCGGGCCAGAGCCAGGAGATGTCCTTGAGGCCGCGGCCGCGAATGGGACGGCCCTGGAAGTAGTGGCGGCGGCGCAGCACGGGGTGACGCGCGCGGAAGGCGACGAGCCGACGCGTCCAGGCGAAGAGGGCGTGCTGTTCGGCGGAAAGGTCCCATGATTGCCAGGCGATCTCGCTGTCCTGGCAGTAGGCGTTGTTGTTGCCCTGCTGCGTCCGTCCCACGGGGTCGCCGTGGAGGATCATGGGAACACCCTGGGACAGTAGGAGGGTGGTGAGGAAGTTCCGCTGCTGGCGGGCGCGCAGATCGTTGACAGCGGCGGCGTCCGTCTCACCTTCGGCGCCGCAGTTCCAGGAGAGGTTGTCGTCGGTGCCGTCGCGGTTGTCCTCGCCGTTCGCCTCGTTGTGCTTGTCGTTGTAGCTGACGAGGTCGCGGAGGGTGAAGCCGTCGTGGGCGGTGACGAAGTTGATGGAGGCATATGGGCGGCGACCATTGCGGGCGTACAGGTCGGAGGAGCCGGTGAGCCGGTAGCCGAGGTCGCCGGCCTGGCCGGGGTCGCCCCGCCAGAAGCGACGCACGGTGTCGCGGTACTTGCCGTTCCATTCGGCCCAGAGGACGGGGAAGTTGCCGACCTGGTAACCGCCTTCGCCGAGATCCCAGGGTTCGGCGATGAGCTTGACCTGGGAGACAACCGGGTCCTGATGGATGATGTCGAAGAAGGCGGACAGGCGGTCGACCTCGTGGAGCTCGCGGGCAAGCGTGGCGGCGAGGTCGAAGCGGAAACCGTCGACATGCATGTCGGTGACCCAGTAGCGGAGACTGTCCATGATCAGCTGGATCACGCGCGGGTGGAGCATGTTGAGGGTGTTGCCGGTGCCCGTGTAGTCCATGTAGTAGCGGCCGTCGCCAGTCAGCCGGTAGTAGGACGGGTTGTCGATGCCGCGGAAGGCGAGGGTTGGGCCGAAGTGGTTGCCCTCGGCCGTGTGGTTGTAGACGACGTCGAGGATCACTTCGATGCCCGCCTGATGGAGCACCTTGACCATCGTCTTGAACTCGGCGACGGCGGCGCCGGGGCGGGAGTCGGAGGTGTAGCGGGTGTCGGGGGCGAAGTAGCCGATCGAGTTGTAGCCCCAATAGTTGCGCAGCCCACGGTCGACGAGGTGCTTGTCGTTGACGAAGTGGTGGACGGGCATGAGCTCGAGGGCGGTGACGCCGAGCTCCTGCAGGTGGCGCACGACGTGGTGGTCGGCGAGGGCGGAATAGGTGCCGCGCAGCCGCACCGGAATGCCGGGGTGGAGGAGGGTGAAGCCGCGGACGTGCGTCTCGAGGATCACGGTGTTATGCAGGGGAGTGCCGGGGCGGCGGTCGTCTCCCCAGGAGAAAGCCGGCTCGACGACGACGGACTTCGCCATGCCAGGGGCGCTGTCGCGTTCGTCGACGTCAAGGTCGCGGTCGTCGCCTCCCCCGACCGGATAGCCGAACATCGCGTCCGACCAGTCGACGGCGCCGGAGATTGCCCTGGCGTACGGGTCGAGCAGGAGCTTTGCGGGGTTGAAGCGCATGCCACGTGCCGGGTCGAAGGGGCCGAAGACGCGGTAGCCGTACAGCTGACCGGGGCGCGCGTCCGGCAGGTAGACGTGCCAGACAAAGTCGGTTTGCTCACGGAGCGTGATGCGCGCGGTCTCGCTGGCGCCGTGCGCCTGGTCGAAGAGGCAGAGGTCGACCCGTTCGGCGTGCTCGCTGAAGAGAGCGAAGTTGACGCCGCTACCGTCCCATGTCGCACCGAGGGGGTAAGGGACGCCGGGGAGCGTCCGGTGGGCAGTGATAGCGGCGCCTCCTCGACGGAGTTGTTTCCACTGTAGCGGATGAGGCACGCCGGAGTGGGCAACGGCCGAGCGGGGCGTGCTGGGGCGGCCGCTTCATCAGGTGCACGCCGACGGCCGGGGCCTTGATGCCGGCGCGATGAGGCGGGCGGTACAACGGGGGCGGAAGGCATGGCGAGAGGAGGCAGGGAAATGGCCACAGCGCCGACGTGCATCATCGCGTACACCGCGGAGGACGATCGCTACCGGGCCGTACGCGAGGCGGCGATAGAAACGGCACGGGCCGCGGAAGCGCGCCTCATCCTGTACGACATCGACGCGGCGCAGATGTTCGCGTCGCCCCTGCCGACGGAGGAGTGGTCCGGGGAAGGCGACCGCGACCTCTGGCCGGACAAGCTGGCGCCTGACGACCTGGAGCGGGCGGGACGCCATGGCGTCGCCGAGCAGGTGCGCGCGGCGCGACGGGCGGGCGTCCAGGCGTTCGCGTGGCTGCCCCAGAAGAAGGGGGCCGACGGCCTGGCCGAGTACGCCGAGGCGCAGGGCGCCGACCTGATCATGATGCCCGAGCAGATGGAAGACCCGGGCGTCGTCGACCGCCTGCGCGGCGCCAGCGTGGAAGCGGCCGTCGAGGAGACGGGCAGGCCGGTGGCGGTGGTGGGCGAGGCGGGGGAGATCGACTACCGGTAGGGGTTTCAGGCGGGCCGGGGCTCGGCCTCGGCTTCGCGCTCGAGGAGCGAGCGCGGGGCTGCGTCCATGCGGCGCAGCGACGGCTGCGTGACGAAGGCGGCGAAGCCAACGAGGCCGAAGACGACGCCGCAGATGACGTACCATTCGCGGGCGCCCACCCAGTCGGCGGCGAGACCGGCGATGAGGGAGCCGAGAGGCTGTACGCCGGCCAGGCAGATGGTGTAGATGCTCATGACGCGTCCCATGACGGAAGCCGGCGTCTGGGACTGGATGAGGGTGAGGTTCAGGTTGCTGAAGAAGCCCGCGTTCCAGCCCGTGAGGAACAGGAAGGTGAACGCGATGGCGTAGACGGGTGCCAGGCCGATCACGGTGTTCAGGCAGCCGCCGACCATGAGCGTGAGCATGAAGTAGCGTCCCGGATGGGAGAGGTTGCGGAACGACGCCAGCAGGAGCGAGCTCATGAGCATGCCAACGCCCATCGCGGCGAACAGCAGGCTGGTGCCCAGGGCGCCAGAGTGGAAGTCGTCTTTTGCGATCTTGGGCATGAGCGTCATGAAGGTGCCGCCCATGATGAGCGAGGTGACGACCAGAAGGGCGAGGAGGACGCGCACCCCGGCGTGGTAGCGGACGAAGCGGAAGCCCTCGGCGAGCTCGCTGGCGAGGCGCCCGCGGCGCCCGACCGGCCGAGGCACACGCAGGGGCAAGAGCGCCACCAGCCCCGTGCCGAGCAGCAGCGCCTGCGCGGCGAAAGCCCCGCCAACGCCGGAGAAGGCGATGATGCCGCCGGCGATCGCGGGCCCGGCGATCTGCGAGACGTTCTGGCCCAGGCTCATGAGCGTGATGGCGTTGAGCAGGCGGTCGGAGTCGACGAGCGAGGGAACGATCGCGTTGCGTACCGGCTGACCGAAGGCGACAGTGCCGCCGAGGACGAGGGCGAGGCCGATGGTCAGGCCGATTTCCATGGCTCCCGCCCAGGCGAGGAAGGCCGCGAGCACAGAGAGCGCGAGGGCGGCGGCCTGGCTGACGAACAGGAGAGCGCCGCGGTCCACCCGGTCGGCGAGCGCGCCAGCCGGGAGGGAGAAGAGGAGCACGGGCACGCCAAGGGCGAAGCTGACTGCCCCCAGCACGGCAGAGCTCTTCGTGAGTTCGAGGGTCAGCCAGACGAAGGTGAATTGTCGGATCGACTGCGAGAGGGCGAAGGTGAACGTGTTGACCCAGAGGAGCCGGAATGCCTGCAGGCGGAAGGCGCTGAACGTCTGCATCGAAAGCCGCCGGGAGCGTCGTCCGCGTTCGGCGTCGGCGGTGGCGGCGGGGCTCTGCGGGGCGGTGCGACCGGGCATGCGAGGGCAGTCTAACGCGCCGCGCGGGAGGCGGGCCACAAAAGAGAATGGAGGCGGTGTCGGCGTCTCAAAAATGATTCCAGGCTGGACCTCGCCGGCAAGGGGCCCACACGCCAGCCCGTGCCGCGAGCGGCGATTGTCTGGTAGAGTGCCCAACCACCGAGCGGGCGCCGCGGCCCGCCTGACCACGCAGCTGACGGGGGAGCCGATGCAGGCGCTCGACGATCTTGTCGTCCTCGACCTGACGCACCATATCGTGGGGCCGTATGCGACGAAGCTGATGGCAGACCTTGGGGCCGACGTGATCCAGGTCGAAAGGCCTGGTGGCGACGTCGCGCGGCGCCTGGGACCGTTCCAGGGTGACGACCCGCACATCGAGAAGAGCGGCCTCTTCTTCTTCCTGAACACGAACAAGCGCTCCGTCGTCCTCGACCTTAGGCGGGAGAGCGGGCGGGACGCGCTCGCGCTGCTAGCGCGGCGGGCGGATCTGGTGGTGGAGAACTTCGCACCGGGGACCCTTGACCGGCTCGGCCTGGGTTGGAAATTCTTTCAGGAGATCAAGCCCGAACTGCCGCTCGTCTCAATCTCGAACTTCGGCCAGGACGGGCCGTACCGCGACTACCGCCTCACGGAAGTGGTTCTCTACGGGTTCGGCGGCGAGATGTATTCGATGGGTCTCACGGACCGGGAGCCGGTGAAGATGGCCGGGACGGCCGCCTGCTTCGAATCGGGCGCGGCGACGGCACCGGCGCTGATGGCCGCGATCATGACGAGCCGGCAAAGCGGCCAGGGCCAGCATGTCGACGTCGCGCTGGCCGAGACGCAGGCGGGAGGGGTCGATCGGCGCCATGCCACCGCTATCGCCTATCAGTTCAGCGGGCGTAAGACGCTACGGACGGCGGGGGCGGGGACGGGGATGCCCCAGGGCATCTATCCCTGTGCCGACGGTTACGTCGACTTCACCAACGCCGGCATCCGGCCAGACCGGGTGCTCGACATGCTGAGCTACCCCGACTGGGCGACGGACCCGCGTTACCAGGAGCCGACGGCCCGCTTCAACGCGGCGCTGATAGAGGAGTGGAACGGCAACTTCCTCGTCTGGTGCCTGGAGCGCACGAAGCGGGAAGTTTGGGCGGAAGCGCGCCGGGCGAAGGTGATGTGCGGCCCGCTGTTTACGATGGAGGACCTGTTCGAAGACGAGCACTTCCGGGGGCGCGGATTCTGGACCAGGGCAAGCCACGCCGTGATGGGCGAGGTGGAGCTGCCCGGACGGCCGTTCCAGATGAGCGAGGGAGGCTGGCAGCTGCGTCGGCCGGCACCGCTTCTCGGCGAGCACACGGAGGAGGTTCTGCAGGAGGCGGGGGCCAGCGGTGCGCTGATCGCGGGAGTGCTCGAGGAGGGGGCGCAGAAGTGATGGACAAGCCACTGAAGGGCGTTCGGGTGATAGACCTGTGCGTCGTCTGGGCCGGGCCGTTCGCCACCATGTTGCTGGCCGACCTCGGCGCGGAGGTCATCAAGCCGGAGAACCCGTTCGTCTTCCAGCCGATGACACGGGGGGCGATGGCACGGCCGCCCGCGGCTTTCTTGCAGGCGGCGGTCGCATGGAACGGGGGGCTTCCCGGGAATGTGCCCGGTGAGCGCCCGTGGAACTACAACCCGACGTTCGTCAGCCTCTACCGGAACAAGAAGAGCTTCACTGTGGATCTGCGTCAGCCGGAGGGGATGGACATCTTGCGGCGGCTCGTCGCCGTGTCCGATGTCGTCTACGAGAACAATGCGACGGGGACGGTGGAGAAGCTCGGGATCACATACGAATGGCTGAGGTCGATTCGCGAGGACATCGTCTTCGTGCGCGTCCCGGCCTATGGCAGCACCGGCCCCTACCACGACGCGCGCGCGCTGGGCGTGCACCTGGAAGCGGTCATGGGCCACACCCTGCTACGCGGCTACGAGGACGCGGACGCCTCCACGACGACAGCCATCTACTCGGGCGACTACCTGGCGGGTGCCCAGGGCGCCTTTGCCGTGATGGCGGCCCTCAGGTACCGGGAACGAACGGGCAAGGGCCAGTTGATCGAAGTCGCACAGGCCGAGAACGCGTCGCCGATGTTCACCCAGGCGATCATGGACTACAGCATGAACCGGCGCGTGCAGACGGCCCTCGGGAACCGGGACGTGCACGGCCGCTACCCGTGCGGCGTCTACCCCGCCAAATCGCCGGGCACGGCGCTGGCACAGGAGGACCACTGGGTCGCCATCCACGTGGAAGACGACGCGGGCTGGGCACCGTTCGTCGAGGCTCTGGGGAGCCCCGCGTGGGGCGCCGACCCCCGCTTTGCGACCAACGCCGGGCGGGAGGCGCAGTGCCGGGAGCTCGACGCGCTAATCGCGGCCGCGACCGCTGAGCACGAGGACTACGCCCTGATGACGAAGCTGCAGGCCGCCGGGATTGCGGCGGCGCCGGTGCTCGAGGCCTCGCGGCTGTTCGACGACCCGCACCTGCGCGCGCGCGACTTCTTCCGCATGCAGACGGTCGAGGGTGCGGGCACGAAAGAGTACGTCGGACCGCTGTGGAAGTTCCCGGAGTCGCCCGTGGAGTACTACCAGGGGCCCGCGACCTTCGGCGAGCACAACGAGTACGTATACCGTGAGGTGCTCGACGTGGGCGACGAGGAGTATGCAGCCCTCGTTACCGCCGGCCACGTCGCGCGGGGGTACGACCCGAGCGTGCCGTAGCCGCCGGCGGGACGCGCTGACGGAGCGCCCGCCGGCCGTGCCTTAGCGAGATGGCCGACGTTCGCGGATCGGGTCGGTCACGCCGTCCCAGGAGCGGTGGGCGTCCTGCCAGACCTGGAAGACGGCACGAATCTCGGGGTTGTCGCCGTGGAGCTCGGTGTAGCAGCCGATCGCCTTGCGGGTGTCGATATAGCAGACCTGGGCAGTTGACCAGAGCTCCGAGACAGAGGGGTAGCCCGCGGCTTCAAAGCGCGCCTTCTCCTCCCAAGGCGGGTCGGGGACGAGCATGGCGACATGATGGAAGCCCTCCTCGCCCGACGCGAACATGTCGCGATAGATGGACGGCGTGTCGTCGTGCACCTGGATGAGCTGGACCTGGGTCGTGCCGGCGTAGCCAAACGCGTAGCTGAGCCCGCCGGTGAACGGCATGCCGTGGTCAACGTGGTTGTCGCCCTGGTGGTAGCGGACGGCGAAGAAGGGGCCGGCGCCGACCGTCTCGGTCCAGCGGCGACAGCCTTCGTCGAGGTCGTTGACGACCCAGGCGTACTGGAAGATGGGGTAGCGGATCAGCGGTGTCATGGGCGCTCCTGGTGACGGTCGCGTGCTGGGAGCAGGGTAGCGAACCCGGCGGTGCGCCGCTACCGGCCGCATGGGGTGCGTGGAACCCGTCAGCCGTGGCCGCGGCAGACGGTAGCGGTGCAGGCGGCGGTGAAGACGTTCGCCTGGATCTCGGCGTCCTCGGCGTCTCGAATCCAGGTGATGCGCGGGTCGTCGCGGCGGAACCACTGCGCCTGGCGGCGGACCAGGCGCCGGGTGGCGCGCCGCGTGGCGTCGATCGCCTCGTCGAGCGTCAACTGGTCGGCGAGATGGCGCGTCACCTCGCCATAGCCGATCGAGGACATCGCGGAAACGTCGGGGGGGACTCCGCGTTCACGCAGTGCTCGCACCTCATCGACGAAACCGGCGGCGAACATGGCGTCGACGCGCGCGTCGACGCGACGGTCCAGCTCCGCGCGCGGCACGTCGACGCCGAAGAGGAGGTGCTCGAACGGCGGTGAGCCGCGGCGTCGCCAGTGGCTGATGGGCAGGCCGGTGTGGTGGAAGACCTCGATCGCGCGGACCACGCGCCGCACGTTGCGCGGATCGACGCGGGAAGCCGCGAGCGGATCCATGGCGGCGAGGAGCGCGTGCAGGGCGTCGGCTCCTTCGGCGTCGGCTATCGCCGTGAGGCGAGCGCGAAGGTCCGCGTCTGGGGGCACCTCGGGCACCTGCCAATCTTCGAGCAGGGCCCAGACGTACTGGCCGGTACCGCCGACGAGCCAGGCGAAGCTGCCACGCTGCCAGATGGCGTCGAGCGCGGCCCGGACGTGGCGGCGGAAGAGCGCGAGGCTGTAGCCTTCCGAGGGGTCGGCGACGTCAAACAGGTGGTGGGGCACCAGGCGGCGCTCGGCGGCCGTAGGCTTGGCAGTACCCACGTCCATGCCGCGGTACACCTGCCGGCTGTCGGCGTTTACGATCTCGCCACCCAGGCGAAGCGCCAGGTCAAGGGCGATCGCCGACTTGCCCGAGGCGGTCGGGCCGACAATGGCGACGAGACGGCGCAAGGTCACGGCCGGGCGCTGGCCACGATCGCGGCGAACTGGTCGGACTTCCGAGAGGCGCCGCCGACGAGCGCGCCGTCGATGTCGGGACAGGCGAGGAGATCGGGTGCGTTTTCCGGAGTGACGCTGCCGCCGTACTGAATGCGGACGCTGTCTGCGGCCTCGCCGCCGAGGTGCCGCAGGCTCGCCCGTATGAAGGCGCAGGCCTCCTGGGCGACGGCCGGTGTTGCGGTCTCGCCTGTGCCGATGGCCCAGACGGGCTCGTAGGCGACGGTGACGCGGGCGGACAGGGGGAGGCCGGTGAAGGCGGCCGCGAGCTGACGTTCGAGGACCGCCTCGGTCTCGCCGGAGCGGCGCTCGCCGAGGAGTTCCCCGACGCAGACGATGGGGTCGAGGGGCGAGGCGAGGACGGCCTCGAGCTTGCGCCGCACCCACGCGTCCGTGTCGCCGAAGAGCTGCCGCCGCTCGCTATGGCCAACGATCACGTACCGACAGTAGGAGGCGAGCATGGCAGTGCTGACCTCGCCCGTGTAGGCGCCCTTCGGCTCCCAGTAGACGTCCTGCGCACCGAGCGCGACGTGCGAGCCGGCGAGGGCGGAGCGCACCGGGCCAAGGTGGGGGAAGGGCACGCACAGGGCCAGGTCGCAGAGGACGCCGCCCGTGCCGGCCGCGACGGCGCGCGCGAGGACCACCGCCTCGTCCTCGGTCGTGTTCATCTTCCAGTTGCCGGCAATGAAGGGGCGACGCACGCTCAGGCTCCGTACTTCTGAAGGCGCAGGGCGTGCGCCATGGCGAGAGGCATCACGTCGATGGCCGGGAAGACGCCGAGGCTGCCCTTGAGGCACTCCTGCTCGTTGAAGTGGAGAGCGTTGCCTTCGCGGCAGAACGCCGAGCGGAGGAGAAAGGGGACAGGGTGCCACGAGTGCGCGGCCATGAGCGCGGGCGTCGCGTGGTCGCCGGCGACGATGAGGACGTCTGCGCCAAGGCCGAGGATGGCAGGGACGTGCTGGTCGAACTCTTCCAGGGCGTGGGCCTTTCGTTCGAAGTCGCCGTCCTCGCCGGCGGCGTCGGTCTTCTTGTAGTGGATGAAGAAGAAGTCGAAGTCCTGCCAGCGGCGGCGGGCGGTGTCGATCTGTTCGAGCAGGCCGCCTGGACAGGGGAGGGGCTGCATGCCGGCGAGCTTCGCCAGCCCGCGGTACATGGGGTAGACGGCGAGGGCGGCGGCGCGCAGGCCCCAAATCTCGGGAAACTGGGGCAGGTGGGGATAGCGGGCAAAGCCGCGCAGCATGAGACCGTTGGCCTGGTGCTGGTCGCGGAGCAGGGCCGTCGCCTGGGAAACGAAGTCGTTGACGAGCACCGCGGTTCGGGCGGAGGCCTCGTCGCCGGCAGTGGCGGGCAGGGGCGGCACGCCTGTGTGCTGGGGGTCCGTCGAGGAAACGTTGTCGCCGAGATCCTTGCCGCGCAGGACAAGCACGAAGCGGTGCTCGCGTACGGGCTCGACAAGCACCTCGGCACCCGGGAGGCGAATCCCGCGGAGGCGGTCGACGAGGCCGGCGGAGACCTCCGTGGAGACACGACCGGCGCGGCGGTCCGTGACGTTTCCCTCCGCGTCGAGGGTGCAGAAGTTCCCGCGTGCGGCAACGTCGTCGGGGCCGAGGTCGAAGTCGATGCCGGTCGCTTCGAGGACGCCCCGGCCGATGTCGAAGCGGTAGGGGTCGTAGCCGAAGAGTGCGAGGTGGCCCGGGCCGCTGCCAGGGGTGATGCCCGGGCCCACGGGGACGGTCAGGCCGACCTCGGAACGGGCGGCGAGACGGTCGAGGTTGGGGATGTCGGCGCCTTCGAGCTCGGAGCGGAGGGTCTCCTGGCGGGCGAGGCCACCGAGGCCGTCGAGGACGCAGAGGACGATCTTCGTGTTGGCCGGCTGGGCGAGTCGTTTAGCGAGGTCGAGGTCCACGGTTCTTCATCTTACGGACTGTGCCCGGCCGGGGCGACGCGGCCGGCGCGGGGCCGAAGCGGTCGGCTAGCTTCTCGGGGTGGCGAATGCTGAGGGTGAGGCGCTCGGCGCGCAGGGGCACGAGGCGGGGGATGAGCCAGACGCGCACGGGCCGGGCGAGGGTCAGCTCCGCCGCCTCGCCCGGGGCGCTCACGAGAGCGACGTCGCCCGAGAAGTTGGTGCGAACGCCGATTCCGGCGAGCAGCGACCGCCGGCAGACGCGCACCCCCCGAATGTCGCGGTTGTCGATCACAGTGTCGACGAAGCCGGCGAAGCGGACGCGTGTGAGGCCGCGGTTGAGGTCGACGGCGAGGAAGGAGGTGGGGGCGCGCAGGGCGGTGGCGAATGCCCAGAGAAAGACGAGGCCGAGGACGACGGCGATGGCGACGAGGACGACGGGCCCGCCGTCGGCGAAAGCCTTGACGAGGACGACGGAGGCGACGCCGCAGCTCAGGGCGACAAGCGCGAGCAGCAGCTGGAAGCCGCGGATGCCGCGGAAAGCGAAGAGCATGTCAGGCGTCCATGAGGGCGGCGACACCCGGCAGCTGGCGCCCTTCGAGCATCTCGAGGGAGGCACCGCCGCCGGTGGAGACGTGGGTTAAGCGAGGCGCGAGCCCCAGCGAGGCGACCACCTGGGCGGTTTCGCCGCCGCCCACGACGGTCGTCGCGTCCAGCGCGGCGATGGCGCGGGCGATGCCGGCCGAGCCCGCGGCGAACGGCTCGAGCTCGAAGACGCCCATCGGTCCGTTCCAGACGACGGCCTGCGCCCGCTGCAGGGCGCGCGTGTAGGCGGCGACGGTGGTCGGGCCGATGTCGAGGATCATATACCCGGGCGGCACGGCGGTGACGGGCGTGGTCTCCGTGCTGGCGTCGGCGGCGAAGCGGTCAGCGCTCACCACGTCGACCGGCAGGAGGACGTCGACGCGGCCGCGCGCCCGATCGAGGATGCGGCGGGCAACGTCGACTTGCTCGCGTTCGACGAGCGACATGCGTACGTCGACCCCGGTGGCGACGAGGAAGGTGTTGGCCATCCCGCCGCCGAGGAGAAGGAGGTCGAGCTTCGGCAGGAGGTGCTCGATCGCGGCGATCTTGGTGCTGACCTTGGCGCCACCGATGACGGCCGCAAATGGGCGCGGCGGATCGGTCACGAGCGTCTGGAGGTAACGCACCTCCTTCTCCATGAGGAAGCCGGCGACGGCCGGAAGGTAGTGGGTGACTCCTTCGGTAGAGGCGTGGGCGCGGTGGGCGGCACCGAACGCGTCATCGACGTAGAGGTCGGCCAGGCTGGCGAGGGCACGGGCAAACGCGGGGTCGTTCGCCTCTTCGCCGGGATGGAAGCGCAGGTTTTCGAGGAGGACGGTCTGCCCGGGCGCAGCGGCGCGAATCGCCTCTTCGGCAGGAGCGCCAACGCAGTCGCCGGCGAAAAGCACTTCGCGGTCGAGAAGGTTCCCCAATCGGCCGGCGACGGGCGCCAGCGAGAGGCTCTCGTCGCGGCCCTTCGGGCGCCCCAGGTGGGAGCAGACGACGGGGAGTGCGCCGTGGTCGAGGAGGTACCGCATGGTGGGAAGGGACTCGCGAATGCGGGTGTCGTCGGCGACGGCGCCGTCGGCGAGCGGCACGTTCAGGTCGGCACGAAGGAGGACACGTTTGCCGGCCACCTCGACGTCGCGCACTGTCTTCTTGCCGATGGAGGGAGCGGCACTCACGCCGGGGCCATTTCCGCGCCAACACCGCGGCGCTCTATCTCCATCAGGCTGGCGAGACGGCGCGCGTGGCGCCCGCCTTCGAATCTGCATTCGAGGAAGGCGGTGAGGATCTCCCTCGCGAGCGCCGGCCCGATCTCGCCGGCGCCGAGGGCGAGGACGTTGGCGTCTGTGTGCTGACGCGCGCGGGCCGCGCCCCAGGCGCTGTGGCAGAGCGCACAGCGAACGCCGGGGACCTTGTTGGCGGCGATGCTGACGCCGACGCCGTTGCTGCAGACGACGACGCCGAGGTCGGCTTCGCGGCCGACGACGGCGCGTGCGACGACTTCGGCGTAGCCAGGATAGTCCACGCTCTCGGGGCCGTGGGTCCCGAAGTCGCGGGTATCGTGGCCCAGCGCGGCCGCAGCCTGGATGAGCTGCTCCTTGAGGTAGAACCCGGCATGGTCTGCGCCGAAGGCCACGATCACGGGCGGCTCCCTCGTGAGTATGGGGTCAGTATACGGGCCGCGACGCCTTGGGTCCGACGCAGTGACGGGGTCCGTGCGAGGGAGAAGCCGGCTGCCAAGCTTATCTTTTGGGGCTGTGGATTGCCCGGCCACGTCTCGGCGAACGAAGCTTGGCGCATCATGACCGGCTCGACCTGGAGTGCGGGGAGATGACGACCGGCCAGCCTGCCCCGGCTGGAAAGCCGGTGCCCCTGCCAGACGACCTCACCGCCCCCTACTGGGAGGGCGCCGGGCGGCGCGAGCTGTGCATCCAGCGCTGTTGTCGCTGCCGGACGTTCGCCCACCCGCCAGAGTCGCTCTGCCCGGCGTGCAACAGTCCCGAGCTGAGATTCGAGGCGGTGAGCGGCCGCGGACGCGTCTATTCGTTCACCGTGGTCCGGGACAACGTGACGCGCGGCTTCGAAGCGGAGGTGCCGTACGTCGTCGCGCTTGTCGAGCTCGCCGAACAGAAGCGCCTGATCGTCGTCACCAATCTGCCGGAAGCAGATCCCGAGCGGGTGCGCGTGGGATCCCCGGTCGTCGTCGACTTCGAGGCACGGGACGGGATGACGGTCCCTCAATTCCGTCTGGCGAGTGACGACCGATGAACGCGAGCCTGCGGGACCGCGTCGCGATCGTGGGCGCCGGGTACTCGTCGCTCACGCGCCGTTCTCCGCGGTTGCTGGCCGAGCTCACGGTCGAGGCCTGCGACGCGGCGCTGAAGGACGCGGGCGTCACGCGCGCGGACGTCGACGGTGTCGCCACGGTGCCGACGATGCCGGCTTACGGGAACGCGGGCAGCCTCGACGGTGCCGACGTCGTCTCGGTGGGGTACCTCATTCGGCTGCTGGGGATCGGCCACCAGGTGGACTGGTACACGCAGACGCCCGGGCTGATCACCTCCACTGTCATCGACGCGGTCAACGCGCTGGCGGCGGGTGCCTGCAACTTCGTTCTCGTCTGGCGGGCGGTGCATATGCCCAGGGGACGGTACAGCAACTTCTCCCGTCCTGGCGCCGGTGGCGAGGACCAGTTCCGCGCGCCCTATGGCTGGACGATGCCAGCAGCCTGGCAGGCGATGGCGTACCAGAAGTACTTCGCCGATCACGGCGCGGGCCGCGAGGAGATGGGCCGGTTCGTGGTGGACAACCGGGCGAACGCGAACCTCAATCCGCGCTCCTATTTCCGGGATGTGCCCCTCACGCTCGAGGAGTACATGGCGTCGCGGATGGTGGCGGAGCCGGTCTGCCTCTACGACTGCGACTTACCCGTGGACGGATGCGCGGCGATCGTACTGACGACGGCCGAGCGGGCGTTGGCGATGGGCCGGCGAGGCGCTCTTATCACTGGCTACGCGCAGACGACCTACCCCTCGACGGGCGGGTTCACCGACCCCGAGAACATGTGGATCGGCGGCGGAGCGATGGGGCAGAAGCTCTGGGCGGCTGCTGGCGTGGGCCCGGAGGAGATGGACCTGGCCTTGCTGTACGACGGCTTCAGCGTCTTCGTCTGGATGTGGCTGGAGTCGCTCGGCTTCTGCAAGCGGGGCGAGGCCGCGGCGTTCTTTCGCGACGGTCACGGCCGGCTCACCGGCTCGCTGCCCGTCAACACGTCGGGCTGCAGCCTGGGCGAGGGCCGCCTTCACGGTATGGCGCACCTGACGGAGGCCTACCTGCAGCTCAGCGGGCAGGCGGGCGCGCGCCAGTTGCCCAACGCCCGGCGCGCCGTTGTGACGGTTGGTCCTGGAAGTTGGGTCAGCGGCGGCCTCGTGCTGCGCGCGCTCTGACATCGACACCGGCGCGGCCGGGCGCGGGAGGACAAACGGGATGGCATCTGACACATCGCAGAAACGTGGCCGGCCACTCGAGGGCGTGAGGATCCTGGACCTGACACGACATCTGGCAGGAGCCGGGTCAACCCGCATCCTGGGGATTCTCGGGGCGGAGGTCCTGCGCTTCGAATGGCCGCACCCCCCGGCCCTCGACTTTCTCCGGCTTTCGGGGCCCAACGCCGACGGTGTGCCGGGCATGAACCGCAGCGGCTTCTTCGCGCAGACGAACGTCCACAAGAAGAGCGTCGCCCTCGACCTGTCCACGCCGCGCGGGCAGGAGATCCTGAGGAAGTTCGTACCGCTCTGCGACATCGTCGTCGAGAGCTTCACGCCCGGGGTGATGAAGAAGTGGGGCCTCGACTACGCCGGGCTGCGGGCGCTGCGCGAAGACGTGATCTACGTGGCGGCCTCCGGATTCGGGCACACGGGGCCGTTGCGCGACTACCGGTCCGTCGGGCCGACGGCGCAGGCGTACTCGGGGTTGACCGCGATGGTGGGCCTCGAAGGCTGCGAGCCGGCCGGCTGGGGCTTTTCGTACATGGACCACATGGGCGCCACGATGAACGCCGCCGCCATGCTGATGGCGCTCGAGCGGCGACGGGTGACGGGGAAAGGGGAGTTCATCGACGGCGGGCAGTCGCAGCACGGGGCGGCACTCCTCGGGCCGATGCTGCTCGACGCGACGATCAACGGCGGGACTATCGCCCCGCGCGGCAACCGCGACCTCTATGGCGACTACGCGCCGGCGAACGCCTATCGCTGCGCGGGGACGGACCGCTGGGTGACGATCGCCGTGCGTAGCGAACGCGACTGGCTCGCCCTCTGCCGCGCGCTCGGGCTCGACGATCTGGCGGCGCGACCGGAGCTGCGCACGCTGGTCGGCCGGCGCGCGGCCGCCGACGAGATCGACGCGGCGATCGCGGGCTGGACGAGCGGACGGGACCGTTACCAGGTGATGGACGTGCTCCAGGCGGCGGGGGTGGCTGCCGGAGTGGTCCAGCATGTCGACGACAAGGCGGAGCGCGACCCCGCCCTGGCGGCGCGCCAGTTCTACACGGCGATCGACGACGACATCCTCGGGCGCAAACGGTATGAGGGCGTTCCCCTGACGAGCGAGGAGTTCGACAGCTCCATCACGACCCCTTCGCCATGGATGGGGGAGCATACCCGCGAGGTGCTGACGACGGTGCTGGGCTTCAGCGACGCCGAAGTCGACGAGCTGGCGGCGGCCGCGGTGATCTGGGAGGCAGACGTGAAGCGGGAGGGACGGACGTCATGAGCCGTTTGCTGGAGCATCTGACCGTGGTCGAGCTGGCGAGTCCGCTGACCGAATGGTGCGGGCGGCTTTTCTCGCAGGCAGGGGCGCGCGTGATCCTCGTGGAGCCGACGGGCGGCGCCGAAACGCGCAGCCGCGGGCCGTACCTGAACGGCCACGACGGCGATCCCGAGGCGAGTTTGCACTTCTGGCACTACAACACGGACAAGGAGAGCGTCGTCCTCCGCCCGGACGCCGATTCGGGCGGGCGGGCCCTCGCGGTCCTCCTCGCCAGGGCGGACGTACTGGTCGACGCCGGAACGTCGCCGGCAGTAGACGCGGCCGCAGCGGCGAATCCCTGTCTCGTCCGGGTGACCGTCACGCCCTTCGGGGAAGGGGGACCGTGGGCGGGATATGCGGCGACCGACCTCACCCACCTGGCGCTCGGCGGGCAGATGATGGTCTGCGGCTATGACGACCTGGAGCACACGCCGCCACTCGCACCGACCGGCAACCAGGCCTACCACATGGCGGGAACCTGGGCGTTCATCGCGGCGCTCGCCCGACTCCAGGCGTTGCCGTCCCGCGGCGGCGGGAAGGTGGGCGTCTCCGTGCACGAGGCGTGCGCCGGGATGACGGAGAACGCCTTCCCGAACTACGACTACACGGGCCAGGTGGTGACGCGACGGACGGGTCGCCACGCGAGCCTGGGACCGACGCCACCCTGGCAGCACCGTGCGGCCGACGGGCGGTACGTCAACGCACAGCTGGTCAACGTGCCGCCGCCGGCCTGGATGGCGCTGGTGGAGTGGATGGAGTCGGACGGAATGGCGGAAGACCTGGTCGACCCCAAGTACTTCATCCCGGAGCTGTTCCGCGAGCACTCATGGCGGATCTCCGAGGTGCTCGGCCGCTTCATCGCCACGAAGACTGCGGACGAATTCTTCCACGGGGCGCAAGCTCGTGGGCTCATCGTCAGCGACGTCAACTACCCTCAAGACCTCGTCGACGACGAGCATCTGGCGGCGCGCAAGTTCTGGCGCGACGTGGACATGGGCGACGGCACGACACGCACGTTTTCGGCGTCGACCTTCCTGTGCGCCGAGTCGGAGACGGGCCCGTGGCGGCGCGCGCCCCGTCTGGACGAGCACGGGAACGCGCTGCGGCGAGAGTTCGGGATCGCCTGAGCCCCGATCGGGCGGCCGGGCGACGTGCGATAATGCTGTCGCGCGCGAGGGGCGGGCAGGACAGACAGCGCGCGCGGCGGACCGATGGACATCCTGCTGCCGCAACTGCGGGCATTCGTGGCCGTGTCGCGGCTGGGAAGCTACGCACGGGCTGCGGAGGAGCTTTCCTACAGTGAGCCAGCAGTCTACCTGCAGGTGAAAAGCCTGGAGAAGGGGCTCGGGCTCCGCCTGGTACGACGCCAGCGAAAGCAGGTGGTGCTGACATCGGAAGGGGAGGAGCTTCTGCCGCGCGTCGTCGAGATGCTCGACCGGGCAGACCTCGTGGCGCAGGCGGCGCGCGGGTTGCGCGGACGCATCGTGGTCGCCTCGGGGCCGAACACGGCCGTCTCCTGGATCATGCCGATCATCGCGCGCTACCAGCGCCAATTCCCCCAGCACGAAGTCGAGCTCCACGCGGGCGACGCCCCGGGTCTGGTCCGGGACGTGATCCTGGGGAATGTGGACATCGCGATCGGCGGCATCCGGCGGGAGCAGATCCGCGACCAGAGCTTCACCACGCACCGGCTGGTGCTCGTCCCCTGGGTGGAGGACGAATGGGCGGTATTCGGCTCACCGGGGCTCCTGGAACGACGGGCGAGTGGTCTCCCCGGCGAGCCGCTGCGCGTCTTCCATTACCCGCGCTTCACACGCCGGCCCCTGGAGGAGGCGGGCCGCTATGTCAAGGAGCGCCTCGGACGCCCGGTTACGCTGGTAGAGATGGGCAGCCTGGACCTGGTGCGCGGCGCGATCGTCAACGAGCTCGGGCTGGGAATCATCCCGATCAGCGCGGCGCCCTTCCTCGACACAACGCGGATAGCACCGGTCTGCGACCTTGGCGGGTATGCTGGCCTGACGCTCCGGCTGCTGCACCGGCGGCCACGGCTGCTTACGCCGCCGGTACGATGCTTTCTCTCCTACCTGATCCAGGGCCGCGGGAGGGTACGCGCCGAAGCCGGGGGGCAACCCGCCCGCGCGCTGCGCTGACGGCCGGCACCTAGGCGGGAACCTTCGCCAGGGTCGTTTCGGCGAAGCGTTCGAGGTTCGGCAGGGCGTCCTTCGAGCTGCGCCAGAGGGAGACCACGACGCGGTCGACGCCCACCTCGGCGTAGCGGGCGAGCTCGTCCGGCGTGACCGTGGCACGGGCGTTCATCGTCACCTCGAAGGGGAGGCCAGCGCGCCCGTAGCGCGCCCGCTGCTCGTGGATCCCGGCGATGAGCGCCTTCATCTCCTCCGGCGGGTGGTTGATGGCGTACCAGCCGTCGCCCAGTCGAGCGACCCGGCGGAAGGCAGCCGGGGACTCACCGCCAACGACGATTGGCGGGTGGGGCCGGGAGACAGGCTTGGGCTCGAAGTGGAGGGGGCCGACCTGGTAATGCTTGCCGCGATAATCGACCGTCTTCTCGGTCCAGAGGGCGCGCAGGAGCTCGATGCATTCGTCCATGCGCGCGCCGCGGGTGTGGAAGTCCTGTCCGGCGAAGCGGAACTCGTCTTCGAGCCAGCCGGCGCCGACGCCGAGCATCATGCGCCCCCGCGAGAGGTAATCGACGCCGAGCACGGTGCGGGCGGTGACGACCGGGTCGCGCAGGGGCAGGATGTAAACGGCGGTTCCGAACTTGATAGTGCTGGTGCTGGCGGCCACGTAGGCGAAGATTGTGAAGGCGTCGACGATCGGCCAATCGGGCTGGAGGGGGGCGTTCCCGTCTGCTGCGTAGGGGTAGGTCGAGGCGATGGCGACCGGAAGGACAAGGTGATCGGGCCGCCAGAGGGACTCGAAGCCGAGTTGCTCAGCCCTCTGGGCGGCGGCGATGAGAGCGGGACCGTTGATCCCCTCGAAGAAGACTCCAACCTTCATGCTCAGTCCCAGCCGGGCTCGCCGGCGTGCAACGTCTCCAGCACTCGGCGAGGCGAGAGCGGCAGCTCGGTGAAGCGCACGCCGATGGCGTCGTAGACCGCGTTGGCGACGGCCGCCAGCGGGGGGACGAGCGGCACTTCGCCGACGCCGCGCACGCCGTAGGGGTGGCCCGGGTTCGGCACTTCGACGAGGATGGTGTCGATCATCGGCAGGTCGGGGGCCGTGGGCATGCGGTAGTCGAGGAAGCTGGCGTTGAGCTGGCGACCCTGGTCGTCGTAGCAGTACTCCTCGTTCAACGCCCAGCCGAGGCCTTGGCCAACCGCACCCTGGATCTGCCCTTCGACGTAGGATGGGTGCACCGCCCTCCCGACGTCCTGGACGGCGGTGTAGCGCAGAATCGCGATCTTGCCTGTTTCTTCGTCGACCTCGACGTCGACGATGTGGGTGGCGAAGGCGCCGCCGACGCCGGTGGCGGTCACGCTGGCGGTGGCAGTGATCGGCCCGCCCGTTCGCGCGGCGCCGGCCCCGAGGTCCTTGAGGGTGAGCTGCTTTTCCGGAGCCTCGCGCGACCAGAGGCGGCCTTCCCCGTATTCGATCGTATCCACAGGAACGCTGAGCGCCTTCGCGGCACGCACGGCGAGTTGGCTGCGAAGCTCCATTCCGGCCTTGTGGACGGCCAACCCGGTGGCGAAAGTGGTGCGGCTGCCGCCGGTGAGGTCGTTGTGGCCAATGGAGTCCGTGTCCACGACGGCGGGCCGGATGTCGGCGTAAGGGACTTCGAGCACTTCCGCGAGCTGCATGGCGAGGGAGGCGCGCGTGCCGCCGATGTCGACGGAGCCCTCGATCAGGGTGAGGGTGCCGTCCGGATGCAGGGCGACCGAGACGGTGGATTGGAAGCCGCCGTTGAACCAGAAACCGGAGGCGACGCCACGGCCGCGGTTTGGCCCCTCGATCGGCGTGTGGTAGTGGGGGGTGGTGGCGGCCGCGCGGACACACTCCTCGTTGCCGATGACGCCGAAGGGGGCGCCCGTCACCTGGAGGGTCCCCTGGCGGGAGGCGTTGCGCAGGCGGAACTCGAGTGGATCGACGCCGAGACCGCGGGCGAACTCGTCGATAACGGTCTCGACCGCGAACGCGCCGGTGGGGGCCCCCGGGGCGCGATAGGGCGCGACTTTGGGCTTGTTGACGCAGACGTCGTAGGCGTCGACGACGAAGTTCTCGATCGCGTAGGGGGCGAGCATGCACATGGCGGCCGGGCCGACGGGTGAACCCGGGTAGGCACCCGCCTCGTAGGCGAGCGTCGCCTCGCAGGCAGTCAGGCGGTCGCCCTGGCGGGCGAGCTTGATGCGGGTGAAAGTAGCGCTCGTCGGCCCGGAGGCCTGGAACTCCTCGGCGCGGTTCATGGTGATCTTGACGGGACGGCCGCTCTTCTTGGAGAGCATGACGGCGAGCGGCTCGAGATAAACGGGGATCTTGCCGCCGAAGCCGCCGCCGATCTCCATCGGCACGACGCGGACGCGGTTGGCGGGCAGGCGGAGGAGCTCGCAGACCTGCCCGCGGATGCCAAAGGCACCCTGGGTGCTCGTCCAAACCGTGACGGTGCCGTCGGGGTTCCAGCTGGCGGTGGCGTTGTGCGGCTCGATGTAGCCCTGGTGGACCGTCTTCGTGACGAACTCGCGCTCGAGGACCTCGTCTGCTTCGGCGAACGCGGCGACGACGTCGCCTCCCTGGAAGCGGGTGTGGCTGGCGACATTGCTCGGGCGGTCGCCCTTGCCCGCCATCGACTTCGTGCGGCGGAGGTCGTCGAGCAGGGGGGCGTCCTCGCGCATTGCGTCGCGCGCGTCCATGACGGGAGTGAGCGGTTCGTATTCGACGCGGATGAGGTCGAGCGCCTGCTCGGCGACGTGCGGCGAGAGAGCGGCGACGGCGGCGACGGCGTGGCCCTTGTAGAGGACCTTGCGCGAGGCGAGGACGTTGTCGCTCAGCTCACGCAGGTTGACGGCGCCCTCACCGAGCTGGGCGATGGCGTCGGCGGCGAGGGGAAAGTCGGCGGCGGTGACGACGGCGACGACGCCGGGAAGCGCCGCGGCGGCGCTGGTGTCTATCGAGACGATGCGGGCGTGCGCGTGCGGGCTGCGGAGGACGCGGCCATGGACAAGACCCGGCAGACGGACGTCAGCGCCGTACTGGGCCTTGCCAGTCACTTTTTCCACGCCGTCAGGGCGGATGGGGCGGGTGCCAATGACGCGGAAGGGGGGCTGGTCGACTGTGGTCATGCTCTGCTCCCTGGGTGCGCGCCGTCAGCGGGCGGGCAACTGGTTGGTCACGACGCGGACCTCGCCGGCGAGGGAGTCGTCGCGGATGAAGTCGAGGACAGCCTGGGCGATGGCCTCTGGCGGAAGGATGGCCTCGCCGATGCGGTCGATGGCCGGGACGAGCCAGTCGGCGGGGGCGACGCCGTCGCCGGTCTTGCGCTGGAACTCGGTGCGCACCATTCCGGGGGAGACGGCGTTGACGCGGACGTTGTGGGTGTCCTTGAGGCGGGCGCAGCAGCGGGTGAACATCGCGACCGCCGCCTTGGTGCCGCCGTAGATGGGCTCATTCGGGTTGGGGTTGTCGGCGGCGATGGAGGCGGTGTTGATCACCACGCCGCCGCCGCGTGTTGCCATCGCTTCGACCGCGGCCTTCGTGCCCATCATCACGCCACTCGTGTTGATGTTGACGACTTCGAAGATGCGATCGAGCGATGTGGCCGGCCAGTTGGGATTGCCGCAGGAGACGCCAGCGTTGTTGTAGACGATGTCGACACCGCCGAAAGTGTCTTCGACCGCGCGGAACATGTCCCTGACGCCCTGGGGTGTGGCGACGTCGGCCTTGACGAAGGCGGCCTTCGCCCCTCGCGCTTCGAGGGCCTTCACCGTCTCGCGACCGCCCGCCTCGTCGACGTCGGCGACCATGATCGAGGCGCCGGCGTCGGCGAGCATAAGAGAGGTGGCGCGGCCAATGCCGGACCCGGCGCCGGTGATGAGCGCTATCTTGCCTGCGATGTCCATGGATGTCCTCCTGGGATGTGGTGGCGATAGTACGGGAACTAAGCAGGAGCTGCCTGCTGCAGCCCGCGCCAGCCCGCTTGGAGGGAGCGCTCGACGATGCGCCACTCACCGTCGAGCCTCACGAGGCGGTCGCGGTAGACGCCGACGGTGACCAAGCACTGGCCGGGGGTTTCCTTCGCGACCTGTGTGGCGATGAGGTAGCAGGAGCTGGTCGCGCTGTCGCCGTCGAGCGTGACCTCGAAGCTGCCGAGCAGATGCTGCTGGAAAGCCCAGCCGGTGGTTGCACCGCGGATGAAGTCGGCCACCTCGTCCGGGCCCTTGCAGAGGCGGGACCCGTAGTGGACGCGGGCGTCGCTGGCGAAGCAGCTCTTCAGCCGTTCCCAGTCGGCGCGGTCGATGGACGTGCCGTAGCGGGTGAGAACGTCCATCACGGCGAGGCGGTCGGCGAGGGCCCGGGCAGTGTCCACCAGCGCCTTTCCGGGGGCTGTAATGCGTACATGTACTCTCGTAACCGCACCGGACTCAAGGCCCGCCACGCAAAGATTGGCTAAGACGGGCTTACGGCAAGACTCCGCGGCCCCGGCGGCTAAGCGAACTTCAGCGGTGGTTAGATCTCGGCACGCATGGCGCGGGCGGCGGCCGCCACGCGGGCGGGCGCTGTACCGCCCGGCAGGTCGCGGGCGGCAAGGGCAGCGTCGACGGCGAGGTCGAGGATGTCCGGCTCGAAGAGCGGGCTGGCCGCGCGGTAGACGTCGAGCGGCAGGAGGTGGAGGTCGCAGCCGCGGGTCTCGGCCTCAAGCACGAGCCCGCCGACGACCGCGTGCGCCTGGCGGAAGGGCATCCCCTTGCGCACCAGATAGTCGGCGACGTCGGTGGCAAGCGAGAAGCCGGCGCCAGCCGCCTGGCGCAGACGCGGCAGGTCGAACTCGAGCGCGGGCAGCATGGCGGCGAAGATGCGGAGGCTTGGGACGACGACGCCGGCGCCAGCCAGGACTGCTGCCTTGTCTTCCTGGAGGTCGCGGTTGTAGGCGAGGGGCAGCCCCTTCAGCGTCGTGAGGAGAGCTAACAGCTCGCCGTAGACCCTTCCCGCGCGGCCGCGCGCGAGCTCGGCCACGTCGGCGTTCTTTTTCTGGGGCATCATGCTGGAGCCAGTGGCGAAGCGGTCGGGCAGGCGCACGAAGGCGAACTCAGCGCTCGCCCAGAGGACAATCTCCTCGGCCAGCCGCGACAGGTGCATCTGGGCGACGGCAGCGGCGGCGAGAAATTCGACGGCGAAGTCCCGGTCGGCGGTGGCGTCGAGGCTGTTGCGGGAGACGGTGTCGAAGCCGAGCTCGCGGGCCACACCTTCGCGGTCGAGGGGGTACGGGGAGCCGGCGAGGGCGCCGGAGCCGAGCGGCAGGACATTGGCGCGCCGCCGGCAATCGGTGAAGCGCGCCCGGTCGCGGAGAAGCATCTCCCCGTAGGCGAGAAGGTGGTGCCCGAGTGTAACCGGCTGGGCGCGCTGAAGATGGGTGTATCCGGGCATCGGGTCGGCCGCGTGGTGCTCACCGAGGTCGGCCAGCACGGCGAGCAGGCTGCTCGTGGCAGCGACCGCGTCGTCGCACGCTTCGCGGACGAGAAGGCGGTTGAGCAGCGCGACCTGGTCGTTGCGGGAGCGGGCCGTGTGGAGGCGGCCAGCAGCCTCGCCGATCTTTTCACGCAGGGCCACCTCGACGTGGGTGTGGACGTCCTCGAGCTCGGGGCGCCAGGCGACGCGCCCGGCGCGGAAGTCCAGGAGGACCGCATTGAGGCCGGCAACGATCGCCTCGGCGTCCTCGCGGGAGATGATTGCCTGGCGTCCCAGCATGCGAGCGTGGGCGATGGATCCCGCGATGTCGTGCTCGTAGAGGGTGCTGTCGACGCCGGCCGTGTAGTCGCGCGTAAGCGCGTCCATGTTGCCGCTGAAGCGCCCTCCCCAGGTCCGGCCCGCGCCAGTCACGGACAGGAAGACCGGAGCGCCGGCATGCTGAGCAGCTCGCTCAGCTCGTCGAAGGTGAATTCCGGGACGACGCCCTCGGCGTCCGGGGTGCAGCGGCGCCAGGCGGTGGCGATGCCCACGGCCTGAGCACCGGCCACGTCCTCGGCGAGCGAGTTGCCGACCATGAGGGCCCGCGCCGGTGCGACCTTGAGGCGCTCGAGCGCGTGCTGAAAGTTGGCGGGGTGGGGCTTGAGGTAGCCCACTTCGACGGACACGACCTCGGCGTCCCAGCCGACGTCGAGCCCGGCCTCGCGCAGGTCGGCGCGGAAGCGCTCGCCGCCGAAGGCGCGGTTGGTGACGGCGGCGAGGAGAAAGCCCCTGCGCCGAAGCTCGGAGAGGACGGCAGCCGCGTCGGGGAACGGGGACTTACCGCCTTCCATCCCGCTGATGTAGGTCGCTTCCAGGAGAGCGGCGGCCTCTGAGCGGCCAAGATTGACACCCAGGCTATGGAGCGCGGACATCGCGACGAGGCCGTAGTCGGGCTCGCGGAGGTCGGTGGCGCGGGCGCAGCGCATGGCGTCTTCGAGGGCGTCCCAGCAGGTGCGAGCGACGACGGCCGGGTCGGCGCCGGTGACACCGAGGAGGGCCAGGTGCTCGGCGGCCCGCTCGGCGGCGCGGCGGCGGAACTCGGCCGCCGGCGGCGCCGCACGAGAGTGCCAGAGCGTGTCACCGATGTCGAAGAGGAGTGCACGGAACGGCATGGAAGGTCGCGAGGGCCCCGGAGGGGCGCGCTTCGGAGGGCCATCATGTCACGGGGGTGTTATGCGGACAACCGCGCGGGGCCGTAGGGGAAGCGCCTGACCGGGGCCAAAAGGACGCGGGCGCTACAATGGTGCAGATGCGATTGCGCGCCACCCGCACCCTGCTGGTCGAGCCGGACCTGCCGGCGCCTCTCGCGTCGCTTCGGCGCCTTTCCTGGAACCTGTACTGGACGTGGAACACGGACGCGGCGGCGCTATTCGAGCGGCTCGGTCGGCAGCGGTGGACGGAGTCCGGTCACAACCCGGTGCGCGTGCTGCAGGCGGTGTCGCCGGCCGAGCTGGAGGCGTTTGCGGGCGACACCGGCTTCGTGGCACACCTCGACCGGGTGACGGCAGCGTTCGACGCGTACCTGGCGCGCCCGCCGCAGGTGCGGGTGGCCGGGACCTCGGCGCGGAGTGTGATCGCCTACTTCTCACTGGAGTTCGCACTCACGGAAAGCCTCCCCGACTACTCCGGCGGGCTCGGTGTGCTGGCCGGCGACCATCTGAAGTCCGCAAGCGATCTGGGGTTGCCACTGGTCGGCGTCGGGCTGCTGTACAAGCAGGGATATTTCCACCAGGTGCTGGGGCCGGACGGCTGGCAGACGGAGGAGTACCAGGAGATCGACCTGGCGTCCCAGCCCATCAGCCGCGTGACGAACCGGGAGGGCGAACCGCTGCACGTGCCTGTGCCGATGGACGGGCGCGAGGTGCGGCTGGCGGTCTGGCGGCTGGACGTCGGGCTGACGCCCCTTTACCTGCTGGACGCCGACGTCGACGGGAACTCGCCGGAGGACCGTGCGACCTCAGCCCGGCTCTACGGGGGAGACATCGAAACGCGCATCCAACAGGAGATGCTGCTGGGCATCGGCGGGGTGCGCGCGCTCCATGCTCTCGACATTCATCCAGCCGTCTGCCATATGAACGAGGGGCATTCGGCCCTCCTCGGCCCGGATCGTATCCGTATGCTGATGGAAGAAACGGGGGCGACCTTCGACGAGGCACGCCTGCCCGTGGCGGCTGCGACAGTGTTCACCACGCACACGGCGGTGGCAGCGGGGATCGACCTCTTCCCGCCCGACCTCGTGCGGAAATACCTGGGTCCCTACTACCAGGCGATGGGGCTGGATGACCGCGCCTTCCTGGGCCTCGGTCGGATCAACCCGGACGACAGCCAGGAGCCGTTTTCCATGGCCCTGCTGGGGCTGCGGCTCAGCGGCTACCGGAACGGCGTCTCGCAGCTGCACGGCGGCGTCTCGCGCCAGCTGTGGGGAGACGCGTGGCGGAACCTGCCCGCGGCCGAGGTGCCGATCGACGCGATCACCAACGGCGTTCACCTGCCCACCTGGGTGGCGCACGACGTGGGCGAGCTCTACGACCAGTACGTGGGGCCGGAATGGCGAGACAACCCTTCGCAGGGTGGCGTCTGGGCCGGGATCCAGAACATGCCGGACGACGCCCTCTGGCGCGCCCACGAACGGCAGCGCGAGCGGCTCGTCTTGCGGGCGCGGGAACAGCACCGGGCGAGCGCGGAGCACCAGGGCCTGGCGGTGCTGGACCTTTCTGGCGGCGAGGTGCTGGACCCGCGGACGCTGACGATCGGGTTCGCGCGGCGCTTTGCCGGGTACAAGCGCGCGACGCTCTTGTTTCGCGACCCCGAGCGATTGGCGCGGATCCTCAACAACCCGGCGCGGCCCCTGCAGATCGTCTTTGCCGGGAAGGCGCACCCGCGCGACGAGCCGGGGAAGCAGCTCATCCGCGAGGTGGTGGCACACAGCCGGCGCCCGGAGTTCCGCGACAGGCTGGTGGTGCTGGAGGGCTACGACGTGGAGCTGGCACGCGTCCTCGTACAGGGGTGCGACGTCTGGCTGAACACACCCCTGCGGCCGCTCGAAGCGAGTGGGACGAGCGGCATGAAGGCGGTGGCGAACGGGGCGCTGCACATGAGCGTCCTCGACGGCTGGTGGCGCGAAGCCTACCGTCCTGGTCTCGGCTGGGCCGTGGGACGGGATCGGATCGAAGACGATCCGGAGGTCCAGGACCTGTTCGACGCGGCGTCGCTCTACGACCTGCTGGAGCAGGAGGTGGCACCGCTCTTTTATGAGCGCAACGTGGACGGCGTGCCGGCTCGCTGGGTGGAGCGGATGAAGGACTCGGTTGCCGCGTTCGCACCGTACTTCAGCACGCACCGCATGGTCGAAGAGTACACGCGGCGCGCCTATGGACCGGCCGCCCGCACCTGGGTGCAGCTCCGCAGCAACAACATGAAGCCGGCGCGCGACCTCGCGGGCTGGCTCGCCAGACTGCGCTCCGCATGGGATACCATCAGGATCGTGGCAGTTGCCGACGACGCGCGGGGGACGACCATCGTGCGGAAGCCGATCTCGGTCACCGCGCAGGTTCATCTGGGGCCGCTGAGCCCCGAGGACGTGCGCGTCGACGTGGTCTCCGGCGGAGCGGGCCCGGAGGGGGAGCTGCAGGCGGCGGGGACGACGGTGATGGCCTACCAGGGTATGGACGAGACGGGGATATGCCGCTATCTGGGCTCGTTCGAGCCCGATCGGGGCGGGAGGGTCGGGTACACGGTGCGCATCCTGCCGGCGCACCCGGACCTGCACAACCCGCTTGACACCGGCCTGGTGCGCTGGGCCTGAGACCAGGGAGGTGCCCGTGAACGCCGGCTTCGTGAACTTCGTGCTCCACACCCACCTGCCCTACTGCCGCCTGGCGGGGCGCTGGCCGCATGGCGAGGAATGGTTCCACGAGGCGATGCTGGAGTGCTATCTGCCGCTCGTGCGCGCCTTCCGCCGCCTGAGCGAGGAGGTCGACGGCTCGCTCGGCGTCACAATCAATGTGACACCGATCCTCGCCGAGCAGATCCGCGACCCGGTCATGGTCGAGCACTTCCGCGCCTACCTGGCGGACAGGATAGCGCGGGCGGAAGAGGACACTGTGCGCTACGCCCACGGACCGGGACTGCGGGGGACGACGGCGGAGTTTCACCGCCGCCGGTACGAAGCGACGCGCGCCTTCTTCGAGGACGAACTGGGCGGCGAGCTCCTGGGCGCTCTGCGCGAGCTGGAGGCGGACGGCAGGATCGAGATCGCCACCTGCGCGGCAACGCACGGCTACCTGCCCCTCCTGGACGGTGAGGCGGCAGTGCGTTTCCAGGTGCAGACGGGGGTCGCCTCCCACGTCCGCAACTTCGGGCGGCAGCCGCGCTCCTTCTGGCTGCCGGAGTGCGCCTACGAGCCCGGGCTCGAGCGCTTCCTCGAGGAGGCGGGCATCAGGGTCTTCTTCGTCGAGACGCACCTCGTCGAAGGAGGACGGGCGCGCGGCAAGACGCTCGGCGGTGTGCTCGGCCCCTACCCGGAGACGCGCCGCCCGGTGCCGCATCCGGTCGAGCTGCCGCGGCGGGCGGGCACGACCTTCCGCGCCTACCACGTCGGCCGCTCGGACGTCTCCGTGCTCGCCCGCAACGAGCGGAGCGGGATGCAGGTCTGGTCGGCGGCCCACGGCTACCCGGGCGACCCGGCCTACCGCGAGTTCCACAAGAAGGACGACACGACCGGGCTGCACTACTGGCGGGTGAGCGGCGACGGCGTCGATCTGGGGGCGAAAGCCGAGTATGACCCGGAGTTCGCGACGATGCTGGCGCAGCAGCACGCCGCCCACTTCCGGAGCGTGCTGCAGGGCGAGCTCGACGCCTTCCGCGCCGGGTCCGGCGAGAGCGGCATCGTCATGGCTTCCTACGACACGGAGCTCTTCGGTCATTGGTGGCTGGAAGGGGTCGGCTGGCTGGAGGAAGTGATTCGTGGCCTCGCCAGGGACCCTGAGGTCACGCTGGTGACCGCCGGCGACTACGTCAGCACTCATCCCCCGCACGAAACGATCGACCTGCCCGAGGGATCCTGGGGAAACGGCGGCGACCATCGCACCTGGCGGAACCCCGAGACGGAGTGGACGTGGCCGGAGATCCGGCGACGGCAGGAGCGTGCGGTGCCGCTGCTCCAGGGCGACAGCGACGCCGCGCGCCAGCTCGGCCGCGAGCTCCTGCTCCTCCAGTCGTCGGACTGGCAGTTTCTAATGACGACAGGCCAGGCGCACGACTACGCCGTCCGCCGCTTCCATAGCCACTGCAGCCGCTTCGACCGCATCGCCGAGGCGATGGAGCGAGACAGAAACGCGCACGGCCCCTGGCTCGTCGAGCTCGAGTGGCTGGACAACCCGTTCCCGGCCATCGTTCCGGACCGGTACACGACCGCGCCGCACAGGCTGGCGACGCCGGCATGACCGGCGTGGGTGGCGACGGGGGGAAGGGGGCGTGACAGCCTGGGCGCAGCTGCTCCATTTCTATCAGCCGCCCACGCAGACCCACGACGTCCTGACCCGCGTGGCCAACGAGTCGTACCGCCCGCTGCTCCAGGTCCTGCGCGAGCACCCGGGGGCGCGACTGGCGATCAACGTCAACGCGGTGCTGACAGAGATGCTGGCAGACCACGGCCTCGGCGACGTCGTTGACGGCCTGCGCGAGCTCGGGGAGCGCGGGCAGGCGGAGTACGTGGGGAGCGGTCGCTACCACCCTATCCTGCCTCTCATCCCGGCAGCCGAACGCGCACGATCGCTGGCGGAGAACGGGCGGGTCAACCGCAGACTGCTGGGGGAGAGCTACTCGCCGGCGGGGTTCTTCCCGCCCGAGATGTGCTGGAGCGGCGCGATCGCGGCGGAGATTGCGGCGGCGGGGCATGAGTGGGTGGTGCTCAGCGGCGTCGCCTGTCCGACCGAATGGCCAACCGACCTCGTCTACCGGACCCCGGCGAACGGCCGTAGCCTGCGCGTTCTCTTTCGCGACGACGTGCGCAGCAACCGCATCTCCTTTCGTGAGACGAGCCCCGAGCAGTTCCTGGCCGACCTGGCCCGCGTCGGCGGGGGACGGCGGGCCTATGTCGTGACGGCGATGGACGCCGAGACGTATGGCCACCATATTCGTGGCTGGGAACGGGAATTTCTCGCCGCCACCTACGCCGCCGTGGAGGCGCAGGCTGGAGGACGGGTCGAGCGGGGCACGAGTCGTGTGCGCATGGTCACGCCGAGCGAGGTGGTTCAGGATTTCCCCGCGGGGCCATTGGTGGAACCGTTTCCTTCGTCCTGGAGCACGAGCCGCGACGACATCGCGGCGCTGAACCCCTATCCGCTCTGGCAGGCGCCGGGGAACCGCGTGCACGCCCTGCAATGGGAATACGTGCACCATTGTCTGGATCTGCTGACGGCCGGCCAGCGCTACGCGGAGAGCGACGAAGCGCGAAAGCACGCCGCGATGGCGGGCGACTTACTCCAGCCGGCGCTTCACAGCTGCCAGTTCTGGTGGGCGAGCCGTCGGCCGATGTGGGACGCGACGATGGTTCACCGCGGCTTTCAGCTCCTCAACGGCGTGCTGCTGAACGCCATGCGCGCGGTACACCTGGGAACGGCCTCGGCGCGGATGAAACAGGAGCTCAGCTGGCGCTTCGCGGCAGCGAACGAGCTGCGCACCCAGCTCGAACGCCACCTTTTCCTGGACGTACCTCTGTGAAGGTCCTGTTCGCGGCTGCCGAGGTGGACCCGTTCGCCAAAGTGGGGGGACTGGCCGACGTGGCCCGCTCGCTGCCCGCACGGCTGAAAGAGATTGGGCAGGACGTGCGTGTCGTCACCCCCTGCCATGGGAGCTCGCTCGCCGCCTTCCGTGAGGCGAAGGCGCACCGCGAGTACGCCGTGCCGCTACCCGGGGGAGACCGTCGAGCGGAGGTTGCGACCGTCGAAGGCGAGGGCGGCGTACCCGTCGATCTCGTCCTGGACGAGCGCTATTTCGGGCGGGAGCGCGTGTACGGAGAGGCCGACGACCTGCTGCGCTACCAGTTCTTCTGCCGCGTCGTCATCCAGATGCTGACGCGCGACGCATGGATCCCGGATGTGGTGCACCTGAACGACTGGCACACGGCGCCGCTGGCGTTCGCCCTCCGCAACCTCGCCTGGGGCCACCCGGTGCTGCGGGGCGTCGCCTCGATCTTCACGATCCACAACCTGCGCTACCGCGGCCCCGACGAGTTGAACGATTACCTCTCGCAGGCGATCTACTACAGCGACCGGATTACAACGGTCAGCCCGAGCTATGCGCGCGAGATCCTGACGAAGGAGTTCGGCGAAGGGCTCGACCCGCTCCTCCGCCTGCGTGAAGACAGCCTTAGCGGGATCTTGAACGGGCTGAACTACGACGTCTACAACCCACGTACCGATCCGAGCGTGGCCCATCAGTACGACCTGAGCTGTCTGGAGGAGCGCACGGCCAACCGGGAGGCGTTGCGCCAGGAGCTCGGCCTGCCCGCCCGCCGGGGCCCCCTGGCGGCGATGGTGACGCGACTGACCGAGCAGAAGGGCGTCGACATCGCCCTGCAGGCGGTACCCGAGCTACTGGCGGCCGACGCCCAGCTCGTCGTACTCGGTGACGGGGACGCCTGGCTGCAAGCAGAGCTGGGACGGCTGCAGGACGCCTTCCCGGACTCCGTGCGGCTGGCGGCGCGCTTTGACGAGCCCCTCGCCCGGCGCTTTTACGCGGGGGCCGACATCTTCCTGATGCCCTCCCGCTACGAGCCATGCGGCCTCGGACAGATCATCGCCATGCGCTACGGCAGCGTTCCAGTCGGGCGCCGCACGGGCGGGCTCGGCGACACCATCGTCGACGTCGACGAGCACCCGGAAGCAGCCACAGGGTTTCTGTTCGAGGAGTTCAGCAGCTTCGCCCTCGCCGGCACGTTCGACCGCGCGGTGCGCACGTTCCGCGACCAGAAGACGTGGACGCACCTGCAGGCGAACGGCATGAGCCGGGACTACTCCTGGCGCGCGTCCGCCATTCGTTATGTCGAAACGTATGTCGAGGCCCTGCGCGCCCGCGGCATCGTTCCGCTCGAATGAGGGCCGGGGAGGAACGCGTGGCCATTGAGGTCGTCGGGCTGGGCCCGGGCGGGCCGCAGTTGCTGACCGAAAAGACCCGGGCCCTGCTCGCTTCCGAGCGGCCGGTACTCCTGCGCACACGCCACCATCCGACGGTGGCGGCCCTCGACCCGGAGCACCGCTGGGCGGACTGCGACGACCTCTACGAATCCGGGATGGCGTTCGCGGAGCTGTACGCAGCCATCGCTGCGCGGGTGCTGGCTCGCGGCCGGAGCGGTGCTCTGGTCTATGCGGTCCCCGGGCACCCGCTGGTGGCGGAGGAGAGCGTCGCCATGCTGCTGCGACAGGCACAAGTGGCGGGAGTCGCGCTGCGCCTGCACCCGGCGGTGAGCTTCGCCGACGCGGCGGCGGTGGCCCTGGGCCGCGACCTGAGTGGGACGCAGCTGTGCGACGCCCTGGCGCTGCGCATCGACGCTCAGCGGCCGGCGCTGATCAGCCAGGTGTTCGACCGGGACACGGCCACGGGGCTGAAGCTCGCGCTTCTGGAGGTCTACCCGCCGGAGCATGAGGTGACGCTGCTGCACGCGGTCGGCAGCGCCGAGGAAGAGGCGCGCCGCCTGCCGCTCGCGGAGCTCGATCATGGGGCGACGGGCTACCTCGACGCCCTCTTCGTGCCACCGCTGGCGCCCGAGGCGGACGTTCGCCGTTTCGACGGGCTCTGGGCGATCGTCGAGCGTCTGCATGCGCCAGAGGGATGCCCGTGGGACCGGGAGCAGACGCACGCCTCGCTGCGCCCACATCTCCTCGAGGAGAGCTACGAAGCGCTGGAGGCTATCGACAGCGGCGATCCCGCGCGCCTGGCCGAAGAGCTGGGCGACGTGCTCCTGCAGGTGCTCATGCACGCGGCCGTCGCCCAGCGAGAGGGCACCTTCGGGCTGGCGGACGTTGTGGAGCAGATCGCGCGGAAGCTCGTGAGGCGGCATCCCCACGTATTCGGCGAGACGGAAGCGCGCAACGCCGAGGAGGTCTACCGCAACTGGGAGGCGCTCAAGCAGGCGGAAAAGCCGCGCTCGTCAGTCCTGGAAGGGGTTCCGGCGAGCCTGCCGGCGCTCGCCGCCTCGCAGTCGATCCAGGGCCGGGCGCGCCGGGTCGGGTTCGACTGGCCCGACGTCGAGGGGCCGCTGGAGAAGCTGCGCGAAGAGGTGGAGGAGTTCGCGCGGGCCGACGGGGCAGAGGCGCGGGAGGACGAGTTCGGCGACATCCTCTTCGTGCTGGCGAACGTCGCTCAGCGGCTGGGAGTGGACGCGGAGCAGGCATTGCGGCGCGCCAACGAA
>JADLBJ010000178.1 GCA_020847765.1 Dehalococcoidia bacterium
CGTCGCCGCGAACGCGAACAGGATGTCGGGGATACCCGTGGCGGGCCTGCGCTTGCGCACGGGCGCGTTGTCCCGTCGGGGAGTGGCGGCCGAGCGCCGCACGATGCTGCCTGGTCTTCGCTGCACGGCTTCCACCTTTAGAGAGGCAGCTCGAACGTCATGTCGGGGTTTCGCAGCGGTACCATCGCGCCGATCGAGGAGAGGAAGCTGAGCGCCGGTTCGTTCCCCTCGGGCAGGCGGCCGCGGATGCGTTTGTAGCCCCGCTCCCGGGCGAACTCGAGCAGTTCCTCTGCCAGGTCCGTCGCGAGCCCGCGGCGGCGATGGTCGGGCAGCACCCACACGCCGATCAGCGCCGCGTCCGGCTCCGTCGTGCTGTAGTCGATAGCCCCGAAGGCGACGGGGATGCTGCCGTCCCAGGCGATGATGATGCAGCCATCGTCGCCGAGCCGATGCAGCCACTGGCGGGCGTGCTCCCCGGTGAAACCCGCCGCCAGTCCGATGTTCTCGTTGTTCAGCCCGCGGACGACGGCTGCAATCGCGTCGGCGTCGTGGCTGGCCGCACGCCGCCGCTCAGTCGTTCTGGTCATGGCACACCTCCGGGCGCGGCGCCGAGCAGCGCCACGAAGCGGTCGAAGATCTGCTCGCTGTCGAGCGGTCCCGGGCACGCCTCGGAATGGTACTGAATGGTGAGCACCGGCTCGGTGCGCATGGCGAGTCCTTCCACCGTGCCGTCATTGAGGTTGACGTGGCTGACGTAGGCCGAGGCGTCGAGGCCGGTGGCGTCGACGGCGTAGCCATGGTTCTGGGCCGTGATCGTCACATGGCCGGTCAGGGTGTCCTTCACGGGGTGGTTGCCTCCCCGATGGCCGAAGGGCAGCTTGAACGTCCCCGCACCGAGCGCCCGCCCGGTCAACTGGTGGCCGAGGCAGACGCCCAGCACTGGCACCCGGCCAATGAGCTGCCGCGTCTCCCGGACCATGCTGTCGAGCAGCCGGGGGTCGCCTGGGCCGGGCGAGAGCACGACGCCGTCTGGCGCCGTGGCCAGCAGGTCGCTGGCCGGAGTCAGCGCCGGGAAGACCCGGACGGCACAACCGCGCGTGGCCAGCGACCGCATGATATTCCGCTTGACGCCGCCGTCCAGCACCGCTACCCGATGTCGCGTCCCGGGCGCCGCCCCCCAGTCGTACGGCTGGCTCGCCGTCACTGTTGCCACCCAGTTGACGTCGTCGTACCCCGGTAAGGTTCGCAGGCGCTCCAGCGCCTCCCCTGCACGTTCGGTGGTCGTGATCGTCCCGGCCATGACGCCGTGGCGGCGAATGCGCCGGGTCACCGCCCGTGTGTCGACGCCGTCGATCGCAACCACGCCGCGCGCCTCGAGGAAGGCCGCAAGCGTGCCCTCCGAGCGGACGTGGCTGGCGAAGCTCGCCGCTTCCCGCACGACCAGCCCAGCTGGCTGAATGCGCGACGACTCCTCGACTCGCGCGTCGATCCCATAGTTCCCGATCATCGGATAGGTGAGCACGAGCAGCTGACCGGCGTAGGACGGGTCGGTCAGCATCTCCTGGTAGCCGGTCATCGACGTGTTGAAGACGACCTCGCCGTCTGCCCGGCCGCGGGCGCCAATCGCGCGCCCCGGGAAGACACCGCCGTCTGCCAGCACAAGCAGCGCCTCAGACACCCGTGCCCTCCCGCTGGAAGGCGAGGCGCCCGCCGACGACCACGGCCCGCACCCGTCCGAAGATCTCCTGTCCCTCGAGCGGCGTGTTCTGGCCCCGCGAGGCGAAATGTCGCGCCTCTACCCGCCACCGTTCGGCGGGGTCGAACACCACGACGTCGGTCGCGCCCGGCTCCAGCCTGCCGAGGTGCGGCACCCGCTGGTCGAGCGCGAACGCCCGCACCGGCCCGATTGTTAGCGCCCGCAGCATGGCGGGCAGAGTCAGCTCGCCACGGTCCACTTGAACGAGCAGCGTGCCCAGGGCCGTCTCCAGACCGGAGATGCCAGGCGCGGCGGCGTCGAACTCGCAGCGCTTGTCCTCCGCGGCGTGCGGTGCGTGATCCGTCGCTATAGCGTCCGCCAGACCGGCGTTGACGGCGGCGACCAGCGCCCGCCGGTCGTTCTCGGTGCGCAGCGGCGGATTGATCTTCGCGTTCGTGTCATACGCGGGCTGCGGCCCTTCGCCAAAGACGGCGTCCTCCGTCAGGAAGAGATGGCTCGGCGTGACCTCGCACGTGACCCGCAGGCCGCGCGCCTTCGCCTCGGCGATCAGCTCGAGGCCGCGCGCCGTCGAGACATGGGCGACGTGGAGGCGGGCACCGGTCATCTCCGCCAGCGTGAGGTCGCGCGCGATGGCGGCCACCTCCGCGGCAGCCGGCTGGCCCTTCAGCCCCAGCCGCTCGCTCACCTGCCCTTCGTTCATCACACCGCCGGCACTGAGCGCCGGATCGTCGGCATGCTCGGAAAGCGGCAGGTCTAGTGCCGCCAGGAGCTGGAGGGCATTCCGCATCAGTCCCGGATCCCCCACCGGACTGCCGTCGTCGGACAGGGCGACGCAGCCGCCGGCGGCCAGCTCCCCAATCTCGGCCAGCTCACGTCCGGCCCGCCCCCGGGTCACGCAGCCGAGCGGGAAGACCCGCACTACCGCGTCCCGGCTGATTCTTTCCACCAGCGCCGAGAGCACCGGGCCTGAGTCCGGCGGCGGTTCCGTGTTCGGCATGGCGCAGACCGTGGTGAAGCCGCCGCGCAGCGCCGCCAGCGTCTCGGTCGCGATCGTCCCTTTCTGTTCGAAGCCAGGCTCCCGCAGGTGCGTGTGCAAATCGACGAAGCCGGGGGCGACGACGCAACCCCGGGCCTCCACCACGATGGCAGCGTCGCAAGGAAGATCGGGCCCCAGCGCTGCGATCGCCCCGTCGCGGAGGAGCACGTCCAGCGCCGCGTCGAGTCCGGAAGCCGGATCGACCACGCGTCCTCCGCGGATGAGCACGGCGTTCAGCGTACGCCCCGGGCGGTCGCAATCAGGTAGAGGATCGCCATCCGCACGGCGACACCGTTCGCCACCTGTTCCTCGATGACCGAGGCGAGCCCGTGCGCCACCGCCGGAGCTATCTCCACGCCTTCGTTCATCGGACCCGGGTGCAGCACTAACGCTCCTGCCCGCGCACGGGCCAGGCGCTGGGCGTTCAGCTGGTAGCCGGCGACATATTCCCGCAGCGACGGTACGAGGCCGCCCGCCTGGCGCTCTGTCTGGAGGCGCAGTGCCATAACGGCGTCTGCGCCTTCGATCGCGCTGTCGAAGTCGCTCGTGACGTCGCAGCTTCCCGTCTCGGACCTGCCCGCGAGCGTCCATGGCAGCAGCGTCGCCGGGCCGCAAAGGGTCACCGCCGCACCCATCGCCAGCAGCGTCCAGAGGTTGGAGCGTGCCACCCGGCTGTGGAGGACGTCGCCGACGATGACGATCTTGCGCCCCTCGAGACTGCCCAGATGACGCCGGAGGGTGAAGAGGTCGAGCAGCGCCTGGGTGGGATGGGCGTGCCTCCCGTCACCCCCGTTGACGACGCTCGCGCCGGTGTGACGGGCGGCGAGATAGGGAGCCCCCGAAGCGGCGTGCCGCATCACGACCATGTCCGCGCCGATCGCCTCGAGTGTGCGCACTGTGTCAATCAACGATTCGCCCTTTTCCACAGAGCTGCCGGTCGCCGTCAGGTTCACGACGTCCGCCCCCAGCGCCTTCGCGGCGACCTCGAAGCTCGCCCGCGTCCGTGTCGACTGCTCGTAGAAGAGGGTGACCACCGTGACACCGCGCAGCGTCGCGACTTTCGTCACCGGGCGGGAGCGAACCTCCCGCATCGCCTCCGCCGTCGCGAGGATGAGTTCGATCTCGGCCCGCGTGAGCGTGTCCGTGTCCAGCAAGTCCTTGTGGCGCCAGACCGCCGGTTCGGCCAGCGCGGAGGCTGTCTGCTCAGCGACGTCAAGCATGGGTCGCCTCCGCGCCGAGGATGAAGACCCCGTCCTCGCCGTCTGTCTCGGCCAGCCGCACCCGGACCGACTGCACCAGGGCCGTCGGAATGTTCTTGCCGACGAAGTCCGGCCGGATGGGCAGGTCGCGGTGGCCCCGATCGACGAGGACCGCCAGGCGCACGCGCGCCGGCCGCCCGAAGTCAAGCAGCGCGTCGAGCGCCGCCCGGATGCTCCGCCCCGTGAAGAGGACGTCGTCGACGAGGACAACCGTCAGCCCGTCGACGGGCACGGGGATCTCACTGGGCCGAAGGGGGCGCGGCTCGGCACGGCGCGCAACGTCGTCCCGGTACAGGCCGATGTCCAGGCGGCCCACGGGCACGGGCGCACCCTCGAATTCCTCGATGGCGGCCGCCAGCCGTCTCGCCAGCGGGTAGCCCCGCGAGAGCAGGCCGACGAGGATCAGGCTGCCGGCGCCGCGGTTGTTCTCGACGATCTCGTGGGCCAAGCGGCGGACCGTGCGGCCGATCTCACTCGGCCCGAACAGCAACTCGGCAGTCACAAAAAACGCCTCCCCGGGCGTGGGCAGGCGTTGCGCAGACAGGTAGGCATGTGGCCGGGCATGATCCGGCGCCTCCTCCCCTTGGCAGCCTCACGGGACCGCCTTAAAGGGTCGCCTTAACGGTAGCGCACGCCGCGCTCCTTCGCAACGGAGATCAGAGCCTGCCTACAGTCGCTGGCCGTGTCGTGCTTCGCCCTCTGACGGCGCGCGGCTGCGACGAGCCGCCTCCGCCCGCCGCGTCTCAGCGGCCCGCACCGCCGTCAACAGCGAGCGGCCGTGCTTGGCGATGCGCTGCCGCCGGGCCTCCAGCTTCTTCGCTCGTTGCTGCCACCGGTCCATGCACCGAGTATACCGGTCACGCAGCCTCTTCCCGCGCCGACACCAGCATGGCGCGCAGCACGCGAACCAGAAGCGTCATCCAGTCGTCGCCGGCCGTGACCCGGTCGATCCGCACCTGGTTCGGCCCCACCATGATCCCCTTCTGGCCGACGGCTTCCACCCCCCGGCGCATCTCCACAGGCACGCCGCCGCGGACGCGGATATGGAACATCTGGTCGTCGGTCTTGATGCTTTCCACCCGAGCGCGCCGCGCGATCGACTTCACGAGCGAGACATAGAGCAGGTTCTCCACCGCCGGCGGCACCTCGCCAAAGCGGTCGCGCAGCTCCGCCTGCATCTCCGCCACCGCTTCCGTGCTGTCCAGGTAGGCCACACGTTGATAGATCGCCAGGCGCGCGTGCATGTCTTCGACGAAGCTCTCGGGAACGTGCGCGCTGAGCGGCAGGTCCACAGCCGGTGGTGGTGGCAGTGGCGGGCGCCCGGGGCCCATGCCCGGAAAGGCCCGCTTCAGCGCGGCGACCGCCTCGCCCACCAGCTTCGAGTACAGGTCGAAGCCAACCGCGGCAATATGGCCGCTCTGCTCGGCCCCGAGGACGTTGCCGGCTCCCCGAATCTCGAGGTCGCGGAGCGCAATCTGAAAGCCCGCACCGAGCTCCGTCGCTTCGAACACGGCGTCCAGCCGCTTCTGCGCGACCTCGCTCACCTGGCGGCCGCGCTCATGCAGCAGGTAGGCGTAGGCCCGGTTCGCTGCTCGCCCGACACGCCCGCGCAACTGGTAGAGCTGCGCCAGCCCGAATTGGTCGGCGTTGTTGATGATGATCGTGTTGACGTTCGGGATGTCCAACCCGCTTTCGATGATCGTCGTGCAGACAAGGATGTCGTGTTCGCCCGCGCCGAACTCCAGCATCACCCTTTCCAGCTGCTCCTCCGGCATCTGCCCGTGGCCGACGGTCACGTCCGCTTCCGGCACGACCTGCCGCAGCCGGCCGACGATCCGTTCGATGTTCTGCACGCGGTTGTGCAC
>JADLBJ010000179.1 GCA_020847765.1 Dehalococcoidia bacterium
CCCGGGAGACCGGGTGGTGACGGCGGCCGCCGCGATCGCTTCCACGGGCAGCGTCCTCCTCCTCGGCGAAGCGGCGGCGCGGCGACCTTTGCTGGCGGCGGGCCGCGTTGTCGTCCACCTCGACCCGGCGGCGGTCGTGCGCTACCCCTCGGACCTTGCCGGTCTCCTGGGCGAAGGCGAAGCGCTCATCCTCACGGGCGCCAGCCGGACGGCCGACATCGAGAAGCAGATCGTGCGCGGCGTCCACGGGCCCGAGGAGCTGGTCGTGCTGCTCGTCGACGAGGACGGCGAAGCCCGGGGGTAAGGACTCGCGCGCGACCCCGCTGCTTGCCGGGGCCAGCCTCTGCTGGTCTACTACGCCGACAGCCCACCCCGGAGGAACGCCCGCCCGTGGACCTCGCCAGCGTCGACCATGCCCTCACCACCACGCGGTCGGTTCGCCGCCGCCTGGACTTCGCCCGCCCTGTGGAGCGCCGCCTGATCGAGGAGTGCCTCGCCATCGCCGTGCAGGCGCCGACCGGCTCGAACAGCCAGGGCTGGCACTTCGTCGTCGTCACCGACGCGGCGAAGCGGGAGGCGATCGCCGCTCTCTACCGGCGGCACTTCGAGGCCTACGCCAACCGCCCGCCGGAAGAGCAGCCCCAGTACGCAGCAGACGACCCGCGGGCCGCCCAGCAGGCGCGCGTCCGCCGCTCGGCGATCTACCTGGCGGAGAACATGCACCGCTGCCCGGTGTTCGTCATCCCCTGCATCGACGGGCGGCCCGAGGGGCTGCCGGCGGCCGCCCAGGCGGGCTACTGGGGGTCGATCCTGCCCGCCGCCTGGTCGCTCATGGTGGCTCTGCGGGCGCGCGGCCTGGGCACGGCCTGGACGACCATCCACCTGGCCTCCGAACGCGAGACTGCCGCGATCCTCGGCATCCACGCCAACGTCACCCAGGCGGCCCTGCTGCCCGTCGCGCACTTCCAGGGGTCGGACTTCAAGCCGGCGCAGCGCCTTCCCCTGGAGGCGGTTGTCCACTGGGAGTCCTGGTAGCTACTCCTGGAGGGAGCGCAGGACGGCCGCCAGGGCGTGCGCCCCGAAGCCGGCGACCACCCCCCGGCAGGCGGCGGTCAGCGGCGAGTGGCGCTCGCCCTCCCAGCGCACGCTCTGCACCTCGACCACGGGGCGGCCGCTGGCACGCACGGCGGCGGCCACGGCAGCTTCGCCCTCGGCGTCCAGGCCGTCGCTGAGGAGGAGGGCGACGTCGAAGACGGCGTCCAGGCCCACGCAAGCCGCTTCAGCGTCGACGTAGCGCACCACGCGGGCACCCGGCAGGTCGGGGAGGGCGACGACAAGCGGCGCGAGCACGAGGACGTCCATCGCTAGAGGATGGACCCCCCGGAGTAGACGGGCACGTCGCCGGTCGCGCCGACGGCGTACAGCCTGGCCACCTGCGCCTCGTCGAGGCCGAGCAGCCCCTGGAACACCTCCCGGTTGTGCTGGGCGAAGAGGGGCGCGGGGCGGCGGAGGGCGGCCGGCGTGCGTTCGAAGCGCCAGGGGAAGCCCGGGTAGGCGAACGTGCCCGCCTCCGGGTGGGTCACGGTAACGAAGAAACCGCGCCCGTTCAGGTGGTTGTCCGAGACGATCTCCCAGTTCGCCATCACCGGGGCGGCGGGCACGCCGGCGGCCTGGAGCGCGCGCGCCGCGTGGTTGTGGTCGAGTGTGGCCGCCCAGGCGGCGACGGCGGCGTCGACCTCCACCTGGCGGGCGCGCCTGCCCGCCGCCGTGGCCAGGGCCGGGTCGGCGGCGAGGGCGGGGGCGCCGACGGTGGCGCAGAGGGCCCGCCAGTCGGCCTCGTCGCGCACCGTCAGCGCGAGCCAGCAGTCGCTCCCGGCCGTGGGATAGAGCCCCTGCGGCGAGAACCGCGGATGGCGGTTGCCGATCGGCTCCGGGTGGTCGCCGGCGACGGTGTGCTCCAGGAGCTGCTGGGCGAAGAAGGGGAGCACCGCTTCGAGGAGGGCCATGTCGATCCACTGGCCACGGCCGCTGCGCCGGCGGGCGTGCAGGGCGGCGAGGAGGGCGACGGCCCCGTGGTTGCCGGTCACCGGGTCGGCGTAGAAGCTGCCCGTGCCGAAGTACTAGTCGCGGCCGTAGCCGAGAAGGCTGGCGAGACCGCTGACCGTCTCGACGTTGCTGCCGTAGGCGGAGTAGTTCCGCTCCGGGCCGGTGCTGCCGAAGCCCGACATGGAGCACATCACCAGCCCCGGGTTGACCGCCGCCAGGGCCGGATAGCCGACGCCCAGGTTCGCCATCACGCGGGCGGCGTTGTTCTCGACGACGGCGTCGGCACGGGCGACGAGCGCGAGGAAGACGTCGCGGCCTTCCGGCTTCGAAAGGTCGAGGCAGACGGCACGCTTGTTCCGGTTGAGCTTGTTGAAGTAGGCGCTGCGGTGGTAGTGCTCGGGCCAGCGGTCGCCGGCGACGTAGACGAGGGCGCGCGTGGCGGGCTTCGTCGCCAGCTCGACCTTGACGACGTCGGCGCCGAGGTCGGCGAAGTGGCGGCCGGCGCTCGGCCCTGCCCAGTTCGCCGTCACCTCGACGACGCGCAGCCCGGCGAGCGGGCCCTCCCCCGCGGCCGGTGCGGCGCTCCCCGGCGCCACCTGAGCGTTCGCCCAGGGAAAGCCGGGGGCGAGCACGCGCTCGGTGTCCGCGCCGGGAAGGGGCGCGGGCCCCTGGACGGCGCACGGGGTGCCCGTCAGCCGATAGGGGAAGCCGGGCCCGACGTACCGCTCGCCGCCGGCTGCGACAGTGCCGAACCAGTCGCGGGCGGCGAGCTGGGCGCTGGCGAGGACGTCGGCCATGGTGTTGACGGGGCTGACGGCGACGCGCAGCTCCTGGGCGGCGTGGTAGATCTCCTGCTTGGTGCGCGTCTTCGCCCAGTCGCTGAAGAGGGCAAAGACCTCGTCGAAGCGCGCCATCCAGGTGAAGGGGTCGAAGAGGGCCTCGTCTTCGAGCAGGTCGAAGCGCTCCATGAGGACGAACAGGTTCTGGTACGGGACGAGGTTGAAGAGATACACGAAGCCGTCGGCGCAGCGCGCGTAGAGGCTGCCCGTGCGCCGCTGCACCTGGCCGGTGTGCGTCCAGGTGGTCGTCAGCCAGGCATGGTCGCTGAGGATCGCCTCCTGGTGGGAGAGCTCGACCTTCTGGCCCTGGCCGGTCTCGCGCGCGTGCCAGAGGCCGGCGAGGGCGGCGACGGCGGCGTGGACGCCGGCGTGGTACTCCGTCTGAGGGCCTGGCAGGGAGAGGGGCTCACGCGCGGGGTCGCCGGCGATGTAGCCGAAGCCGCTCGTGGCGTACTCCGTGAGCGCGCTCGCCTCCCAGCCCGCGCGCTCGCCGCGGCGGCCGTAGGGCGTGAGCGAGAGGACGACAGCGCGTGGGGCGAGAACCGCCAGGCGCGCCTCCAGCGCCTCCGCCGCGGCGCCGCGCAGGTCGTGGAGGACAACGTCGGCGTGGGCCGCGAGCCCCTCGAGGCGGGCGTCGCCGGGCGCCAGGGAGACGCCGAGCTTGCCGGCGTTGAGCCAGTTGAAGAACGCGCTCTCGCCGGCGACGAGGGGGGGCTCGGCGCGCAGCGGGTCGCCGCCGGGGGGCTCGACCATGACCACCTGGGCGCCGAGGTCGGCGAGGAGGCGGCCGGCGTAGGGGCCGGCCACGCCTCGCGCCAGCCCCAGCACCACGACGTCTCCGAGCGCACCTTCTGCCATGGCCTGCTCCCTGCCCGCAATCGGCAGCCTACGGCGAGGAGTGAGAAGAGAGAAGCGAGGAGTGAGGAGTGAGAAGTGAGAAGCGAGGAGTGAGAAGTGAGAAGAGCGAAGAGAGAAGTGAGAAGAGAGAAGAGAGAAGTGAGAAGAGAGGAGTGAGCGAGGGTCCAGTCAGTCGTCGCGGCGAGGCCCGGCGGGCAGCGAGACGCAGCCGGCAAGCCTGCGACGCTCGAGAGTCGTCCCTCTCACTCCTCCCTCCTCACTCCTCACTCCTGGCGGGGTGGGCAGGGGAGGGGCCCGTCCCTCTCACTCCTCACTCCTCACTCCTGGCGGCGCGGGGAGGGGAGGGGACACGGGGGGCTCTCGTCGAGCTCAAGGCGCGGACCGGCGGGCGAGCGGCGGAGGGCGTGGGCCCAGGCGGCGAAGGCCAGCACCGCCGTCGCCACTGCACCGAGCGCGAACCCGGCGAGCAGCGGCGGCGAGGGGCGCAGCTCCGGGCCGAAGAGGTCGCCCGGCTCGAGCACCCGGACGAGGACGATCGCCAGGACGTTGAGCACGACCTGCACGGTGCTGCCACTGAGACTGAGCGGCGGCAGCCGGAGCGGCGCCCGGCCGGGGCCCTCGAGCACGACCCGCACCACGTCCCATTCTCGCCGGAGCAGCCCAAGGCGGGCCGCAAGGAAGGAGAAGCCGACGATGGCCAGCCAGAGGGCGACGATTGCGACCAGGATGAGCAGCGTGGCCAACGCCACGCCGGTGTGGACGGCGACCGCCGCCAGCAGCGCGACGGCGGCGAGAAGCTGGCCCGCTCGGGCAAGACGCGGTGCGAGCAGGCTCGCCAGCGGTACCCGGCGCCGGCGCCCTCCCGCGTGCACGGGTAGCTCCCAGAGCGGCTGCGCGACCAGCAGGGCCAGCCCCGCCGCCGCCTGCACGACGGCGAAAAGGCCGAGGAACTGCCAGGCGCCCCAGTCGCCCCAGGCACGCAGCAGCGTCAACGCGGCGACGGCGAGCAGCAGGTTGAGCACCGGCAGGCATGCCCCCAGCAGGAGCTGACGCCAGACCGGCGGGGCGCCGACGTTCCCCCTCACGGCCGGGGTCCGGGCGACCGCCCTCTTTCTTCCCGGCGACGCCTCACGTGCTGCACGGCGCTCCCCGAAGGCCCGCGCCCGCGCGCTCAGAGAAGGACGATGAGGAGAATGATGATCAGGATGATGACGAGCAGTCCCCCGCCAATTCCAACGTACATGGTGTACCTCCAGATCCGACCCTAGTGGGCGATCCGAGAGCGGCACGTAACGGGACGGCGCCCGCGCCTCGCGACACCGTGGCGATGGCCAGAGGAGAGAAGAGAGGAGTCAGGAGAGAGGAGTGAGGCGGGGCGGGTCAGCGGGGAAGCAGCGTCTCGAAGGGCGGCACCCAGCTCGGACCCCCGAACGAGAGGTCGAACGTATTCGTGTGGGTGACGTGCACCCAGATGAGCCAGGCGCTCCAGCGCGCCACCCCGTAGAAGAACGCCCCGCGGTAGAGGACGACGAGCGCCTCTTCGGGCAGGTGCAGGCGGCGGTTGAGGAAGCCCCAGAAGGGGTCGGTGGCCACGCGCAGGCGGAAGTACTCCGTCTGCAGCACGCGCCAGTTGAGCAGCACCATGGCGATCCAGAAGCCGTCCCAGACGAAGCCGAGGCTGCTGAAGTAGGCCGAGCCGTCGACGTACCGCCCCGTCTCCCCGGCGTAGGCCCAGACGTCGAAATGGACGTGCGCCATGGAGAAGGGGAAGAAGAGCATGACGCCGTTGCTGTCGAGGGTGTCGCTGAGGACGTGCGCCCAGATGCCGAACATCAGGCCGACCGCCCAGATTTTCGCCCAGCTCTTCCGGTGGAAGATCAGGTAGAAGACCGCGGCGAAGACGACGCCGTACATGAGCGAGTGCGTGGGGCCGACGCCGGGAAAGCTGCGGTGGAACTGCGCCGGGTCGTGCGCCTGGATGTCGTAGCCGCCGACGCTGATGCCGTAGACGAGCCACTTGGTCATCATGTCCGGCAGCCAGGAGCCGAGCAGGATGGCCATGAAGCTGATCGGGAAGCCGAGCTTGCGCTCCAGCCGGTCGACGTGGCGGCGGATGACGTAGGGCTCGACGTCGTGCGTGGCCCAGCTCATCGGCGGCGGCGCCAGCGACGCCACAGCGCCGGGATCGCCCAGACGACCGCCAGGAGGAGGACGAGGCCGGGCGACCAGTTGAGCATGAAGCGCGGGTCGGCCACGCCGAGCCCGACGAAGATGACGAAGGCGACGGCGTAGGGGACGAGGCTGCGCAGGCCGGCGACCAGGGCCGGCTGCTTCCGCGCCGTCGCCTCGACCGGGGCGCGGACCGCTTCCTCCTCGGGGGCGGGCGGGGCGCTCATGCGGCCCCCGGGTGGACGACGGGCGTGCCGCGCAGGCGTTCGAGGACCGCGAGATCGCCCGCGAGCACGCCGGTGGCGCCCCGGGCGGCAGCCGTACGCGCGGTCGGCTCGTCGGCCACCTCCCAGCAGAGGAAGGGCACGTTCGCCGCGCAGAGGGCAGCGGTGCGCGCTTCGTCGGCCAGGCTGGCACGAAGGCTGACCCCGGGCAGCGCGCCGCCGGCCAGGCGACCCTGCGCCAGCCGCCAGGCAGCGGCGTCGTCGACGGAGTAGAAGCAGCGGGTCTCCGGGTCGCGGGCGCGGACCAGGTCGAGCAGTGGCCAGCTGCCCGTGAAGCCGAGCCAGCTGCCGAAACGGGCTTCGCGCAGCTGACGGAGGACGGCGGCACAGAAGCCGCGGGACCGGCGCGGGCCATAGGGCGCCGCCTTCAGGTCGAGCAGCAGGCCAACGCGACCGTCCACCCGTTCGAGCAGCTCGGCGAAGGGCAGGCCGGCGCGGTCGAGCCGCAGCCAGAGGGGGCCGGCGGCGAGCCCGTACGGCCCTTCGCGGTGGACGGCGCCCAGGCGGTAGTTGTAGAGGAGAGGCAGGCCCGGCAGGCGGCGCTCGTGTCGCACCCAGACGTGGCCGCGGTGCGCGCGCAGATCGGCCTCGATCACGTCCACCCCCGCCGCCAGCGCACGGTCGATCCGGGCGCGCCGATTGCCGTAGCCGTGGGCGATGCGCAGGAGGAGCTCTTCGGCCATGGTGCGGCGAAAGCGAGGGTAGGGCAGGCGGCCGCTGGGCGCCACCGCACGCGCCGATACTCCCTTAGGAGCGGGGCTGGCAGAGTGAGGGCGATGACGCGGCCACGGCCCGCCGGCGGCGATGGATGGCTCGCCCGCGGCGTGCTCGCGGCCATGCTCCTCGCCTGGCTGGGGCTCGGCCTCACCATCCTCAGCCATCGCCTCTACGTCTCGAACGACTCGATCAGCAACTACGGCCACGTCTGGTACGTCGCCCACGAGCTCTGGCACGGGGACGGCGTCCCCTTCGCCTTCCCGGAGATGGGCCACGGCGACGCCCTCGCCTTCCCCTACGCCTTCGTCCCCTGGCTGAGCGCGGCCCTCTTCCGTCCCCTCCTGGGCGACTGGGTGGTGACGCTCTGGCTGGTGCTGGGCGCGGCGGGCGTGCTGGCAGCGACCTGGTGGGCGTTCCCGGAGCTGCGGCGACCCTGGCGCTTCGCCGTCGTCTGCGCCAACCCGATGCTCGTCGAGGCCCTCATCCTCGCCCAGCTGCCCTTTCTCTGGGGGACGGCCCTTCTTTTCGCGGCGGTCGCCGCCTGGCGCCGGCGGTGGACGGTCGCGGCAGTGCTCCTGATGGCGCTCGCCCAGGCGACGCACCCGGCGGTGGTGATGCCGCTCGCCGGCTGCGTCGTCCTCGGCTGGCTGCCGTTCGAACGGCGGCGCCTGCGCCTGGCGTGGGCCTACGCCGCCTCCGTTGTGCTCGCGCTGCCGGCGGTGGCGATGGTCTTCCTCTCGCCCGTCGTCGAAGACGCGAGCACAGCGACGCTCGTCGGAAACTTCTTCGGCACCGTCGGACTGCGGGCGTTCGTCGTGGGCGGGCCGTTCCTCGTGATCCTGGTCGGGCGCTGGCGGCCGGCGCTCTTGCCGGCGATGTTCGTCTTCGTGCTGGCGCTGAACGTGGCCCTCCTGCCGGTGCGGCACACGGCCTTCGCCTGGAACGCGCTCACGCGGGACGAGGACCGCAGCCTCGTGCCCTTCCTCGAGTCGTCCGCCTTCGCGCCCGGGGCGACCTACCGCGTCCTCCGTTCGAACGACGGCAAGGTGGGCATGTACGAGATCCTGCGGGCGGGCGGGCGGCTCGACTCCGAGTTCTTCCCGGAGAGCGTCAACCGCCGCAGCTGGCCGACGGCCGAGGAATACGTGAGCTTCCTCGACGGACGGAAGATTGACTTCGTCGTCCTGTATGCCAGCTACGACGCGAACGAGCACACGAACGAGCACGCCCTGCTCGAATGGCTCGCCGCCGCGGGGCGTGCGCGGCTGGTCGAGCGAAACGCGCTCTTCGACGTGTACGACGTCCGGGCGGGGTGATCGGCGCGCATTGAGGGGCGGCCCCCGGGCCTTGCATGCCCGCGGCCGGGCGAACCGCGGGGACTCCCGCATGGGGCGGTGCGGCGTGGCCGCCGAAGCTTCATTCCAGAGACTCTCTGGAGGCCCTTCCCTGTGCAACTGGTCAAGAACCTGAGCATCCGCATGAAGCTGCTGGGCGGCTTCGCCGTCGTCGTCGCGTTGCTGGCCGTCGTGTCCGTCATCAGCATCATGCAGCTGAGCGACGCCGCCGCCCGGAGCGACCAGATGTACAGCCATGACCTGATTGGCGTGCAGCAGTCGCTGCTCACCAACCAGAGCATGACAGCGAGCGGGCGCGACGAGAAGCAGGCGTTCCTGACGGATGACAAGGGCCAGCGGGCGGCGATGATCGCTCAGGCGCGCAAGGAGCTTGACGACGCCGAAAAGGCGATGGACGGATTCCGCGCGACCTTTCTCGACGACCAGGACCGGGCGGAGGGGGCGGCCCTCGAGGCGAAGATGAAGCCGGTGATCGCCGCTCGCCGCCAGACGCTGACGCTGCTCGAGCAGGGCGACGAGGAGGCGGCCAGGAAGAACGTCGCCTCGGTCGCGCAGATCGGCGAAATGAACAAGGCCCTCACCGACGTCGCCGAGCAGAAGGCACGCGACGCCAGCGCCAGCAACGACGCCAGCGCCTCCGCCGCGAGCACGGCGCGCACGATCCTGATCGTCATTTCCGTCGTCGCCGCGCTGGTGGCGGCGGGCGTCGGCTTCTGGCTTGCCCGCTACCTCGCCATCAAGGCGAAGGAGGCGACGGTCGCCGCCGAGTCGATCGCCCGCGGCAACGTCGACGTCACGATGAAGGTGGATTCGCGCGACGAGATGGGCCAGCTCGCCAGCTCCTTCGGCGACATGACCGCCTACCTCAAGGAGATCGTGGTCGTCGCCGGGGCGATCGCCCAGGGCGACCTGTCGACCCAGGTGCGCGCCCGCGGCGCCGACGACGCGCTCGGCAACGCCTTCGTGGAGATGACGGGCTACCTCAAGGAGATGGTCGCCGTGGCGACAGCCGTCGCCGGCGGCGACCTCACCGCCCAGGTGCACAGCCGCGGCCCCGAGGACGCCCTCGGTACCGCCCTCACCGGCATGCTCGACGGCCTGCGCGGCACCGTCGGCGAGGTGCGCGAAAACGCCAGTGCCATCCTCTCCGCCTCCGGCCAGCTGCGCGAGGCCTCGGACCAGATGGCCGGCGCCACCGGCCAGATAGCAACCGCCATCAACGACGTCACCCGCTCGGCCGTCTCCCTGGCCAGCCTCTCGCAGGATTCGGCGCGCGAAGTCGAGCGCGTCGCGGCCGGCTCGCAGCAGCTGGCGGCGGCGGGCCAGTCGAACGCCAGCCTGGCCGACTCCTCGAAGAGCGAAGCCGCGCAGATGGGCGAGCGCATCGCCGTGGTGGCGACCGCCTCGCAGCAGGTGGCGACGTCGGCCGAGGCTTCGCGCGACGCCGCCCGCCAGGGGCAGGACGCCGTCACCCAGGCCGTCTCCTCGATGGAGGCCATCGCCCGCGCCGTCGACCACGCCAGCTCGACCGTCAACCTGCTGGGCGAATACGGCCAGCAGATCGGCGACCTCGTCAAGGCGATCGACGAGATCGCCGCGCAGACGAACCTCCTCGCCCTGAACGCGGCGATCGAGGCCGCCCGCGCGGGCGAGCAGGGGCGTGGCTTCGCCGTCGTCGCCGAGAACGTGCGCACCCTGGCGGAGCGCTCCTCCGATTCGACCAAAGAGATCGCCGCCCTCATCGCGCGCGTCCAGTCGGGCACGCAGGAGGCCGTCCAGGCGATGGCCGCGGGCGTGGCCGACGTGCAGGAAGGGCGGCAGATAACGGCCAGGGCCGGCCAGGCGCTCGCCTCCATCATCGACCAGGTGCAGCAGTCGGCCGTGCAGATGGAGCGGATCGCGGGCGACGTGCAGAACCTGGCTTCGGGCGCGGAGCGGATCGTCACCTCGGCAGAGACGATCGCTGCTTCGGCCGAGCAGTCGGCCCGCGGAGCCGACGAGATAGCCCAGGGCACGGCGAAGGTCTCGGAGGCGATCCTGCAGGTCTCGGCCACGTCGGAAGAGACCTCGGCTTCGGCCGAGGAGGTCTCCGCCTCGACGCAGGAGCTCTCCGCGCAGTCGGAGGAGCTGGCGGCGACGGCCGGGGAGATGAAGTCGCTGGCGGACGCGCTGGCGCAGGCGACGGCGCGCTTCCGCCTCGCCTGAGCACGGCAGGGCCTTTACTGCACTGCCCCCGGACGGCCACGCGCACGGCCCTCCGGGGGCGGCGCGTTTCAGGCGACAACCGGGGAGAAGGGCCGGCAGGCGGCCGCACATCCTCCTCGCCGCCGCCTCGTCAGGGCGCCTGGCGCCCCGGCCCTGCAGCCACGGCCCCGCCGGGTGTCTCACCCGACGGGGCCGTTTCTCGCCGCCGGACAAGAGTGTGAGGTGACTCATCGACTGCCCTCGCGGGCGGCGCGCAGACTACGCGACGGAGAGAGGACAACGCAGATGAGCCCCTACGAATGTGACACCGTCGCCCATGTCGCCCGCCTGGAACGGGAGCGGCGCGTCCGCCGCGCCGAGCTGCTGGGCCCGCTGGCGGTGACGACGCCGCGGCCGCGCTTCGTCGCCCGCCTGCTCGCCGCCTTCGACCGCGGTGCCGGTCGGCGGGAGGAGGAGCGCCGGCGCGGCCAGGCGAGCGTGCGCCGCCGCGAGGCGTTCGAGGGCTGGTAGAGCCAGGTCGGCCCGGAATGCCGCCCGGGCCCCGGTGGGCGGGGAGCGGTCGCCGAGCAACGGCTGCTCCCCGCCCCTTTTGCTAATCTGAGGGTGTGTCAGCCCTGATCGGCCATGCCGGCATCCGGCGCGAGCTCGCCGCTCTGGCCGCGAGCGCGGAGCCGCCCCATGCCCTCCTCTTCGCGGGCGCGGAGGGCACGGGCCGCCGCCTGCTCGCGCTCGAATACGCCCGCCTCCTCAACTGCGAGCAGGGCCCCACCTCGCCGGCGGCGTGTGACTGCCGCTCCTGCCGGCGCATCCGCGGCGGCAGCCACCCGGACGTCGTCGTCCTGGAGCCGGGCGACATGCTCTGCAAGCCGCGGGCGAACGAGAGCGGCCACGAGAAGCACCCCGCGTCGCGCGACATCCGCATCTGCCAGGTGCGCGGCGTGATCGAGCTGGTGGCGCGCTATCCCTTCGAGGCGCGCTACCGCCTGATCGTCGTCGACCCGGCGGAGCGGCTGGCGCGGGAGGCCTCGCACACGCTCCTGAAAACGCTAGAGGAGCCGCCCGGGCACACGGTCCTGGCGCTCGTCAGCGCCACGCCGGAGACGCTGCTCGACACGATTCGCAGCCGCTGCCGCCGGATCGAGGTCGGCCCCGTGGCGCGGCGGGAGACAGAAGAGGGCCTGCGGGCGCGCGGCGTCGCCCCGGAGACGGCGGCCGCGGCCGCGGCGGCGGCGCACGGGCGGCCGGGGCGGGCCATCGCCTTCGCCGCCCAGCCCGACCTGATGGGCGATCGCGCCCGCCTGCTCGCCCGCTGCGCCGAAGTCGCCGCGGCCCGCATGCGCGCGCGCTTCGACTACGCCGAGGCGCTGGCGGACCGCGTGCGCCGCGACCGCGTGGCCGCCGGCGGCGAGATCGACGCCTGGGAGGCGTACTGGGAAGAGGCGCTGCGCACGGCCGCCCCGGCCGACGGCGAGGCAGCGGCCGGCGCCCTCACCGCCTTGCGCGCCGTCGCCCGGTTGCGCGCCGACCTGCTGGCGAACGTCCAGGTGCGGCCCGCGCTGGACCTCATGCTCCTCAGCTTCCCCCGCCGTACACTGGGATCACCTCCCCAGGAAGAGCCCGCCGCTCATGTCTGACCCGAACCAGCGCATTGCGGGCGTTCGCTTTCGCAATGCGGGCAAGATCCAGTACTTCCACACCGCCGGGATGCGTCTCGAAGCCGGCGAGTACGTCGTCGTCGAGACGGTGCGTGGCCCCGAGATCGGCAAGGTCGTCATCGCTCCGGACCAGGTGGTCGTCAACGAGCTTGGCCGCGAGGAGCTGAAACCGATCCTCCGCCTAGCGACGGAGGACGACATTCGCAAGCTCGACGACCTGCGCCAGCGCGCCCACGATCTCCTCCCCGAAGCGAGGGCGCTCGCGCAGGAGGCCGGGTTTCCCGCCCACGTCGACGCCGCCGACTTCACCCTCGACGGACACCGGCTGACGTTCTCCTTCACGAGCGAGGAGCGGCTCGACTACCGCGACTTCCTGCGGAAGGCGGGGGACCGCTTCGGCGCGAAGGTCGACATGCGCCAGCTGGGAGCGCGCGACCGGGCGAAAGCGGCCGGCGGCTACGGCGTCTGCGGGCGTGAGCTCTGCTGCGCGAGCTGGTTGACGACCTTCCCCGCCATCTCCATTCGCATGGCCAAGGAGCAGGAGCTGCCGCTCAACCCGCAGAAGATCAGCGGCCTCTGCGGCCGGCTCCTCTGCTGCCTCTCCTACGAGGAGGAGGGGTACAAGGCGATGCGCCAGACGCTGCCGAAGACGGGCCAGCGCTGCAGCACGCCGACGGGCGAAGGGCGCGTGGTAGCAGTGAACATCCTCCGCCGCCAGGTGACGCTGCTCGTCGACGGGCAGCGCGTGGAGGTGCCCGACCGCGACCTGGGGACGGTGGTGCGCTGGGACACGAGCGCGAAGAACGCACCGCCACCGCCCAGCCTCTCCCGCGCCGAGGCGATCGCCCAGGGCCTGATCGAGCCGACGGAGGAGGACCTGCACCCCGAGGCGCCGCCGGCCGAGGACTGGCTGGCCGTGCCCGTCGGCCGCCCGGACGGGGGCGCGGGAAGGGGACGCCTGCCCGCGCCGGCCCCGCGCCGCGAAGGCGCCCCCCGCTCGCCGTTGAAGGCGACCGGAGAGCCCGGCCAGCGAAGCCGCCCGTCGCCGGGGCAACCCGGGCCTCCGCAGGGCGGGCGCGAAGGACGGGGCGAGCAGCGCCCCCCGCGGGGGCCCCGCCCCGTCGAGGGACCCGGCGGAGAGCCGCCCGCGGCCCGCACCTTCCAGCGGAGCGAAGGCGGCAGCCTGCCCCCACGCTCGCGCGACGACCGCCCGCACAGCAGCGAGGCACCCCCCGCCGCCGAGCAGCCCGGCGACCGTCCGAGGCGCCGTCGCGGTCGCGGTGGTCGCCGCCCCGAGTCGCCGCCGGGAGGCGATTAGCAGAGGCGCGGCCCCGGCCGGCACGGCGTGGTGCGAGAGCCAACGGCTCCGTTCGCCCGCAAATTCCATTGATTTCCTTCTATGGCACTCATAGACTCCGCGCGACGCGCCGGGAGGGCGCACCGCCCGGTCGGCGTCGGGAGGGGAACCCGTGGACAACTACTGGACCCGCAAGGCCTCGCGGCGCGCGCTGCTCCGCGGCACGGGCGTCGGCGCGCTCGGGGTGGGTGCAGCCGTCGCCGTGGGCTGCGGCGACGACGACAACACGAGCAAGACGACGACGGCGGCGACCACCAGTGCGGCGACGAGCGCCGCCACCACCGCCGCCGCCACTGGCAGCGCCACGGCTGCCGCGACGACGGCGGCAGGCGGCACGCCCACGGAGGGCAGCTACTACAGCGGCTATTCGATCATGCCGGGGACGACGCTCGACATGCACCGCGAGCTCTACCGCGGCAACGTCGCGCAGGTCGGCCTGGCGTACAACAACCTGCTCGGCTGGGGCGACATCGAAAAGGGCACGATCGCGCCGGAGATCGCCGCGAAGCTTCCCGAGCAGCCCGACAAGCAGACTTTCATCTTCACCATCCGCACCGACGTGAAGTGGCACAACAAGGCGCCCGCGAACGGCCGCGCGCTGACCATGGAAGACGTCAAGTGGAACATCGAACGACAGCGTTCGAAGAAGACCGCCGACGGCCAGGTGCAGACGAGCTTCTACCGCAACCCGGTGCTCTATGCGGACACGATCATCGACAAGGCCGAGTACCTGGACGACAAGACGTTCAAGATAACACTCAAGAAGCCGGACGCGACCTGGCTTACCAACATGTGCGACGAGTTCAACGCGATCGAGAACCGCGAGGTGATGGAGCAGGTCGAGAAGGATTTCGGCACCTTCGACGCGAAGTACATCCTTGGCACCGGGCCCTTCGTCTTCGACCGCTACAGCCCGCAGACGCAGGCCCACGCCGTGCGCAACCCCGACTATTTCCTGAAGAAAGCGGGCCAGCAGGTTGCGTACTTCGACGAGATCTTCTGGACGAACCTCGGCACCGACACGAACGCGATCCGCGTCGCGTTCGAGCAGAAGCAGCTGGACATCATGTCGGCGGGGAAGGACATCGTCGACGCGGTGCTGAAGGCGCAGCCGAGCGCGGCGCGGCTGCAGATACCGAACCCGAACGGGAACCTCGAGCTCTCCTACAACTACGACGGCCCGAAGAACCAGCCAGACATGAAGAGCCCGGCCTTCTCGGACAAGCGGCTGCGCCAGGCGATGTTCATCGCCATCGACCGCACGCTCGTCGGCCAGCAGGCGTACCAGGGGCTGGCACGGCCGAACCCCGCGATCAACTGGCCGTTCACGGAGTGGGCCCTGCCGCAAACCGAGCTCGTCCAGAACGCGGGCTACCGCACCAACAAGGACGACGACATCAAGGAGGCGCGCGAGCTCTGGAAGCAGGGCGGCGGCGACGCCGTCGACGCCAAGTACTTCGACATCACGATCGTCGACGCGGCCGACCAGTCCATCAAGGAATGGTTCCCGGCGATGATGAACAAGAACCTGGGAACCAGCAAGTTCGCCATCCACGCCATCCCCATCTCGAGCCTGCTCGAGGTGCTGGTGAAGGGGACCGACCCGGTTGGCTACCTGGGCGCGTGGGACCAGTGGGTCTCGCCGGACCCACGCCAGCGCTTCGCCTCCGTCTATTCGAAGGACGGCCAGATCAACTGGTGGCGGTACGCCGACCCGGCGATGGAGGACCTCATCCAGAAGTCGATCCAGGAGTTCGACACGGCCAAGGCGATCGCCTACCTGAAGGACGCCCAGCGCCTCGCCCTGAAGGACGGCGGCTCGGGCCACTGGCAGATGGTGTCGAGCCTGACGCAGGCGGCGATCTGGCCGTACACCAAGCGCGTGGGGCCGACGTTCATCGGCTACGAGAAGCAGCTCGGCCAGCGCTCCTGGATCGACCAGAAGGACCCGACCTTCAACGGGCGCAAGAAGCCTGCCTGAGCGCGTGAGCGGCGGGGGAGGGCGGCGCCTCCGCAAAGGGCCGCCCTCCCCAGGGGGCGGGCGCCGGTGCTACCCTGCGCGCATGGATTTGGCCGACCCGGTGGTGGCGCTCCAGGCGGCCTGCGAGGGCTTCTTCCCCGGGCTGCTCGGCCTGCGCGTCGTCAGCGCCGCGCCTGAGCGTGTCGTTGCCGAGATGGAGGCGCGGCCGGAGCTGCGCACCGTCCCCGGCGTCACGCACGGCGGCGCGCTCATGGGCCTGGCCGACGCGCTCGGCGGCATGGCCACCGCCCTGAACCTGCGTCCCGGCCAGGGCACCACGACCATCGAGTCGAAGACGAACTTCTTCGCCCCCGCGCGGACGGGGACGACGATCACGGCCGAGTGCGTCCCCCTCCACCGCGGCCGCCGCACCATGGTCTGGCAGACCACGATCCGCGACGGCGAGGGGCGCCTGCTCGCCCTCGTCACGCAGACGCAGCTGGTGCTGGAGGAAGGGTAGCCTGGGGCCCTCAGCTAGCGGCGCGCGCGGCCTGCTCGGCGATCAGCGAGCAGGCCGCCGCCTCCACCCGTGCGGCGACGCTGTCGACGTCGTGGTAGCGCTGCACCCAGGCGCGAGCGGCCAGGCCCACCCCCTCCCGCTCGTCGGCGCCGTCGACCAGGCGGATGACGGCCTGGGCGATGTCGTAGCCGTCGACGGCGCGGATCAGGGGCGGCGGCTCGGGGTAGGCCCGGTTGTAGCGGAACCAGGTGACGACGGGGCGGGCGGCGGCCATCGCCTCCAGCTCGGCCATGCCGGCCGCGCCCAGGAGCGCCTGCCCGAGGACGACGCCGTGGCGGGCGACGACGTCGGGCAGCTGGCCGCGCGGCTGCCGGGGGATGAGCGTGACGTTCGGCAGCGCCTCAAAGGCAGCCGTGTACTCGCCGCCCCGGATCGCCGTCACCTGGATGTCGGGCCGGAGGGCGGCCAGCCGGCGGCAGGCGTCGAGGATGCGCTGCGCCCCCTTGATCGGCGTCAGCGCGCAGCAGACGAAGACGGCCCTGCTTTCGCGCGCCGGCGCGAGCGGCCGGAAGAGCTGCACGTCGACCGGGTTCGGCAGGAACTCCGCGTCGGGCCGACGCTCGAGGACGTAGTCCGCCAGGTCGGGCGTGGCGTAGAAGACGCGGCCGGCCTGACGCAGGGCGCGCTCGATCATCGGCCGCGTGAAGGGCGTGATCTCGCGCACGTCGCTGCCGTGGCAGTGAAGGATGTAGGGGAACTTGCCCAGCACGCCGAGCATGCCCAGGTAGGCGTAGTGGATGTGCACCATGTCGAAGTGGCCGGCGTGCACCTCGCGGATGATCTGCGCCCATTCGACGGCGCGCACCGGGCCGACGACCGGCTTCACCATCCAGGGCAGGCTGCCACCGAAGAGCCGCGGCCGCATCACCGTCACCTGGTGGCCGCGCGCACGCAGCCCCTCCGCCAGGTCGGTGGCGACGGAGGCGATGTCGTTGATCTCGGCGATGCGCATGCGGCTGGCGACGAGGGCCGTGCTCAGGCGGTGTCGGGCGTGGCGCCGCGCACCTGGCCGAGCCATTCGAGCAGGTAGATGGCGATCAGCCCGAAGACGACGGTGACAGCGACGGCGACGGCCACGCGGCCGACCGCCGTGCCCGCGACGCCGCCGGAGAAGGAGTAGGCAGTGTCCACGTCGCTCTGCGCGCTCGTCACGGCGACGCGCGCGTCGTTCAGGCTGTTGTAGCTGAAGGCGCGCGTGTCCTGCAGGGCACGCACGTTGTCGACCAGGGCGCGCACCTCGGGCGAGAGGGCCGAATCGGAGAGGCTGTCGCGCTGGCCGATGAGCGTCGTGCTCGTCTTCGCCAGGATGGCGCGTCGGGCCTCCAGGGCCGCGCGGGCGTCGCCGTCCGCGACGGGCTGGCCGAGGATGGCGGAAGCCGTCGCCCCGGAGACGGTGCCGCCGGCGGCGAGCGCCGCCTCCACCTCTGCGGCCTCGCGCGTGACGGCAGCGATCTGGACGTTGAGCTCGCCGATCATGCCGGAGGACGTCGACGAGCTGGTGCCGGCGGGCCGCCGCAGGAGCTCGTCGATGGGCGGGCCCTTGCCGGCGAGGAGGGCGGCGAGCTGCGTGTATCCCTCCTGGTAGCGCTGCTCGGCCAGGTTGGCCACCTCCTGCTTCTTGTCGAGGAAGCGCGTGCGGAAGAGGCCGTCCTGGGCGGTGTACTCGCGCGTGAAGACGTCGACCCAGGCCTGGCGGTACTGCTCGGCCTTCGCCTTGTCGTCGTCCTTGATGGAGACGGTGAGCGCGCCGCGCGAGACGCCGTCGGCGACGGAGATCGGGGAGAGGGAGACGACGAAGCGGGCGTAGTCGAAGGTCGGGTCGCCCGTCGCTTCGACGACCTGCTTCTTGAAGCGGGCGTCGCTCGTCATGGACTGGGCTTCGAAGATGCGCAGGCCGCGGTCGCCGCCGTTGACGAGGGTCTGCACCACCGTCTCCAGCTGCATGGTGGCGACGGCGTTCGCCTTGCCAGCGAAGCTGCCAAAGGCAAGGGCAATGACGATCCCGATAAGGGCGAAGGGTATGAAGAGCCAGGCCCGGCGGCGGACCAGGTCAATGTCCCGTCTGAGTCCGCTGGTTCCCCCGGGCATCGGGCCGTATGGTATGGGCGGGCCGGAACCCGGTCAAAAAAACGCGCCCGGAGGCCTTTTCGGCCGATGCTCGAGCTTGCCGTGCTGCTCACGCTGGAAGGCGCGTTGCTGGCGGCAGTCGTCATCCTGCGCGAACCGAAGCTGCTCGTCCCCTGCGTCGTGCTCGGCCTGCCGATCGAGTATTTCGGCACGCAGACGCTCCATTCGCTCGGCGAATCGGGCGCGGCCGGGGCCGTGCGCGCGCTTCTCAACCCCGGCAAGGCGGCAATGCTGGCGACGATCGTCGTCGGCGTCGTGCGCCTGCGCCACCGGCCGCAGCGGCTCTTCCCCGATTCGGCGGTGCTCCTGCCCGTCGTCGCCCTGCTCGCCGGCGTCGTCCTCGGGCTCGTCTGGTCGGAGTCGTTGAAGGCGCCGAACTCGGTGCTCATCCTGCCGAGGTACGTCGCCTTCGTCTTCGTCGCGCCGACGTTGATCGAGGACCGGCGAGACGTCGAGCGGATCGTGGGGGCCTTCCTCCTGGCGGCGATGGCGCTCGCCCTCCTGGCCGTCGCCCAGCGCCTCTTCGGCGTCTTCAACTGGCGCGCCATCCTCATCCAGTCGGACGACTATAGCTACCGTTCGAACGCGACCTTCGCGGACCCGAACAACCTGGCGCGCTACTTCGCGCTGGCGATGTCGCTGGCCGTGGGCATGGTCCTGGCCACGGGGCCGCGGCGGCTGACGATCTACCTGGCGATCCCGACGCTCGTGCTGGGCGCGGCCGGCATCGTGGCGACGGCCTCGCGTTCGGGCTGGATCATGCTCCTGGCCTGCACGTTGATCGTCGTCCTGGTCGCCCCGATCGCGCGCTACACGAAGCTGCGGCTGGTGGGGGGGGCCGGCCTGGCGCTGGTGGCGCTCGTCGCCCTCCTTCTCTTCCAGGGGGGCACCGACGCCGAGCGCGTGCGCTCGCTGACCTCCGGGGTCCAGGTGCTCGGCCAGCGCGAGTTTCTCATCCGCGCGGGCTTCCAGATGTGGAAGGACAGCCCGCTCGTCGGCGTGGGCTCCGGGAACTACCAGCACGCCCTCGTCACGAGCTACCTCCACCTCATCCCCACGTGGGCACGGACGACGCTGTCGCACACCTCGTTCGTCTCGATCCTCGCCGAGCTCGGCGTGGTGGGGGCCGCGATCTTCCTCTTCGTGGCGTTCCGCGTGGGCCTGACGGTCGTCCTCGCCTACTTCCGCACGAAGGTCGTCTACAACCGGCTGATGACGGGCTGGCTGGGGGCCGGGCTGCTGGGCATTGTCTTCCACAGCCAGTCCGAGGGGCGCCTGCTGGACGAACCCTACCTCTGGCTGCTGCTCGCGATCCTCGTCGCCTTCGAAACGGGTGCGGCCTTCACGGCGCGACCACCGGCGGCACGGGCGCGCGCTCGCGGCCGCGTGCGCGACGCCTGGCGCTACGGGCGGGTGCCTGTGCCGCCGCCCCCGCCGCGCGAACCGGAAGCG
>JADLBJ010000180.1 GCA_020847765.1 Dehalococcoidia bacterium
ACCCGCGCCGCTGGGCGCCGCTCGACTCCTCCCTTCACTGCGCCCTCCAGGCTCCCCCCGCCGATCACGCCGGGGCGCTCCTGAATGCCGTCGCCACCATGCTTCCCGCCGAACCCGTCCATGCTTGAGCCTGGTGCCCGCCGGCGCATCCTCGCCGTCCGCCTCGACAACGTGGGCGACCTCGTCATGCTCTCGCCCGCGCTGACCGCCCTTCGCTGCGCCTGGCCGACGGCGGAGATAACGCTCCTCACCTCGCCCGCGGGCGCCTCCGTCGTGCCGCTTCTGCCAGCGGTGGACGACGTGATCGTTCACCGCGCGCTCTGGCAAGACGTCGCCGGCGGCAGCGGTTTCGACCCGGCGGCGGAGACGCGCTTCATCGAAAGGCGGCGCGCGAGCCGTTTCGACGAAGCGTTCGTCTTCACGAGCTTCTCCCAGTCGCCCTATGGGCCGGCCTACGCGGCGTTCCTCGCCGGCGTCCCCCGGCGCGTCGGCGAGTCCCTGGAGTTCGGGGGCGCCCTCCTCACGCAGCAGGCGCCGCCGCTCGACCCCGCGGCGCACCAGGTCGACAGAAACCTCCACCGGCTCCGTTCAGTGGGCCTCGCCGCGGACGACACGCGGCTGCGTCTGGCCCTGCCGAACGCCGCGGTGGCTGGAGCGGACGCGCTGCTCGCGGGGGCTGGAATTGGGCCCGGTGTGCCCTTCCTGGCGGTGGCCCCGGGCGCCAGCTGCCCGGCGAGGCGCTACCCCGCGGACCGCTTCGCCAGCGCAGCTGCCGACGTCGCAAGCCGCACAGGATTCCCCGTCGTCGTGCTCGGTGCCGCCCGCGAGCGAGGCCTCGCCGACGCCGTGGCAGCGGCCATCCCTGACGGCGCTACCTCCCTCGCCGGCCGGACGACCGTCGCCGAGCTTGCCGCCGTCCTCGCTCGCACGAGCCTCCTGCTGGGCAACGATTCGGGCCCGATGCATCTCGCCGACGCCTTCGGGACGCCGATGGTGATCACCTTCTCCGGCACCGACCTCGAATCCCAGTGGCGGCCGCGGCATGCGCCCGCTCGCCTGCTGCGCCGCGCCACTGCCTGAGCGCCCTGCTACCGGTTTTCCTGCCCCACAGAGCGGGAGTGCCTGGAAATCTCGCCTGAGGAGGTGGCGGAGAGTGCCCTCGAGTTGCTCACCGAAAGGGCGCCGCTGCCCCTGCCCCACCTGGAGGCTGCGATCCCATGAGACCACCGCGCGTTCTCACCTGGCACGTCCACGGCAGCTACCTGTACTACCTTGCCCACGCCCGCGCACAGTTCTACCTGCCGGTGCGACCGGGCCGCCCGGAAGGGTACGGCGGCCGCACCCCCTCCTTCCCCTGGCCCGAAAACGTCGTCGAGGTCCCGGCCGAGGAGGTCGCCCGGCTGTCTATCGACTGTGTCCTCTACCAGTCGGCCCGCAACTACCTGTTCGACCAGCACGAGATCCTGTCCCCCTCCCAGCTCCGCCTGCCGCGTCTCTACCTGGAGCACGACCCTCCTCGCCAGGACCCCGTTAACACACGTCACCCCGTCGACGACCCGGCCGTCCTTCTCGTCCACGTCACCCCTTTCAACCAGCTCATGTGGGACAGCGGCCGCACGCCGACGACCGTCATCGAGCATGGCGTGCCGGACCTCGGCCACCGCTACTCCGGCGACACACCGCGGGGCCTCGCCGTCGTCAACAACCTCCCCGCCCGTGGCCGCCGCCTGGGCGTCGACGTGCTCGAGCGCTTTTGTCGCGAGATCCCCGTTGACCTCGTCGGGATGGGCTCTGAGGGCGCCGGCGGCCTCGGCGAGGTTCACCCACGCGAGCTCGCCGCCTTCGCCGCCCGCTACCGCTTCTTCTTCAACCCGATTCGCTACACCAGCCTCGGGCTCGCCGTCTGCGAGGCGATGATGCTCGGGTTGCCCGTCCTTGGCCTCGCCACGACGGAGATGGCAAGCGCCGTCGAAAACGGCGTCAGCGGCTACGTCGACACCCGTCTGGAGGTTCTTACCGATCGCGCGCGCGATCTGCTGCGCAACCCGCTCGAAGCCCGCCGCCTGGGAGAGGGTGCCCGCCGCCGCGCCCGGGAGCGCTTCGGCCTCGACCGCTTCACCGGCGATTGGGAACGCGCCCTCGCGCTCGTGACGGGGCTCGCCAGCACCAGATCAGGATCTCCCGTCGCGGGAGTCCCGGCATGAAGCGTCGTATCGCCCTGATCAGTGAACACGCCTCCCCGCTCGACGTTCTGGGCGGTGTCGACGCCGGCGGCCAGAACGTCTACGTCGCCCAGCTCGCACGCCGCCTCGCGCAGTCGGGCTACCTCGTCGACGTCTTCACCCGCCGCTCGTCCCCGGACCAGGCCGAAACCGTCGATTGGGACGCCGGCGTCCGCGTCGTCCATGTTCCTGCCGGCCCTCCTCGCTTCGTGCCGAAGGAGCAGCTCTACGCCTTCATGCCCGCCTTCAGTCAATACGTCCTCGAACGGATGCGCCGCGAACGACGCCCCTACGACCTGCTCCACGCTAACTTCTGGATGTCCGGCCTCGTCGCCGCGGACGTGAAAAGGGCGACCGGCGTGCCCTTCGTCGTCACCTTCCACGCCCTCGGCCGCGTCCGTCGGCTTCACCAGGGCGAAGCAGACGCCTTCCCGGACGACCGCTTCGCCGTCGAAGACCGCATCGTCGCCGAAGCCGACCGCATCATCGCCGAATGCCCGCAGGAGCAGGAGGACCTGATCGTCCTCTACCGCGCCGACCCGGCGAAGATCAGCATCATCCCCTGCGGCTTCGACAACCAGGAGATGTGGCCCGTGGCCCGCCCTCTCGCCCGCGCCATGCTGGGGGTCGACGCCGACGAGCGCCTCATCCTCCAGCTCGGCCGCATCGTCCCCCGCAAGGGCGTGGACACGGTCATCCGTGGCTTCGCGCGCATGCTGGAGCGCGACCCCGCGCCCGCCCGCCTCCTCATCGTCGGCGGCGAGTCAGACGAGCCTGACCCGGAACGCACGCCGGAAATTGGGCGCCTCCAGGCACTCGCCCGCGAGGTGGGCGTCGCCGACCGTGTCACCTTCGTCGGCCGCCGCGACCGCGACGCGCTCAAGTATTACTACAGCGCCGCCGACGTGTTCGTGACCATGCCCTGGTACGAACCGTTCGGCATAACCCCCCTCGAAGCGATGGCCTGCGGCACCCCCGTCCTCGGCGCGAACGTCGGCGGCATCAAGTTCACCGTCCGCGACGGCGAGACCGGCTACCTCGTGCCGCCGCTCGACCACGAGGCCCTCGCCGAGCGCCTCATCCACCTCTTCCGTCACCCAGACCTCCTCGTCTCCCTGGGCTGCCAGGGCATTCGGCGCGTCCACGACCTGTTCAGCTGGCACCACGTCGTCAGCACCGTCTCCGCGCTCTACGACGAGGTGCTCGCCGGGCGCCAGCGCCAGGGCCGCGACCGCCGGAACGAGATCGGCGTCGTCGACGACGCCTTTCGTGACGTCATCGCCGCTCTCCAGGAATCCCGCCAGGCGCTGCGCGGCAGCCTGCTCGACGTCGCCAGCATCATCTGCGCCGCCTTCAACCGCAGCGGCAAGCTCCTCGTCTGCGGCAACGGCGGCAGCGCTGCCGACGCCCAGCACTTCGCCGCCGAGCTGGTTGGCCGCTTCAAGGCGGAACGCCCGGGGCTCCCTGCGATCGCGCTCACCGCCGACACGGCCATCCTCACCGCCTGGTCGAACGACGCCGGCTTCACGGGCGTCTTCGCCCGCCAGGTCGAAGCCTACGGCTATCCCGGAGACGTCCTTCTTGGCATCAGCACCAGCGGCCGCTCCGCCAACATCGTTGCGGCCTTCCAGGAGGCACGCCGCCGCGGCCTGCGCACCGTCGCCATCCTCGGCGGCGACGGCGGCGACCTTCGCCCCCTCGCTGACGCCGCCCTCGTCGTCCCGTCGTCCGACACTCAGCACATCCAGGAGGTCCAGATCGTGCTCATCCACCTCCTCTGCGACCTCGTCGAACGCCGCCTCGCCGTCGCAAGTCGGCATGGTCGCCAGGCGGTGCACGTCGCCCGTCGCCGCCGCCCGGGCACTCGTCTCGTTTCGGAGGAGGTTGCATGATCTCGTCCCTGTCGTCCCAGCCGGTCGTCGCTTCGGCCGACCGCCCCCTCCTCGGGCGAACCGCCCTGGTGACAGGCGCGGGTCGCGGGCTGGGCGAGGCGACGGCCGCCGTCCTCGCCGCCGCCGGCGCAACCGTCCTCGTGGCGGACATTCGCGACGACCTGGCGGAAGCCGTTGCTTCCCGCCTTTGCGGCTGCCATGGCACCGGTGCCGCCGAGCCGCTGTCGCTCGACGTGACGGACGCAAGCTCGGTCGACCGCGCCGTGCGTGTCGCCGACGAGACTTTCGGCGGTCTCGACATCCTCGTCAACAATGCCGGCACCGACGTCACCTGCCCCGTCGAGGAGATCTCCGTCGACGACTTCGACCGGGTGCTTGCCACCAATCTGCGCGGGCCGTTCCTGCTCGCCCGCGCCGTCTTCCCGCAGATGAAGACACGTGGCCGCGGTCACGTCGTCAACATCGTGTCCACGGCCGCGCGGCGGGCCTGGGCGAACGCCTCCGCCTACCACGCCAGCAAGTGGGGCCTCCTGGGCCTCAGCCACGCCCTCCACGTCGAAGGCCGCGCCGCCGGCGTCTCGGTGACGGCGGTCATCGCCGGCGGCATGCGTACTCCCTTCCTTCTCGATCGCTTCCCCGACATCGATCCTTCCGTCCTGCAGGACCCGGCCAACGTCGCCGCCACCGTCCGCTTCGTCCTCCTCCAGCCGCCGGGTACGGTCATCCCCGAGGTGACCGTGCTGCCACTGCGCGAGACCTCATGGCCATGAGACCGGCCGTGTTCCTCGACAAGGATGGAACCCTCGTCCCCGACCTCCCATACAACGTCGACGTTGAGCGCGTCGTCCTTGCCGCCGGCGCGGGCCGCGCCCTGCGTTCGCTGGCTGCCGCCGGCTACGCGCTGGTCGTCGTGTCTAACCAGTCGGGCGTAGCGCGCGGTCTCTTCCCGGCAGCTGCCCTTGGCGCCGTCGCCCGGCGCCTGGAAACGCTCGTCGCGGCCGAAGGTGCATGGCTCGACGGCTGCTACTGGTGCCCGCACCTGCCCGGCGGTGCGGTCGCCCGCTATGCCGTTGCCTGCCTCTGCCGCAAGCCCCAGCCAGGGCTCATCCTTCGGGCGGCGGCCGAGATCGGCCTCTCCCTCCGAGACTCCTGGATGATCGGCGACATCCTCGACGACGTCGAGGCCGGCCGCCGCGCGGGCTGCCGTACTGTGCTCCTCGACAACGGCCATGAGACGGAGTGGCGCCGTTCTCCCCTGCGCGAACCCCACGCCGTCGTCCCCAGCCTCGTGCAGGCTGCCCGCGTCGTCCTCGGGGGCGCCCCGCGCTCCGCCGTTGCGGAGCTCTGCCGTGCCTGACGCAGCCCTCGCCGCTCTCGACCGCTTTCCTGGCCTTCGCGTGCTCGTCGTCGGCGAGGCCATGCTGGACAGCTATCTCTTCGGCTCCACCAGCCGGCTCTGCCGTGAGGCGCCCGTGCCGGTCGTGAACGTCGAGCGGCGGACGGACTCTCCGGGCGGGGCCGCGAACACCGCCGCCAACGCAGCCGCCCTCGGTGCCCGGGTCACCCTCCTCTCCGCAACGGGTGGCGACCCGGAGGCCGCCATTCTCCGCCGTGCCCTGGCCGCGAGCCCGGTAGCCGCTTCGCTGGTCGTCGCTCCTGAGCGCGCCACGCTGGCGAAGAACCGTGTGGTCGCCGACAACCAGATCCTCGTGCGTTACGACCAGGGGACCACCACTGCCGTCTCCCCCGCGATTGAAGAGCAACTCCTCGCCCGGCTCGTCGCAGCCTGGCCGCGCAGCGACGCCGTCATCGTCTCGGACTACAGCTACGGGCTCCTGACTCCCGGCCTCGTTGGCGGAATCGCCGACCTGCAGGCACGCAGCCCACGCGTGCTGCTCGTCGATTCGCGCCGGTTGGAGGCCTACCGCTCCCTTCACCCAACCGCCGTCAAGCCTAACCGCGAAGAGGTCGAGGGCCTTCTCTCGCTGGCTGTGACTTCACCCTCAGACCTGCCGCCCTACGGCGGGCGCCTCTTCGAGCTCACCGGGGCCGACACCGTCGCCGTCACGCTCGACCGCGACGGTGCGCTCCTCTTCGAGCAGGGCGCGCCGGCGAAGCATCTTCCGACGCCCGCCGTCAGCCATGCGCACGTTGCCGGCGCAGGCGACACCTTCACAGCCGCACTAGCCCTCGGCCTTGCCGCCGGCTGCGGGCCACAAGCGTCGGCCGCGCTCGCCTCCGCTGCCGCCGCCTTCGTCGTCGGGCGCGAAGGTACGACCGTCTGTTCGGCGGCCGACCTGCGTGATCGCCTCACCGCCGCCGACAAGTACGTGACCGACTGCGGCCGGCTGGTAGAGCGCCTCGCCCTGCTTCGTGCGCGCGGTCGGCGGATCGTCTTCACGAACGGTTGCTTCGACATCCTCCATTCCGGCCACATCGGCTACCTCAACGCCGCCCGCGGCCCGGGCGACGTCCTCGTCGTCGGCCTCAACTCCGACACCAGCGTGCGCCGCCTCAAGGGGCCCGAGCGCCCGGTGAACACGCTGGCCGATCGCGCACGCGTTCTCTCCGCCCTCAGCTGCGTCGACTTCGTCGTGCCCTTCGACGCCGACACCCCGGCCGACCTCATTCGCGCCATCCGGCCGGAACTCTTCGTCAAAGGGGCGGACTATTCCGGGCGGCCACTGCCAGAAGCCGCCCTCGTCGAGTCACTGGGCGGTCGCGTCCAGCTCCTGCCCTTCCTCGAAGACCATTCCACCACCCGCATCATCGCCCGCATTCGTGACGAACAGGCCGCCCGTGCGGGCCGGCCAGAAGGAAGACGCCGCAGTGCCCGCCGACGACTGGAGCGCCGCCCGCCGGGTCCTCTGCCTCAGGCTGGATAGCCTGGGCGACGTCCTTATGACGGGGCCCGCCCTGCGCGCGCTCGCAGCGGCCGTTCCCGGGCGCTCCCTGACGCTCCTCACGTCGAGCAGTGGCAGTGAGGCGGGGCACTTGCTCCCTGGAGTCGACGCCGTCCTGACCTACGACGCGCCCTGGATGAAGCATACCCCGCGTCGGCCTTCGCCGGCCCTGGACCAGACGATGATCGCCGCTCTCCGCGACCAACGCTTCGACGCTGCTGTCGTGTTCACGGTGTTCAGCCAGGACCCGCTGCCGGCCGCCCTCCTCTGCTACCTGGCCGGCATCCCGGTACGCGCCGCTTACTGCCAGACAAACCCCTACCAGCTGCTCACTACCTGGCTCTCCGACCCGGATCCCACGGCCGGGATACGTCACGAAGTCCGGCGCCAGCTTGACCTCGTTACCACCCTCGGTGCCCCCGTCCACGACGAGCGTCTGGCCGTCACCCTGCCCCCTGGCGTAGAGGAGGAGGCCCTCGCCATCGCTGTCGCTGCCGGCCTCGACCGCAGTCGCCCATGGCTCGTTGTCCACCCGGGCGCAACGGCTCCCTCCCGGCGCTACCCCGCTGCCCTTTTCGCCCGCGTGCTCACCGGCCTCTCACGGCAAGGCCTCCAGCTGGTTGTGACCGGCAGCCCGGGGGAGATCCCGCTTGCGCACGCGATCGCGCACGACGCCGGGGTCGCGGTGGTTTTCCTCACGGGGGCCCTGACCCTGCCGCGGCTCGGCGGGCTCCTTCGGGCGGCACCCTTGCTCCTCGCGAACAACACCGGGCCCGTCCACCTCGCTGCCGCACTGGGCACGCCGGTGGTCGACCTCTATGCCCTCACGAACCCTCAGCACACGCCCTGGGGCGTCCCCTCGCGTGTCCTCAACCGCGACGTCCCCTGCCGCAACTGCTTCCGCAGCGAGTGTCCCGAAGGCCACCACCGCTGCCTCGCCGCCCTCAAGCCAGAGGCAGTGGTGCGGGCCGTCCTCTCCCTCCTGCGGGAGACGAGTGGCCAGACCTTTCCCTCGCCGCCAGTCGCCGCTGTGCTTCCGCTCGGCGAGCGGCGCTAGGCCGCCCTGCGCCGCGCGCGCAGCATTTGCAGCCGGTCCACGAGCTGTTCCCCATCCTTCGGACGATACCCGCACTGCAGGCAGACGACGTCTCGGAACCGCCCTTCTTCTTCGATGAACATGCTTCCGCCGCAACGTTCGCATCCGAGCTTGAGCATCTTCGCACCCCTCCGGGCCAGACGCCCGGGCTGTGTTCACGCTAGCCCGGCCTCCCTTGCGTCTATCTTGGCCGTGTCGCTCGCATGCTTGCACTCCCCTCGCAGGAATTCGCGGTACCGTTCGCCGCCTTTCCTCCGTGCTATCGTGATGCTGCCCGTCCCGGCGCCAACTATGTCCGACCGCCTCCAACGGTACCGCGAGATGCGCGACTTCGATCGCACCGCCGAACCCACGGGCGGCGCGAGTCCCGAGCCTTCCGCGGCGCCACGCTTCGTCGTTCAAGAGCACCATGCCACTGCCCTTCACTGGGATTTCCGCCTCGAACGCGAGGGCGTCCTCGTCTCGTGGGCGATCCCCCGCGGCATCCCACCAGACCCGAAGACCAACCACCTCGCCGTCCACACCGAGGACCACCCGCTCTCCTATATCAGCTTTGAAGGCGAGATCCCGGAGGGAAGCTACGGCGCCGGGCGCGTCATCCTCTGGGACGAGGGTACATACGACCTCCACAAATGGCGCGACGACGAGGTCATCGTCACCCTCCACGGTCGCCGCCTGGACGGCCGCTACGCCCTCTTCCAGACCAGCGGCAAGGACTGGATGATCCACCGCATGGACCCGCCGCAGGACCCCGCGCGCGAGCCCATGCCGGAAAGCGTCCAGCCGATGCTCGCCCGGCTCGCCGTCGGTCCCCCCGCCGCCGAGGCGTCCTATGCCTTCGAAGTGAAGTGGGACGGCGTCCGCGCCGTCCTCTTCTGCCAGGGCGGGCGCGTGCGCGTGCAGACGCGCAACCTCCTCGACGCGACGAAGCAGTACCCCGAGCTTGCCGCACTCGGGCAGTCTCTTGGCGCCCGCGAGGTCGTCCTCGACGGCGAGATCGTCGCCTTCAACGATCGCGGCGTGCCCAGCTTCGAACGGCTCCAGGAACGCCTCGGCCTCACCCGCCCGGCCGAGGTCCGCCGCCGCATGCAGCAGGTCCCGGTCGTCTACGTCGTCTTCGACATCCTCTACCTCGATGGCCGCTCGACGACGGCCCTTCCCTATCGCGAGCGCCGCCTCCTCCTCGACGGGCTCGGACTCGATGGACCCAACTGGCAGACCCCGGCCTACCAGACTGGCGACGGCGCCGCCCTCCTCCGCGCCACCCGCGACACCGGCCTCGAAGGTCTGGTGGCGAAACGCCTTGACAGCCCCTACGAGCCCGGCCGGCGCAGCGGCGCCTGGCTCAAGATAAAGAACGAGCAGCGCCAGGAGTTCGTCGTTGGCGGGTGGACGCCCGGCGCCGGCACCCGCGGGGACAGCCTCGGCGCGCTCCTCCTCGGTTACTACGACCTCACGCGGGCAGACGCCGCCGCCGCTGGCCGCGACCAGCGCCTTCATCTCGCCGGCAAGGTCGGTTCCGGCTTCAGCAACCGCACGCTCGCTACTCTCCTCCCGCAACTGCGGAAGCTCGAACGAACGTCGAGCCCCTTTGCCGTCGGCCAGCCCGAACCTGGCTCCCGGTTTGTCGAGCCCCGCCTCGTCGCCGATGTCTGCTTCACCGAGTGGACCCGTGCGGGTACACTCCGCCACCCGTCGTTCGAGGGACTCCGCCCGGACAAGGATCCGCGTGACGTCATCCTCGAGACCCCCACCGGCGACTCCGACCCGCGCACGGCGGCGGTCGTCGGGCGCCCCGGACCAGGCAGCCGTGGTTCGCGCACAGCCCCATTGCCGCCTTCATCGGCAAAGCGGCGGGCCAACAGCGCGCACGCCAGCACCGCCCGCGTCGACGTGGTGGTCGACGGTCGCACGCTCAGCCTCTCCAACCTCGATAAGGTCCTCTACCCGGCGACCGGCTTCACAAAGGGCGAGGCCATCAGTTACTACACGCGCGTCTCGACGGCCCTGCTCCCCCACCTCCGCGGCCGACCGATGACCCTCAAGCGGTACCCCGAGGGCGTCGAGGCGCCCTTCTTCTACGAGAAGGAGTGCCCGTCCCACGCCCCTTCCTGGGTGCGCACGGCTCCTGTCCCTCGCGGCCGCGGCGAGCCCGACATCAACTACTGCCTGGTGGACGACCTGCCCACACTCGTCTGGCTCGCCAACCTCGCCGCGCTCGAGCTGCACCCACTCCTCGCCTCCGCCGAGCAGGTCACCCGTCCCGCGTCTGTCGTGTTCGACCTCGACCCCGGACCGCCGGCCGACGTCATCCAGTGCGCCGAGGTCGCCGTCCTCCTGCACGACCTCTTCTCCAGTCTCGGCCTCCAGGTGTTCGCCAAGACATCCGGCTCGAAAGGCATCCAGGTCTACCTCCCGCTTAACACGTCGGTCACCTATGCCCAGACCAAGCCGTTCGCACAGGCGGTGGCGCGCGTCTTCGAACGGGAGCACCCGCAGCTCGTGACCAGCAACATGAGCAAAGCCCTCCGTCCGGGCAAGGTGCTTGTCGATTGGAGCCAGAACGACGAGCACAAGAGCACCGTTGCCGTCTACTCGCTGCGCGCCCGCGAGCGCCCCACTGTCTCGACGCCCGTCACCTGGGAAGAAGTGCGCGCCGCCCGCGACGTTCGCGACCCGGCCCTGCTGACCTTCCAGACCGACGCCGTCCTCGCCCGCGTCGAAGCGCAGGGGGACCTATTCGCTTCCCTCCTGACCCTCCGCCAGGAGCTCCCGGGCTTCTAGCTCTGCGGCGAGAGCCCCAGGCGGCGGTCGTTTTCCCGCCAGGCGAGGTCCGTCAGCGCCATCAATCCCCCGGACACCAGCGAATGGCCGCCGAGGAGCACGGGCATGGGCACGTCCAGGGCTGCCTCCGTCAGTCGGCGCAGGGTCGGCTCGGCGACGCGTGCTGGCTGCAACAGATCGCTCTGGAAGCGGTCCTCTCGTAAGGGACGCAACCCCAGATGGGCCTCTATCACGCGCGTGTCCAGCACCACGGCGTCGCCCATCTCGGCCAGCCGCCGGAAGAAACGTTCCGGGCCCACCTCCTCCAGCAGGAACCCGAGGACGGAGCGCGGGCGGTGCCCCGGCGGCGCCGTCGCCAGCCCTCGCTCTTCGCTGATGACGCGCACCCGGCAGGCAGTGTCCCGCTCCAGGTGCGCCCAGGTCATGCTGCCCACGCGTCCCGCCACCACCACCTCTGCCGTCTTCTCGCAGAGCAGCGGAAGCAGGCCTCGATAGGGCGCCAGCGGCAGGGCCGCTGCAGCCGCGCTTGTCCCTCCTGCGAAAACTTCGCCCAGCGAAAGCACCGCCAGGTCGGCGGGTGTGTCCAGGTCGAACTGGGTGGCCGTTGTGCGCGGCAGCACCACCGGGGCGAGGCCGGCCTCGTCCCGCAGGCGCCGCGGCAGGACGTTGTCTCGCTCCAACTCCCCCACGCCGAAGATCGCGTCTCCGGGAGTCCAGGCGGTCAGGTCCGCCGAAAAGAAGTTGTTGGTTACGAAACGTCCGTCGCGCGCGTCCAGCTGTTCCACGATCAGCCGCAGCTCAGGCTCGCCGAGCAAGGGCACCGCCCCCGATCCCATCACTGCCGGCCGCTGCAGGCCGTAGCGCGCCACCAGCCCGCGCAGCCGTTCGCCGAAGGCGAAGGGATGCCCCGGCCGATCGACGTCCAGCAAGACGTTGGCCGGTAGCGCGTCGAAGGCGCCCACGTCGTCGGTCGCGACGATTGCCGCCTCGAAGCCAGCCGCGAGCGCCGCCTCGACTGTCCGACGCGCAGCGGCGACTCTGGCCGCCGCCATCGTTCGCTCGGCCGCTCCGTCGCCCAGCCCGCCATGGAAGACCATCAGGACCGGCCGCGCGAACGTCACCCTCGAAGCCTACGGCAGAGACGGCCGTCGCCCCAGCCCCCGATCCCCTTCGCCGGCCGAGGGCGGTATGCTCTCGGCTATGCGCCTCACGCCGCATCCTCGATTCCACGTCCCGGGCCCACCCCCGCTATGACGCCCGGCTGGCCGCACCCGCTGTTCGCCGCTGCCTTCGACCCGGACGCGCTGGCGGCCGACGAGAAACTGGCGCTCTCGGTATTCGCCGGCGCCGTCGCGCTCTTCGCGTTTGCCGCCGCCTACCACGGTTCGGCCGCCGCCCTGCCGATCCCCCGCTGGCTCTTCCGCCGCTCCGGCGAGGCGCTCGTCCTTGTCGCCGTGTATGCGATCGTTCGCACCTGGTCCTGACGCTCGCTCTCTTGCACGATGCGCACATGTGTTCTATCGTCATAAGCGGCTGGCGGGGTGAAGAATCGATCAAGCTTTGTCTCACGCGACGATAAGCCGTTGAGCGGCTACCCTTGGAAGGCTACGTTCCCCTTCGGACCAGCCGGCGGGGCCCGCGCATCCCCACACCACCGAGGTCTCCCCATGAAAGTCGTCTTCTTCCAGGACGTAGAAGGCACGGCGCAGGTCGGCGACGTCAAAGACGTGAAGAACGGCTTCGCCCGCAACTTCCTCCTGCCCCGCAGCATCGCCGCGCCGGCCACGCGGGACAACCTCCAGCGCGCCAACGCCCTCTCCCAGAAGGAAGCCCGCCGCCAGGAGCGCCTCGACGCCGACGCCCGGCACCTGGCCGAGCGCATTCAGGGGTACACCCTCACCATCGAAGCACGCGTCGGCGAAACCGGGCGCCTCTTCGGCTCCGTCACCAACCGCGACGTGGCCGAGAAGCTGAACGCCAGCACCGGCCTCGCGATCGACCCCCACATCATCCTCCTCCCCGAGCCGATCCGGGAGCTCGGCGCCCGCCCTGTGGCCATTCGCTTCACGCGCAACGTCTCCGCCGAAGTGACCGTCGAGGTCGTGCCGGACGAAGCCTCCGGGCCCGCCGTGGCCCGGTTCCTCGCCCAGCAGGCCGAAGCCGAGGCAGCGGCGACTGCCCGCATGCAGACGGCCCCTGCCGCCGAAGCCGACGACAGCGCCTCCGAGTAACACACGAAGGGAGGTGATCGGGGCCCCACGCGCCTGCTTCACCCGCACGGTCCCCTCCTTTCCATGCTCGCGCCCTTCGAAAAGCTACCGCCCCACGACATCGAGGCCGAAGAGGCCGTCGTCGCCGCCCTCCTCGTCGACAGCGAAGCCGTCTTCGCCGTCTCCCCGATCCTGAAGCCCGTCGACTTCTTTCGCGAGAAGAACGGCTGGATCTACGACGCCTGTCTCGCCCTCTGGGAACGCGACGAGGCAATCAACCAGATCACCGTCGCCCACGAGCTCGCCCGCAAGGGCCTTCTGGAAGAGTGCGGCGGCCAGACTTACCTCGCCGAGACGATTCGCAACCTGCCCACCAGCCTCGGCGCGGCCTTCTACGCCCGTATCGTCAAGCGCGACGCCACTTACCGCGGCCTCATCCACGCCGCCACCGGCATCATGCAGATGGCCTACGAGGCCCCCGCCGAAATCGAGACCGTCTTCTCGCGCGCCGAGGAGCTCATCCAGCGTCTCCGCGGCGGCGAGAACTTTCGCGACTTCGTCCACATCAGTCAGCTCCTCCAGGCCTACTTGGACGAAGACGTCGAGGCCGTCGAACGCCGCCAGCTCGCCGCCATCCAGACTGGCTTCAACGACCTGGACCAGCTCCTCGGCGGCCTCAAGCGCTCTGACCTCGTCATCGTTGGCGCACGTCCGAGCGTCGGCAAGTCCAGCTTCGCCCTCGGCATCGCCCGCAACGCTGCTCTGAACCAGCACGCCAACGTCGTCTTCTTCTCGCTGGAGATGTCGGCCGAACAGCTCGCCATCCGCCTGCTTTCCGCCGAATCTGAAGTCGACAACACCCGCCTCCGCCTGGGCCAGCAGACGGAGCTCGAAGAGCGGCGCATCATCCGTGCCTCCGGCGAGCTCTCTGAGGCGAACATCTGGTTCGACGACAGCCCCGTCCTCAGCGCCGCTGAGCTCCGCGCCAAGGCCCGCCGCCTGCACGGCGAGAAGGGCGTCGACCTCATCGTCATCGACTACCTGCAGCTCATGCAGGGCGAATCCTTCGGACATCGCGAGAACCGCGTCCAGGAGATCAGCTATATCTCCCGCACGCTCAAGGCCCTCGCCCGCGAGCTCGACGTCCCCATCATCGCCCTCGCCCAGCTCTCCCGCGCCATCGAGAACCGCCACCCCCGGACGCCCATGCTCTCCGACCTGCGCGACTCCGGGTCCATCGAGCAGGACGCCGACGTTGTCATGTTCCTCAGCCGCGAAGAGCTCTACGTCACCCCCGAGCAATGGGGACAGCAGCATCCCGAGCTGCCCGACAGCGCCTACCCCAAGGGGGTCGCCCAGGTCATCGTCGCCAAGCACCGCAACGGCCCGACCGGCAACGTCGAGCTTCACTTCCGCGAGCGTCTCGCCCGCTTCGAAGACTGGAAGATCCGCGCCGAGGACCTCGAATGAGCGGGGAAGCCTTCGCCGGGTTTCCCGGCCTCAGCAGCGCAACCGCCATCCCGAACCTCTTCTTCAGCGCCGTGCTGCCGACCCTTTCCGCGCCAGGCGACGTCCTCGCCTTCCTCTGGGCGTCGCGCCTTATCCAGGAACAGCGCGCTGAGGCCCGCTTCGTCACCGCCGGCGAAATCTGGGCCGCGCCCGGCGCCGCCGCCTCGTTCACGGCCCTGGGCGGGGGCCGCGCCGGCCTCGAGCGCGGCCTCCTCGCCTGCGCGCGCGCCGGTGCCCTCCTCGTGCTCCGCCTCACCAGTGACGACGGCGAAGAGGCTGTCTACTTCGTCAACAATCCGGGCTCGCGGCGCGCGGTCGCCCGGGCGCGTGCCAGCGAGATCCGTCTCCGCCCCGGCACTGTCGCCCTGCCCGTGGCCTTCGAACCGCGCCCCGGCATCTTTCGCCTGTACGAAGAGCACGTGGGCACCATCACGCCGATGGTGGGGGAGCGCCTGCTTGCGGCGGCCGAGGCTTACCCCGCCGAGTGGATCGAAGAGGCCTTCCGCGAAGCGGCAGAGCTCAACCTCCGCAGCTGGCGCTACGTCGAACGCATCCTGCAGAGGTGGGCCCAGGAGGGCCGGAGCAATGAAACGACTGGACGAGATTCTTTCGAAGAGCAGAAACGCCGCTTCCTCGGCGCTGCCCTCGGAACCATCCCCCCAGGCCGCTGACGCCGACCCTTGCCCCCTCTGCGGCGGCGCGGGCTTCGTCCGCCGCGATCGCCCGCTTGACCACCCCCGCTTCGGCAAAGCCGAGCCCTGCGACTGCGTCCTCGACGAGGCCGACGACGTGCGCCGTTCCCGCCTCGAACGGCTCAGCAACCTGGGCTCCCTGACCCGCTTCGCCTTCGACACCCTCCTCCCCGGGGGCCGGGACCAGGAGAGCCCCTGGTTCCAGGCAGCCGTCGCCGCCGCCCAGGCCTTCGCCGCGCAGCCAGCCGGCTGGCTCGTCATCAGCGGCCCCAGCGGCAGCGGCAAAACTCACCTGGCCGCGGCCATCGCCAACGCGCGCGTCGCCCTCGGCGCGCCGGCCCTCTTCATGGTTGTGCCCGACCTGCTCGACCACCTCCGCGCGAGCTTCGACGCCGGCGCCGAGGACCTCGGCTACGACCAGCTCTTCGAGCACGTGCGCAACGCGCCCCTCCTCCTCCTCGACGACCTCGACGCCGCCTCGAGCACTCCCTGGGTGCGCGAAAAGCTCTTCCAGATCGTCAACCATCGCTACAACGCCGCCCTACCGACGGTGTTCACCTGCACCGCGCGCCCGCGCGACCTCGACGACCGCCTTGCCACCCGGCTCTGCGACGAGGCCCTCGCCACGATCCTCGCCCTCGCTCCGCAGCGCAAAGGAGGCTATCGCCAGGTCGGCGGCCTCGCCCGCGAACGGCTCGCCGAATCGCAGTTCCGTGACTTCGACGTCCGCGGCGCCGGCCTTCGCCCGGATGAGCGCGACTCGCTCGACGCCGCCTTCCGCACCGCACTCGCATACGCCGGCGATCCGCAGGGCTGGCTTATCCTCCAGGGCAGCAATGGCTGCGGCAAGACGCACCTCGCCTGTGCGGTCGCCAATCGCGTCCTTGCCGGCGGCGGTGACGTCTTCTTCGCCGTCGTGCCGGACCTCCTCGATCACCTTCGCGCCTCCTTCGCCCCTGGCAGCGACGTCGGCTACGACGAGCTCTTCGACGACGTGCGCAACGCCGGTCTGCTCGTCCTCGACGACCTCGGCGCCCAGGCCACCTCCCCCTGGGCCGAGGAGAAGCTCTACCAGATCGTCAACTATCGCACTGTTGCCGGACTACCGACCGTGGTCACCACCGACCGCACCCTGGACGAGCTCTCAGCGGCCCATCCGCGCATCGTCGCCCGAATCGTCGATCCCCGTGCTGGCACGCTCGTGGCGATCGACGCGCCCCACTACCGCCTCGGGCGAGTTCTAGCGACAGTGGCAAGTCAGCCCAAGACCCCGCGGCGGCGCGGGTGACGCTCCGGTTCACCATAGCCCCGACTGGCGCCTAAGCTGGGCGGGTGCCCCGTCGTTCCCGCCCGCCCGTCGCCTCTGCTCCGCCCTTCGTCGGCGACACCCTCCGCCTCCGCGTCGGCCCGCTCGTTGCCGGCGGCGCCGCCCTGGCCCACCTCGAGGACGGCCGTGTCGCACTTGTCGCCCACGCCGCACCGGGCGAGCTGGTGGAAGCCAGCGTGGAGCGTGCCCACCCCGACTACGTCGAAGCTGTGACCGTCCGCGTTCTGGAGCCTTCGCCCGACCGCGTGGCCCCCCGCTGCCCGCTCTTCGGCGAATGCGGCGGCTGTCAGCTCCAGCACCTCACCTACGACGCCCAGCTGGCGGCGAAGGAGACGATCGTCCGCGAGCAGCTGCGTCGCATCGGCCGCCTCGACGACGCCGTCGTCCGGCCGATCGTCGGCGCGACCACACCCTGGGCCTACCGCAACCACCTCCGCTTCTCGACTGGCAAGAAATTCGGCGACGTCGGCTTCATCAGCCGCCGCGGGCATGTCCTCCTCAAAGTCGAGTGCTGTCCCATCGCCAACCCGTGGGTCAGCCGTCTCCTTCCCCGCCTGCAGGGCCATGGTGCCGGCCTCCATCAGCTTCAGGTGCGCCACAGCGAAGCCACGGGCGACTACCTGATCAACCCCGCGCTCCCCGAAGTCGATCTGCCCACCGGCCAGAGAGCCTACACCGAGCAGCTCGCCGGCCACCGCTTCCAGGTGAGCGCGTCGGCCTTCTTCCAGGTGAACGCCGCGCAGGCCGAGGAAATGGTCCGCCTCGTCGGCGAAGCACTCCCCTCGAGCGGGCACCTGCTCGTCGACGCTTTCGCCGGCGTGGGCACCTTCGCAGTGGTCTTCGCCCCACGCTTCAACCGCGTGATCGCCATCGAAGAATCCCATAGCGCCGGCAAGGACGCTCTCGTCAACACCGCGCACGCCCCGAACGTCGACCTCCGGGTCGGCAAAGTCGAAGACGTCCTCCCACTGCTGGAGGCCGCCCCAGACGCCATTCTGCTCGACCCACCGCGCCCCGGCTGCTACCCCTCCGTCATCGAGGCCATCGCCCGCTTCCGCCCCGGCGCCGTCGTCTACGTCTCCTGCAACCCGGCGACCCTGGCCAGGGACCTCCGCCTGCTCGTCGAGGGCGGCTACGGGATCGACCACGTCACCCCTGTCGACATGTTCCCGCAGACGGGCCACATCGAATGCGTCGCGCGCCTCTCGCTCCGCGAACCGTCCGCCGGGCCCGGATGATCGTCATCCTCGCGTCCGCCTCCCCTCGCCGGCGCGCGCTCCTCGCCGCGCTCCTAACCCGCTTCGAAGTCCATCCCGCCGACTTGCCCGAGACAATGACGGGCGAACCCCGCGCCGACGCTCTACGCCTCGCCACCGCCAAGGCCCGGCTTGTCGCCGCTCGCTATCCGACCGCGGTCGTCGTCGGCTCGGACACGATCGTTGCCGACGACGACCGGGAATACGGCAAACCCGCCGACGCGGCCGACGCCCTTGCCATGCTCACGGCACTGCAGGGCCGCACCCACCGCGTGATGACAGGCGTGGCAGTCGTCGCCGCCGGTGCGGCCCGGGCGACGCTGACCGAGGCCATGGTCACGCTCGCCTCTCTCGACGACGCGGTCATCGCCCGCTACGTCGCCTCCGGCCGCCCGCTCGACAAGGCCGGTGCCTACGCCATCCAGGAGGAGGACCCGCAGCTCGTCCAGCGCCTCGACGGCTGTTATTGCGCCGTCATGGGTCTCCCTCTCTGGCGTCTGCGCTCGCTCCTCGCCGGAGCGGGGCTCTCGACGATGGCGCCCGACGCGACCTTTCCCCGCTGCGCTGGCTGCCCGGATAGAGAAGGAAACGGGTCCCCCGCCGCCGGCCCTCGCCCGAATCCCGTCGCCTAAGACCGTGACCGTTGTCCGGGTCCTGCGAAGGCGGCGAACGCGGCCAGCACGGCGGCCCCGACCTCAATGGCGGCACCGACCCACATCGCCCGCGTCGCCACCTTGAGATCCCGTCCGTGTTGCCGGAATTCCGCCGCGGCGTCGAAGAGTGCAAGAGCGAGGACCACCGCCATCACCATGGCGATAATCGCCCATACCCTTCGCCGCAGGATGGTTGCGCTGCCCACGAGTAGCCCACCGGCCGCCAACGCCGCCACGATGTGCACTGAGAACGCCGCAATTGACGGCCCGCGATTCAACGCCGGGTGCGTGTCCGTCGCCACCGCCGGGATGATGACCGCCGCCAGCACGATCGCCATGCCGATCAGCAGGGCACCCGCGATCGCGGCCGCCCCGCGCCGCCACCGCTCGCGGTCGGGACGTGCCTCGCGCCTGGCCGCCTCCCCGGCTTCCGCAGCCGCGGCACGCCCTCGCATGCCTGGTCCATCCTTGACGCGTGGTCCCATCTCGCAGCCTGCTCCAGCCCTCAGGTTCGCACCTTCCATCTGCCGCCGCATGGCCCGCAGGGGCCCGCCATCTCGGCCGAACGCCCCGCGGCGTTAGAGCTGGAGCCTGCTACGGGCCGGCCGCCGCCACCGCCGGGCTGACCAGCGGCCGGAACGGCGCGAAGGCGCCGGCGAACTGCGCGGCCAGGTCGACCGCCGCCAGGTCGTACGCCTCGCCGCTCGCCCAAACCTCCCGCGGTTGCAGAAGGCGTGGATCGACGCCCGGCACGGCGAGCGGCACGTCGAACCCGAACACCGGATCATGCCGCATGCCGATGCCGACAAAGGCGTCGTTCAGGATCGCCCGGACCATCTTCCGCGTTTCCTGGATCGCTATCCGGCTCCCAACCCCGTATGGCCCGCCGACCCAGCCCGTGTTGATCAACCACGTCTGCGCCCCCGTCGTCGCCAGCCGCTGCTGCAGCAGCTCGGCATACACCGTCGGATTGAGCGCCCTAAAAGGTGCGCCATAGCAGGCGCTGAAGGTCGCCTTCGGCCGCGTCACCCCCAACTCCGTCCCCGCCAGCTTGGACGTATAGCCGCAGAGGAAGTGGTAGAGCGTCTGCTCCCGCGTCAGCCGCGCGATCGGCGGCAGCACGCCAAAGGCGTCCGCCGTGAGCAGGATGACGTGGCTCGGATGGGGCGCCACCTGCCCCTGGTAGACGTGCGCCAGCGACGTGAGCGGATAGCTGCCGCGCGTGTTCTCCGTGATCGAATCGTCGTCGAGGTGCACGTCCCTGGAGTCCTCGTCGAATACCACGTTTTCGAGAATCGTGCCGAAGAGGTGCGTCGTCTCGAAGATGTCCGGCTCCGCCTCCTTCGAAAGACGAATCACCTTGGCGTAGCAGCCGCCCTCGATGTTGAAGATCCCGGCGCTCGTCCACGCCTGCTCGTCGTCCCCGATCAGCAGCCGCTCCGGGTCCGTGCTCAGCGTCGTTTTGCCTGTTCCCGAAAGGCCGAAAAAGACGGCCGTGCGCCCCGTCCTCGGATCGACGTTCGCCGAGGCATGCAGAGACAGTGCCCCCGCCAACGGGAGGTAGTAGTTCATCGCCGTGAAGACGGACTTCTTCATCTCGCCCGCATAGGCCGTGCCGGCGATCAGGATCTGCCCCTCGGCGAGGTGAAGCGCCACGACGGCGTCGCTGTTCAGCCCGTCGGTCTCGCCGTCGAGGTGCAGGTTCGGCGCGTGCAGGATCGTCAGGTCCGGCGTCACCCCCTCCCCGAGCGGCGTCCGCGGGATGAACATCGTGCGCGCAAAGAGGCTGTGGTATGCCTGCTCCGTCACGACACGCACCGTCCGCTGGTGGTCCGGGTCCTGCGAGACGACGCAGTCCTGCACAAAGAGCTCTCGGCCGCTCAGGTACCGCACCATCTTCGTCCGAATTCGCTCGAACGTCGCCGGCGTCATCGCCTGGTTGTGCGGGCCCCACCAGACCAGCTCCGAGACGTCGGGTGATTTCACAATGAACTTGTCGTTCGGGCTGCGCCCTGTTCGCGGCCCGCTGCGCACGGCGAACGTGCCCCCCTGGAGGAGCTTGCCCTCACCGCGCCGGACGGCGTACTCGTACAACACGGGCGAGGAGAGGTTCCGATGCACGCGCGGCGCGCTCGCCATCACCACGTCGACCACGTTCGACGGTGCCTCGGATATTGCCATCGTCGGTTCCCCCCTCGGCCAGGCCTACCCGTAAGAGGGTAAGGCCGTATAGGCCGATTGTGAACCCAGGTGCACAAGATATCGACTAAAGCGATGGCTCTGGTCGGCTTGCGGACCTCTTGCAGGCGGCGCCGCCTCAGTCGATGACGACCAGGGTCTCCCCCTCCAGCACCCGCGCACCCTCCGTCACCGCCACCTCGCGCACCGTGCCGTCCCCCGGCGCCCTTATTTCGTTCTCCATCTTCATCGCTTCCAGGATGAGGAGAATGTCGCCCGACTTCACCTGGTCCCCCGCCTTCACCTTGATCGAGAGCACGCGCCCGGCGATCTGCGCCGTGACGCCGCCTTTCACCCCCGCGCGCGGCGCTGCTCCAGCGGGCTGGCTGGCCGGACGCGCCGGGCGCACCGTCGCGCTACCCCCAAACCGTCCCTCGTACTCCAGGGTGAAGGGGCGATAGTCCACGTGCACTTCCATGCCGCTGGCGCGTGCCTCCGGTGCCGGCAGCTGCACGCGGTAGCCGACGCCACCGGCCATGACCGCCTCATAGCCGTTCTCCTCGCGCACCGTCACAGGGTACTCGTGGCCGTCGACGACGACCCGGTCCCCCCGGACTTCCACATCGTAGCTGCGCCCGCCGATTGTGAGTCGTGCCATCGTCCCCTGCCTATCGCATCTGGCGCATGCGGCCGAACTGCCGCCAGGCGCCCCCGTCTGTCGCTGCCGTCGCGGGCGCAGACACGGGTGCCGCGGCCGCCTTCTTCTCGCCCACCCCCGCGAGCGCAGCAGCGACGGCCGCCACCAGCTCCCGTTCCGGCCCACCGCCCTCGCTGCGCCAATGTAGGAACTCCTTGGCCGGTTGCGGGAACATCACGTAGCTGAGCACGTCATCGACGTCGCGGGCGAGCGGCCCCGCCTCCTCCCGCGCCGCCTCCATCTCGGGGGGCAGGTCGTCAGCCGGGCGATGGTCGATCGGCTGCTCGTCGCCGAGGATGGCCTGCAGGACCTCTGGTGCGATCGGCACGGTGGTCTGGCCGTACATGCCGCGGGCCAGGTTCTTCGTCTCTCGCGTCACGCTCCCATACCGCTTCCCCGTCAGCACGTTCAGCACCGCTTGTGTGCCCACGATCTGCGAGCTCGGTGTGACGAGCGGCGGGTAGCCGAGGTCCGCGCGCACCCGCGCGTTCTCTTCCAGCACCTGCCCAAGCTTGGCCTCCGCGCCCTGTTCGCGCAGCTGGCCTACCAGGTTCGAAATCATGCCGCCGGGCACCTGGTGGGAGAGCACGCCGGCGTCCACGCCGAGCAACCCGCTTTCGAATTTCCAGTACTTGCGCCGTACGCCCTTGAAGTACGCCGCCAGCTCCTCCAGCTTCGCCATGTCCAGGCCCGTGTCGAGATCCGGGTACTCCCGCAGGGCCGCGACGAGCGTCTCCGTCGCCGGCTGGGAGGTGCCCCCCGCGAGCGGGCTGAGCGCCGTGTCGATCACGTCCGCTCCCGCCTTCGCCCCCTCCAGATAGGCCATCTCCGAATATCCCGACGTGTCGTGACAGTGCATCTGCACAGACATCGTCGGATGGTCGTTCTTCAGCCGACCGACCAACGTCCCCGCCATCGCCGGGCTCAGGATTCCCGCCATGTCCTTGACGCAGAGCGAGTCCGCGCCCATTGCTACCATCCGGTCGGCGATGCCGGCGAAGCTCTCGACCGTGTGCACAGGGCTCGTCGTGTAGCAGAGCGCAGCCTGCACGTGCCCGCCCGCGCGCTTCACGGCCTCGAACGGCACTTCCAGGTTGCGCGTGTCGTTCAGCGCGTCGAACACACGGAAGATGTCCATCCCGTTCTGCCGCGCTCGGTCACAGAACGCGTACACCACGTCGTCCGCGTAGTGCCGGTAACCGACCGCGTTCTGGCCGCGCAAGAGCATCTGCGTCGGCGTCTTCTTCAGCCGCGACTTGATCTGGCGCAGCCGCTCCCAGGGGTCCTCCTTGAGGAAGCGCATCGCCGTGTCGAAGGTCGCGCCGCCCCAGCATTCGATGCTGTGGTAGCCGATCTCGTCCATCGCCTCGAGCGCCGGGATCATGTCCTCCGTACGCATCCTCGTCGCCAGGAGCGACTGATGGCCATCGCGGATGGCCGTCTCCATGATGCCGACTCTGGTCATCGTGTTGTCCGTATCGCAGGTGGGATTCGCGCGACGGCGGACCGGGCGCGGGGCCTCCACGCTACCACGGCCCCCCGTTTGCCGCGACCGCACGAACCGGCCTCGCCGGCAGGCAGGGCCTTCCTCTACCCGCGCACGCCCACCGGCTCGCCGCTCACGAGCTGCATCAGCCGACCGACCTGGTTAAGCAGTGCGAGCCCCGCCGCGTCGGCCCCGGCTGCAGCCCGTCCGGGCACAACGTACCCCGGCAGCAACCCCAGCCCGACACAGTACCGGTCGGCCTCGGCGACCAGCGCCGCCAGCGACCCCTCGCGCGGTTCGCGCCCGCCGCGGCCATGGTGCCCGGCGATCGCCTCCCGCGTCTCCAGAGGAAGCCGCCACCGCTCCGCCAGCAAGCGTCCCACCTCGCCATGGTCGATGCCAAGGAGCTCCTCTTCCACGTCGTCCAGCGCAGCGTCCCGCCGCATCGCCTCGGCCACCGCCTGGTCCATGCCCGCCGGGTCGCCGAAGAACATCGCCAGACGGCCCATGTTGTGAAGAACTCCCGCCGTGAAGGCGCCCGGAACGTCGACGCGCATCCGCCCCGCCAGCTCGGCCGCCCGGAAAGCTACCGCCAGCGAATGCCGCCAGAAGGCGTCGATCCGAAAAAGAGCGTTCAGCGAGTCCGGACGATAGTGCGCCGTGATCGCGCTGCTGATGGCGATGTTCCGCGCCTGGATAAAGCCGAGCAGGACGAGGGCCTCCTGCACCGACGTGATCTCGCGCGTACGCCGGTAGGCGGCGGAATTCACCACGCGCAGCAGCGTCGCGCTCAGCCCCGGGTCGGCTGCCAGCACCATCGCCAGGTCCGACGCCGAGGACTTCGGGTCCTGCGCCACCCGGATCACACGCAATGCCACCGCCGGCAACGGCGGTAGTGAGCCGACGGCCCGGAAGGTGTCGTGCGCCCGCTTGCCGTGTGGTTCTGTTTCCCGCGGCTGCACCAATGCTCACCCCGGACGGCCCTCGCGTCGGTTCCGCGCGGAGCCGTCACCCTCGCATTGTCAGCCGGCGCGCTCGACGCCTGTCATTGGGGTTCTCCCCGGTCAGGCGCGGGAAACCGCCCGACTCTGGCCGTCAGAAGATCTCCGGGCACCAGGGCTGGACATCCCAGGAGAACATGCGATCGGCCTGGCGGAGGGCAGCCTCTTCGCCCTTCACGCGGCCTGCCAGCGCGAGCCCCGCGATCGGCACGCCGCCAAGGTAGAGCGCCCCCAGCTCCGCGACTCCCATCTCCAGGTCGGCCTTCGCAGCTGTCCGCTCGCAGCACGCAGTCCCGTCCTCTGCGGCGGCGAGCGAGAACCGGCCACCCCAGGCGGGGAAGAGGTCGTCCCGCACCTCCAGAACCAGCTGGCCCGGGGCCCCGTACTGCCGCCCAGCGAGCGCCCGTTCCACGTCGACGATCCGCAGCCAGAGCGAGTCGTGGAGATGCCGCTGCAGTCGTCTCGGGTCGGCGAGCATCCAGATGAGCGGCTCGTCGACGCGGCGCATCGGCGCCTCCACCATTCCGACCAGATCGACGCCGAAGACGTACTTCCAGAGCGCACCGTAGGCTTTCCCATTCAAAGCCATCAGCTCCTCGACCCGCAGCACGCCATCCGGCAAACCATGCCGCCACTCACCCTTCGTGCGGTAGCGGACATACCCCTCGACCTCGCCGCCTTCCTCATACTGCACATAGATGTTTCCGGTGAAACCGGCCCGGCGCTCGGGTGGATCCAGGAAGACCTTCGTCTCCCACCAGGCCTCCGTGCGCGGCATCATCCCCGGCTGGCTCGCGCGGACACCTTCCCAGATCGCCGGCCACCGGCGGGCCGCCTCGCCAGCGTCTACCACGCGCAACCTGCCGCTTGTGCGCACCGGCCACGCGAGCCCGGCCTGCACACGCTCGATGCTCAGGTCGGCTGTCTCCGCCGCCAGGCCATAGCCAAAACGACCGTAGATCGGTGCTTCCGAAGCCCAGAGCGCAGCAAGCGGCTCGCCGCCCGCCCGCACGTCGGCCAGCTGACGACGCATCATCGCCGTGAGGATTCCTTGCCGTCGGTGCGTCGCCCGCACCGTCACCACGGTGACTCCGGCCGTCGCCACCTCGCCCCCCGGCACCGCCATGCGAAAAGAATAGATGCCGGCCGTGCCGACCATCTCGTCGCCGTCGAACGCGCCCAGGCTCCGCTCCGCTTCGAACACCCGCGCCCGCGTTTCGAGGCCCTCCGGCCGATGGTCAAACAGGAAGGCCAGGGCCATGCAGCGGGAGAAGTCTTCGAACTCCGCGAGCTTGATCGATCGCAACTCCATCTCGTCAGCTCCTTCCTCTTCCAGCCTGGCAATCAGCAGGAGGCCGCCCACCCACCTGCGCTTCCTTGCCGCTAGAGCGGAATGTTCCCGTGCTTCTTCGGCGGGTTGCGGTCCGCCTTGTTCTGGAGCATCTCGAGCGCCCGGATCACCTTCGTCCGCGTCCGCCGCGGGTCGATCACGTCGTCGACGAAGCCGCGCCCCGCCGGGATGTACGGGTTCGCAAAGCGCTCGCGGTACTCCTCGATCAGCTCCTTGCGGCGGGCCTCGGGGTTCTCCGCACGCGCTAGCTCCTCGCGGTACACGATGTTCACCGCGCCGTCTGGCCCCATCACCGCCACCTCGCCCGTCGGCCAGGCGAAGTTCGTGTCACCGCGCAGGTGCTTCGACGACATGACGATGTAGGCCCCGCCGTACGCCTTGCGCAGGATCACCGCGACCTTGGGCACGGTGGCCTCGCTGTAGGCGAAGAGCAGCTTCGCGCCGTGCGTGATGATCCCCCCGTACTCCTGGTTCGTCCCCGGCAGGTACCCCGGCACGTCGACAAGCGTCACCAGCGGCACGTTAAAGCAATCGCAGAAGCGCACGAAGCGGGCCGCCTTCCGGCTAGCGTTGATGTCCAGCACGCCCGCCAGCTGCATCGGCTGGTTGGCCACCACCCCCACCGTCCCCCCGCCCATGCGCGCGAACCCCACCACCACGGTCGGGGCGAACATCTCGTGAACTTCCATGAAATCCCCGTCGTCCACCATCCGGTGGATCACCTCGCGCACGTCGTACGGCCGGTTGGGGTCAGCCGGTACGATCGTGAGCAGGTCCTCGTCGGTCCGCTCCGGGTCGTCGCCGCTGGAGACGACGGGCGGGTCCTCGGCATTGTTCGAAGGCAGGAACGAGAGCAGCCGCCGTACCTCGGCAAGCGTCTCCTCTTCGCCCGCGATGGCGAAGTGGGCCACACCCGATTTGGTTGCGTGCGCGTCCGCCCCGCCCAGCTCCTCGTGCGAGACCTCCTCACCCGTCACTGCCCGGATCACGTCTGGCCCGGTGATGTACATCTGGCCGGTACCCTCGGTCATGAAGATGAAGTCCGTGATCGCCGGGCTGTAGACCGCTCCCCCGGCGCAGGGCCCCATGATCACGCTGATCTGCGGCACCACCCCGCTCGCGAGTGTGTTCATCGCGAAGATCTCGCCGAAGCCCTGCAGACTCTCGGGCCCGTCCTGGATGCGCGCGCCGCCCGAGTCCTGGATGCCCACGATCGGCGCGCCCGTCATCATCGCCAGGTCCATCACCTTCAGGATCTTCTCGCCCACCGCCTCGCTCAGCGAGCCGCCGAGCAGCGTGAAGTCGTAGGCGAACACATAGACCGGGCGCCCGTCGATCCGCCCCCAGCCCGTGACCACCGCTTCGCCGAGCGACTGGCCGGCACCGTGCCCCCGCGGCCGCATGAGCGGGTCGATCTCTTCGAACGTCCCCGGGTCCAGCAGCAGGTCGATCCGCTCGCGCGCCGTCAGCTTGCCACGGCTGTGCTGCGCTTCGATCCGCTTCTCGCCGCCACCGAGCGCGATCTGCGCCTTCATCTCGATGAGCTGATCGAGCTTCTGTTCGGCAGTCAGGTGGTCTACCATCGCGGGGCCTCGATATCGCTGACTTCGGCACGCGAAAGAAACCCGGCGACCACACGGCGCCGGGGCAAAGAGACACGCTGTGCCGGCGCCATCCTAGCATCGGCCCTCCAACCACGCCATGCTGTCAGACGCCGAGCCATCCCTCCCCGCTCGGCGCCCGTCCCCCTAGAATGGCGCGATGAGCCCTGATTGCCTCTTCTGTCGCATGCAGCGTGGCGAGGTCCCCGTCGATCGCCTCGCCGAAAACGGCCAGGCCTTCGCCATCCGCGACATCAACCCCCGCGCCCCCGTCCACGTCCTCGTCATCCCGAAGGTCCATATCCCGACGGCGCGCGACGTCGACTGGGGCCACGCCGAGATCCTCGCCGGGGTCTTCGCCCTCGCCCGCGACGTCGCCCGCATCGAAGGCGTGCACGAATCCGGCTACCGCCTCGCCATCAACGTCGGCGACGCAGCCGGCATGACAGTCGCCCACCTCCACCTCCACCTCCTTGGCGGCCGCAAGCTCGGCCCTGAAGGATGACGCCGGGCCTCCGTCGGCAGCTTGAAGCCGTTCGCGCCGAGCTGGAGCGCTGCCCCGAGGGCCTCGTCGCCCACGTCCGCCGCGTCCGCGCCGAAGCCCTCGACCTCGCCCGGATCTGGGACGTCGATCCGGTCCGCACCGAGCTCGCCGTCTGGGGTCACGACCTCTTCCGCGCCCACTCCCCCTCCGCGCAGCTCCGCCTCGCCCGCGAAACGGGCCTGCCCGTGGTCGCCGCGGACGAAGCGAGCCCCGTGCTGCTCCACGGGCCGCTCGCCGCCCACGTCCTTCGCGAGCGTTTTCGGGTGATCGACGAAGAGGCCCTCGCCGCCGTTCGGGACCACACCCTCGGTGCGCCGACGATGCCGCTCCTCGCCAAGATCGTCCTCCTCGCTGATAAGGTCGAAACGCGCAAACGCGACCGCGATCCCGCCCTCCGGCCCATTCGCCGCCTCGCCCGGCGCGACCTCGACCTCGCCCTCCTCTGCTGGGCCGATTGGAAGTGGGTGCACGAACGCGAGCGCCGCTGGCTCGGCCATCCGGCCCATTGGCAGGCGCGCCTCGCCTGGGTGCGCGAGCACCACACCGAGGCCGCGCTTCCGCCCATCCGGCCCGAAGCCGCCCTACTGCCAGCCAGCGAGAACACGTAGGCCGCCGGCCAGTCTGACCCCGTGCGCCCGCTGTCGCCTACTCTTCCCTCGGCCCTTCGCCTCTCCTTCGCCCCGGCGCGGGCAGGTGCAGGTCGAACGCCACGCCCGTCACGCGCACGACTGCCCCCACTGCCAGGCCGGTGAGGGCCGCCGCGCTGTTGGAGAGCGGCTCCACTGTCCAGAGCGCCAGTCCGCCCAGGAGCGCCGCCGTCGCATTGATCTCCGACCGCAGGACCAGTGGCACGCGGTCGGCCAGAAGGTCGCGCAAAACGCCGCCGCCCGTCCCGGTCAACACAGCCAGCACGAGCACTGCCGGCAGGGAAAGCCCCGCCGTGATCCCGGCCAGCGCTCCCGCGGCCGCAAACGCGCCCAGCCCCAGGGCGTCGGCCACCGCCACCAGCAGCCGGGGAATGCGCCGCTGCCCCCAGACCACGGCGATCGCCGCCGCCGAGGCGAGCACCGCCCAGAGCAGGTAGTCCTCGCGCGCCAGCACGAACGGCACGCGTCCGATGACCACGTCGCGCATCAGGCCGCCGCCCGTCGCCGTCACGACGCCCATCACCAGCAGCCCGAAGGCGTCGAGCTGCTTGCGCGCGCCCACTTCCACGCCCGACAGTGCGAACGCGACGATGCCCGCCCTGTCGAGCGCACCGACCAGAGTGCCCGACGCAAACTCCACGCGCGCAGCTTAGCGGGGCCCGACCTCAGAAGCCCTGGGGCGCCGCCCTCACTTCTTCTGCGTCAGCCAGCTCATCATCGCCCGCATCTCCCCGCCAACCGCTTCCACGGGGTGCTCTGCTTCCAGCCGGCGCGTCGCCAGGAAATGTGGCCGGCCCGCCATGTTTTCGAGGATGAATTCCCTGGCGAACTGGCCAGTCTGAATCTCGCGGAGGATCTTCTTCATCTCCTGCCGCGTCGCCTCCGTGATGATGCGCGGACCGCGCGTGTAGTCCCCGTACTCCGCCGTGTCGCTTATCGAATAGCGCATCCGCGCGAGGCCGCCCTCGTAGATCAGGTCCACGATCAGCTTCAGCTCGTGCATCGTCTCGAAGAACGCGCTCTCCGGCTGATATCCGGCCTCTACGAGCGTCTCGAACGCCGCCTTTATCAGCGACGACAGCCCGCCGCAGAGGATCACCTGCTCCCCGAAGAGGTCCGTCTCCGTCTCCTCCCGGAACGTCGTATCGAGGACCCCGGCACGAGTGCCACCGAGGCCCTTCGCATAGGCGAGCGCAATCTGCTTCGCCACCTCCGACGCGTCCTGGTGGATCGCCACAAGGCAGGGGACGCCGCCGCCTTCCGTGAACACGCGGCGCACCAGATTCCCCGGGCCTTTCGGTGCCACCATCGCCACGTCCACGAACGGCGGCGGCTGGATCTGCTGGAAATGAATGTTGAAGCCGTGCGCGAAGAGCAACATCTTCCCCTCGCTCAGCCCCTGCTCTATCCCCTGCTCGTAGATGGCCTTCTGAACCTGGTCCGGCGCCAGCACCATGATGATGTCCGACTCGCGCGCCGCCTGCTCCACCGTCGCCACGCGCAGCCCGGCCGCCTCCGCCTGCGCCCACGACTTCGAGCCAGGGTATAGCCCGATCATCACCTCGCAGCCGCTGTCCTTCAGGTTCAGCGCGTGCGCATGTCCCTGTGAACCGAACCCGATCACGGCGATCTTCCGGCCGCTCAGCAGCGAAAGGTCGGCGTCCTTGTCGTAGTACATCGTCGCCATGGGTCTCCCTCCCGTAGTTCAGCCTGCGGCCTGGCCGGCGCGGCCCATCCCGGCGATACCGTCAGGTGGGCAGGATCACCTGCCGCTGATGGCGATCGCGATCGTACGCCACGTTCGCCGGCACACCGATCTCCCGCAGCATCCAGTAGCCCTCGACTACCGCGATCTTCCCGTCCACCAGCCGTAGCCAGTACGCCGCGCGCGGCCGCTCCGGAGCGATCGCTACCTCCACGAGTGCCGTGTGCTCGGCCGCGAAGAGCTCCCTGACGTGCGCCTGACCGAACGCCGGCCGGGGAATCGCCAGGAACAGCGCCGCCAGGTTGTCGAAACCGTTCGCCAGCCCGTAGACGCCGTCGATCAGCACCGCCTTCTCCGCGAAGCTTTCGCGGGCGGCTTCCACGTCGCCAGTCAGCAGTGCTGTGAACCCCTCGCAGACGCGCTTTTGCGTCTCCACCGCATCCCCCCCGCGGAAGCCGACCGCGTGCTCCAGCGCCGCCGCCGTCGGCTTGTCCAGCTCCGTGTCGCGCAGCATCCCGTAGAGCCGCCGCTCGGCCACCGCCTCGTCCGCCATACGGAAGACCTCCACCACCCGCTGCGTAAAGGGACGCCAGTCGTACCCCTTCGCCTCGATCGTCGCCCGCACGACGACGGTGTCGCCCTCCTCGACGTACTCGAGCTCCCCGTAACTGCAGTCGGCGTACTCGCGCAGGAAGGTTCGCTGCCAGTCCGCAACCGCCACGCTGTCGTGCAGGATGGGCCCCCGGAATGACGTGAACAGGACGTCTGGGGCGTGCCAGGCCTCGATCTCGGCGAAACGATCGAAGTTGATGGCGGTGATCAGCGCGTTGACGGCATCGAGATTCCTGGACATGCGTGCGATTGCTCTGCTCCGGCGTTGTGCGGCCGGATTGTACCGCCTGTCACGAATGCGGGCGAACCCCGTGGGCCAGGCCACGGCCGCCTCCGCCTCCGCTACCATGTCGCTATGAACACCGCCAACATCGATCGCCTCAACGAGCTCCTCCTCGCCGAACGCGCCGGCGTCGAAGTCGGCGCCTTACTCAAGAAGAACCTGCCCAAGGGCTACTTCCGTAACCATCTCGCCAAGATCGAAGCCGACGAGGCGATTAGCTGCGCCGTTCTCGAGCGTGGCCTCCGCGCCCTGGGCGGCGACCCGGCACCGGGCCAGAACGACTTCGCCGCCAAGGTCGCCGCCCTCCCCGGCCTCCTCGAACGCCTCGACCTCCTCGCGCGCGGCCAGGCGTGGGTCGTCAAGCGCGTCGACGTTCTCCTTGCCGAACCCCTGCCCGAAGAGGTCCTCGACGAGCTCCAGGACATGCGGCGCGAGCATGTCGCCAACATCGACTGGTGTAACCAGCAGGTCACCGAGCTCCGCGCCGACGCCTGATCCCCGCTCTTCTTACAGCGTCAGCGTCGCCCTCTCTCCCGGCCAGGACTCGACCGCGATTCCGCTCGCCTGCAGCTCGCCACGGAGTAGTTCGAGGTTCGCCGGTCCCTGGTCGTAGTTATTGGTGTTCATAACCAGGTGTACCTCCGGCACCGCCCGTGTCAGCGTCTTGATGCGGGGCACCCACTCCGCCAGCTCCTCCGGCCGGTAATAGTAGTCGAAGCGCTCCGCCGACGTTCGCGTCCGCTTCTCCCAGGTTTCAGCGTTGCGCCCGTGGAAACGCACCAACGCCGGACTCGCTGGGGCGGCCGCGACCGGCGGCACCGACGACGCAAAGCCCTGGGGCTCGTCCACGGCAATGTACGACAGCCCCAGTTCGCCCAGCAGCGCCAGGGTCGTCTCCTGCTGGGCCCCCGCCATCCAGCGCTCATTCCGAAACTCCACCGCGCCACGATAGGGGCCCAGCCGTGACCTCACCTCCTCCAGGTAACGGTGCGTGCCCCGGCCGGGGAACACCCATTTTGGGAACTGGAAGACCACCACGCCCAGCCGTCCGGCCTCGTGCAAAGGCAGCAGCGCGTCCACGAACGTGGCCCAGCAGAGATCGACCACCTCGGCGGGTGTGTCCTTCCGATACAGGTTCGTCCGGCCGGCCAGCGGCGCCGGAAGCAACCCCTGGATCTCCTTCGGCAGCCGGACAATTGGCGCCGGGTGGTCGGTGAACAGCGAGTACGCCTTCACGTCGAACGTGAACCCCGGCGGCGTCCGCGCCACCCACGCCCGCGCCGTCTCCGCCGTCGGCAACCCGTAGTACGAGCTGTCCGCCTCCACCAGCGGATAGCGGGAGGCGTAGTACCGCAGGCGCGTTTCCGCTGTCTTCGCCCCGGCCGGGTAGAAGCGTCCGCTCGCGATCAGGGGCCGGTCGGTCCAGGAAGCCGTCCCCAGGAGCACCCGCGCGCCCGCTGTCGCCACCCCGTCAGCTTACCTCACGTCGGCCGGCCCCTCGGCTGCGAGCCGCTTCATGAGCGCGGCGTCCGCCGGCGCGTGCCCGCCGACGTCGTTGTTGAAGTAGACACAGGCGCGCCGTACGCCCTCAATTCCCCGCAGCCTCGCCAGCCACGCGCGCAGGCGCTCCTCGCCGTACGCGCTCGCGAACCGCTCCTCCGGGCCGTGCAGCCGCACGTAGACCTCCGGTGCCGTCCCCAGCAGCGGCGTCCTTCGCTCACCCATGTCGAACAGCACGAACGCCGCTCCCCTCGCCCGCAGTAGCGCGAAGACCGACTCCGTCCACCAGTTCTCGTGGCGGAACTCGAACGCGTGCAGCCGTTCCGGGGGAAGCAGCGCGAGGAACCTCCTCAGAACCTCGAGGTCCCGCTCCAGAGTCGGCGGAGTCTGGTAGAGGACCGGCCCGCCTCTTGCCGAAAGCGGCTCGATCCGCCCGAAGAACCGCACGAGCGCCTCGTCCGGGCCGCGCAGCCTGAGCACGTGCGTGACGTAGCGGCTCGCCTTTACCGCGAACGAGAACCCCGCCGGCGTCCGCTCGACCCAGCCGCGCACGGCCGCTTCCGACGGCAAGCGATAGAACGTCGTGTTCAGCTCGACAGTGTCGAAGCGCGCGGCGTAGTACTCGAGCCATTTCGAGGCTGACAAGTGGTGTGGATAGAAGCTTCCCCGCCAATGCGCATAGCTCCAGCCCGAGCAGCCAATTCGGAATTCCACTGATTGTGGTGCGCCGCTGCAACGTTCGCAGCGAGCGGGCTCAGGCTGCCGTTGGTTCCTGGTCGCGCCGCATCGCCGCCCTTACCGACACGTGGAACCGACGCCGGTGCGCCTCCCACCACTGTTGCTCGATGTCCGGGCTCGCGGTGAAACGCGCGGTGCAATACGGGCAGGCGAACATCGTCTTTCGCTCCGCAAGAGGTTCTCCCTTAGAGATAACGACTCCTTCCTTCCCTTCCGCATCAGGAAATCGCCTTCCCTCTTACGGATCTCTCGCAGGCGAACCATCCGCGTTTGCACGTCCCCTAAACCTGCCCGATAGTTCCCATCCGAGAGCGGAGCCAGCACCACGGAAGGGGAACATGCCGCCAGCCAAGCGCGGCCTCGGCCGGGGGCTCGAGGCGCTCGTTTCCGGAAACCACTCATCACGCTCGGGTCTCCCGCTCACCGCGCACACACTTGCTCCGTCGCTCCCCGCCCGCTGGGAATACGCCTGCCTGGAAGGCCGGCGCGGCCGCGGTCGTCGCAGTCGCATCTGGTTTAGTTCTCCCGAGGGCAGCCGTCTCGTCCGACCTCGATCAGCGCCCCTCGCCCGCGTTTCCCTCTGGTCGGCGATCGGCATTCTCGGCGAAGAAGGCTGGGAGCTCGTGGGCCTCTCCGATCGCCGGCGCTTCTACTTCAAACGCCCCGCGCCACCTCCCCCGCTCAGGTTGGAGGACGACGCGGGCCGCTCTTGACCGGCCATTGAGGCGTTTGCAACGCCCCGCCGGCCACACTTACAGGGGCCGCCTCGAGCGGCCGACCTGGAGGTGGAAATGGCCAACCTTATCAGTCAACGGCTGCTCGTCCGGGCAGCAGGGCGGCAGGCTCCCGACGAGGACGACCTGACCTCCCTCCATCACCAGCGCGAGCGCCTTCTGACAGAGCTCGAGGATATCGAACGCCGCCTTCGCCGCACGCCGGCCCGCCGACCCGGCGCCACCTAAGGCGGTCGGCTCCACGCGCGGAATTCGGGCCCCGGCTACGTCCGGGGCCCCTGCTTTCGAGCCTCAGAAGGCGACCCGCCGCGTAAAGCCTCCGTCCACCACCAGATTCACCCCTGTGATGAACGCAGCCGCTTCGCTTACGAGGAAGGTCGCCGCGTTCGCCACGTCCGCCGCCTCCCCCAGGCGGCCCGTCGGCTCCAGGCTCCGGACCATCTCGAAGAACTGCGGCATCGCCTTCTCGACCGTATGCCAGGGGCCGCCCTCGAAATACGTCGGTCCCGGAGAGAGCGAGTTCACCCGGACCCCCTTCGCGGCGTAGACCTGCGACAGCGCGTTCGCATAGTTCAGCAGGGCTGCCTTCAGGGGCCCGTACGCCCCGGTCGAACCTCCCGGCGGAAAGGTCTCGACTGCGGCCGTCGTGTTGACGATGAGAAAGGCCGGATGCCGGCCTTTCTCCAGGAACGGCACAGCCGCCTCGAAACCGCGTACGGCGCCCATCAGGTCGACCTCGAAGTGTGCCTTCCATGTCCCGCGGCCGCCGCCCGCTCCGCCCGCACTTGCGTTGCTGACGAAGATGTCCAGCCCGCCCAGCGTCGCCGCGGCCTCCCGCACCCATGCCTCGTACTCGTCGCTGTCGCCCACGGCGACCGCCTGGCCAAAGGCGCGCACGCCCTTCGCCGCGAGGGAGTCTACCGCCTGACGGACTCCCTCTTCCCCACGGGCGCAGATGGCCACGTCGCAGCCCTCGCTCGCCAGCGACTCCGCGATGGCGCGCCCCAGGCCGCGGCTGCCGCCCGTCACGATCGCCCGCTTCCCCCGCAGTCCCAGCTCCACGCCCGGCTCCTCGGCAGTACTCGAGACGCCATCCTACTCGCTGTGGATGGTGACCGTCCCCGTGTTCCCGTCGATCGTGATCAGCTGCCCCGTCTGGATGATGCGCGTAGCGTCGCGCACGCCGGAGACGCCCGGAATGCCGAACTCGCGCGCCACCGTGGCGGCGTGGCTGAGCACGCCCCCCACTTCTACGACCACCCCCGCGGCCGGGATGAACAGCGGCGTCCACGGTGCGTCCGTGATCGGGGCAACAAGGATCTCCCCCGGCTCGATGCGCGCCTCTTCCGCCGCGTCCGCGCTCAGGATCACGCGCGCCCGGCCGGTCGCCACGCCGGGGCTCACCGCCAGCGCCTTGAACTGCCGCTGCGTCAGGTCCGCCTTTGCCCCGATGGGCGCCAGCTCCGCCGGCCAGGTGAACACCCCTTCTGGGGCTTCGAAACCCTGCAACCGCTCGAACTCAGCCCGCCGTGCTGCCACCACGGCCCTCGCCTCCTCCGCCCCCAGCCCCCCCTCACCGGCGCGGTGCAGCTCCTCGAGGCGCAGGAACCAGATGTCCTCTGCGCGCTGCAGCACTCCCCGTCGCGCCAGCCGTCGGCCCAGCTCCTGGATCGGCCAGCGGTAGTTGCGCGCCGCCCGCGCCCACGTCGCCTTGACCCCTTCGCGCGCCCGGCTCAGTGACTGCGTCAGCACCAGATGCCGTTCGAACGCCGGCCGCTCGGCTTCGGGGATGCGCGCCAGCACCGTCTTCTCCAGCTCCACCCGCGCCCGCGCCGCCTCCCGCTCTCGCTCGTGCGGGTTGCGGCTCTCCGGTGCCGCCAGGTCCGCCTGGATGGCGCTGATCACGAAGTTCGGCGCCTCGTCCCATGTCGGCGTCGAAGGGACCGACTCCCGCTGTCCGCGCCAGCCGAACTCCTCCATGAACAGACGGTACTCGCCTGCCAACGCCCGCCAGTCGGCCGTCGGCGGTGCCGCCAGTCGCGCCAGCACATGCTCGACAGAGGCTCCGGCCACCTCAGAGGCGAGCGTGGGACGTCCCTTCACGAGCCGGCTCAAATCCCAGATCGCCTTGCCCGGGCGGGCGCTCTCCACCTCGAGCAGGGCACTCGTCAACGTCGTCGCCCACTCCGGCGGATGGTCCGGGACGTGCTGATCGAGCATCGCTGCCAGCCGCGCCTGGAAATCCCCACCGCCCACCGAGACGTAGAAGTGGGGTTCGAACAGCTTCCCCATGAGCACCGAGTTCTCGTCCACCAGCTCCACGAGCTGCGCGTCGCTCAGGCTGTCCAGGCGCCGTTCCTTCGCCGCCACCCAGGAATCGCGGGCCAGGCGATCGGCCACGATCGTCAGCCCTTCGGCGTCGACCCATTTGCCCATGATGATGTCGTGCGCGATTGCCGCGCGTGAGCGGTCCTCATGAGCCCCGCTCTTGATCTGGTCACCCCCCTCGAAGAAGGAGGTGAGCATCGCGCTCCCCTCACCGATCTCGTACAGCGGTGTCAGCGCCAGCGAAAACGACACGTTCAGTGCCCAGCGCCCGCCCACGAAGCCCAGCATGTTGAAATGCGGCGGCGCCTTGATCGTGATCAGGTCCCGGACCTGCATCTCCTGTGTAACGCCCTCGGTCCAACGCCAGTCCCACTCCGTGGCCAGGTCTGCATACAGCGGCCGCGTCACCCCCGGCAGCACCTCGTTGACATTCCCACAGGTGAAGAGGGTGTACTCCGCGGAGGGTTCACAATCCCAACTGCACAGCTTCGTTGTCATCTCGTCCCCTCAGTACGACGCCGTGCCGCCGTCGACGGAGAGCAGCGCCCCCGTAATCCCGGCACCCACGTCGGATGCAAGAAGGACGGCCATCGCCGCCACCTCCTCGACCGTGTTCTGACGCTTGATCGCCGCCTCCTCGGCGAACTTCGCCACCATCCCCTCAAAGGTCAGCCCCATCGCCGCCGCCGCCGCCGTTCCGTTCTCCCGCACGATGTCGGTGATGATGAGCCCCGGGCAGATCGCGTTCACGGTGATCCCCAGCGTCCCCACCTCCTTCGCGGCCGCTTTGGTGAAGCCGTTGATGGCGTGCTTCGTGGTCACGTAGGCGGCGATACCCGGCTTGCCGTGCTTGCCCTCCACCGAGGAGATATTGACCACTCGTCCCCATTGCTGCGGGATCATGTACCGGAACGCCCGGCGCGTCCCCCAGAACGTCGCGTTCAGATTCCAGTCGATAGCCTCCTGCCATGGGCCATCCTCCAGATCGACGATCGGTGCGAACCCCGAGGAGCCGCCCGCGTTGTTAACCAGGATGTCGATCCGCCCGAAGCGCCGCACCGTCTCGTCGACGAACGACTCTACGTCCGACTGCTTTGTCACGTCGCCTGCAACGAAGATCACCCGCTCGCCTGCGTTCATCTCCCGCAGCGCCTGCTCCCCTTTGGCCTGGCTTCGCCCGTTCAGGGCAACCGTCGCGCCTTCCTGGACGAATGCCTCTGCGATCCCGCGGCCGATGCCACGCGTTCCACCTGTAATCGCCGCAACCTTGCCTTCCAGCTTCACGCTTCCCTCCTGTGCCGCCGGCTCTCGCCTGCTGCAATGGACGCAGTGAATACCATGCCAGCGGCCAACTGAAAAGCGCGCAGGTCAAACGCCGCCGTGTCGCGGCCGTCGTTGCCACCGCCGGCGGGTCTCGGCCTCGCGCGTGGGCGAGGCTCAGTAGGCGGTCGTGCCCCCGTCCACCGACAGCAGCGCGCCCGTGATCCCGGCACCCACGTCCGACGCCACCAGCACGGCCATCGCCGCGACCTCCTCCACGGTGTTCACCCGCTTCGTCGCCGCCTCAGCCGCGTACTGCGCCACAAACTGGTCGAAGGTCAGCCCCATCGCTTCGGCGGCGGCCGGCCCCGCTTCCATCAGCAGGTCGGTGATCACGAGGCCCGGGCAGATCGCGTTCACGGTGATCCCCAGCGTCCCCACTTCCTTCGCCGCCGCCTTGGTGAAGCCGTTGATCGCGTGCTTCATCGTCACATAGGGCGCCACCGACGGCTTCGCCTGCTTCCCTTCCACCGAGGAGATGTTGATCACCCGCCCCCATTGCTGGGGAATCATGTACTTGAACGCCCGGCGTGTGCCCCAGAACGTCGAGTTCAGGTTCCAGTCGATTGCCTGCAGCCAGGCTTCGTCACTCAGATCGACGATCGGCGCGAACCCCGACGAGCCGCCTGCATTGTTGACCAGGATGTCGATCCGCCCGAAGCGCCGCACCGTCTCGTCGATGAACCCCTCGACGTCGCTCCGCTTCATCACGTCGCCTGCGTAGAAGAACGCCCGCTCGTCCGCGTTCATCTCGGCAATGGCACCCGCCCCTTTCTCCGGGTTGCGCCCGTTGACGGCCACCCGCGCGCCTTCACGCAGAAACGCCTCCGCGATGCCCCGGCCAATACCACGCGTCCCGCCCGTGATCGCCGCCACCTTGCCTTCGAGCTGCACCTTGCCCTCCTCAGGCGGGCTCCACCAGGGCGCCCGCGCGTTTCACCATCCACTTACCACGCCGCTGCCTCGAACGAAAGGGCTTCGCTCACGCGGGGACCGCCTCCTCTGCCGAGGTCTCGGGTCGCCGTCGTGGGCCGGCCGTCAGGTAGCTCACCAGCATCTCCTCAGTCTGGCCAGCCGCCGCCTCGAAGTCGAAGCTGCCCGGGTCCAGAAGCCACTGGATCGCGAACCCCGTCAGGCTGCCGATGTGGCGCGCTGCCGCAGCGTCCGGATCGACGTCGTAGCGAAACGCGCCCGTTGCCTGGCCGTTGCGAATGGCTGCTGCCGTGACCTTCCGAAACCCGCGATACAGGTTCCGGATCTGCTCCGCCAGATAGGGGTCCGCTCGTCCGCTCGCCACGAAGTGCAGGAAGATCTCGTAGATCGCCGGATCGTCTCGCGTCAGCTGCAGCGCCGTGCGGACCGCGCTTCGCAGCTGCTCGGCCGGCTCGCTCGCAACTTCGACCGAGCGCGCGATCGAGGTGCTCGACGCCTCCTCGCACCGCGCCAGCACGCCCGAAAGGAGATCCGCCTTGTCCTTGAAATGGTACGAGACGAGTCCCCGGCTCACCCCCGCCTCTCGCGTTATCTCGTCGATCGACGTCTCGTTCCAGCCCTTACGCGCCATCACCCGAATAGCGGCGTCCACGATTTGCCGGCGCCGGATTTCCGCGATGTTGATCCGACCCAAATCGACCTACCCCCGTCTGCTGCCACTTCGCTGGCATGCGGGAGCCCGTTCAGGCTGCCCAGAAGTATAGCAAACCGGACGGCCAGCCTTTACCAGCACAGCTGTCGCCACCCCTTTTGTCGGGTCCGCCCGTTTCCGGTATCTTCCGCCCAACTCTCGCCGGCGGCGCGCCCGCCCAGGAGTTCCTCATGGACGTCGACCGGAATGTCCTCCTCGACCTGCACCGCCGCATGGTTCGCATCCGCGTCTTCGAGGAGGAAGCCGGCAAGCTCATGGAAGCCGCGCGCGTTCCCGGTGCCCTCCACCTCTACGTCGGCGAAGAGGCCGTCGCCGCCGGCGTGATGGCAAACCTCACCGACGACGATCAGATTACCAGCACGCACCGCGGCCACGGCCACCTCGTCGCCAAGGGTGGCGACTTCAAGCGCATGTACGCCGAGCTCTTCGGCCGGGCCACCGGCTACAACAAGGGCAAGGGCGGCAGCATGCACGTCTGCGACATGGAGATCGGCATGCTCGGCGCCAACGGCATCGTTGGCGCCGGCCCGCCCATCGCCATCGGCGCCGCCTTCTCCGACCGCTACCGCGGCACCAGCAACGTCGCCGTGACCTTCTTCGGCGACGGCGCCAGCAACGAAGGCGGCGTCCACGAGGCGGCCAACATCGCCGCCCTCTGGAAGCTCCCCGGCCTCTTCGTCTGCGAGTACAACGGCTACGGCGAATTCACCCCGCCGGCCCGTCACCAGGCCATCCGCGACGTCGCCGACCGCGCCGCCGGCTACGGCATGCCCGGCGTCGTCGTCGACGGCATGGACGTGATCGCCGTCTACGAGGCCACCCGCGAAGCCGTCGCTCGCGCCCGTCGCGGCGACGGCCCCACCCTGCTCGAATGCAAGACCTACCGCTTCTACGACCACGTCGGCATCCGCGGCATGGGCGTCTCCTACCGCACCGACGACGAAGTCCTCCAGTGGCGCAAGCGCGACCCCGTTGCCCTCCTCGAGGCTCACCTCGCCGACGCCCAGATCCTCAGCTCCGACGACGCCCGCGCCGTCCACGACGAAGTCCGCGCCGAGGCTCTCGCCGCCGTCGCCTTTGCCGAGAGCAGCCCCTTCCCCGAGCCCCATGAGCTCCTCGAGGACGTCTACGACACCAGTCTGCCCGCGCCTGACGAGGCCCCCCGATGACGACCGCTGAAGCCACGACCAGCCGCAAGCTCACCTACGTCGCCGCCATCGCCGACGGCCTCCGTTGCGCCCTGAGAGAGGATCCCCTCGTCTTCGTCGCGGGCGAAGACATCGCCGGCTACGGCGGCGTCTTCGGCCATACCCGCGGCCTCCTCGCCGAATTCGGCCCCACCCGTGTGCTCGACACCCCCATCTCTGAAGCGGGAATCATCGGCCTCGGCGTTGGCGCCGCAGCCACCGGCTGTCGCCCCGTGATAGACATCATGTTCATGGACTTCATGGGCGAATGCGGCGACGAGATCCTCAACCAGATGGCGAAGATGCGGTACATGTTCGGCGGCAAAGCACGGCTCCCTATGACGGTCACCACGATGGCCGGCGCCGGCATGAATCTCGCCGCCCAGCATTCTCAGAGCCTCGAAGCCTGGTTCTGCCACATTCCCGGCCTCAAGGTCGTCATGCCCGCTACGCCCTACGACGCGAAGGGACTCCTCCTCGCCGCTGTCCGCGACGACAACCCGGTCGTCGTCGTGTTCAACAAGCGCTCCCTCGGCATGCAGGGCGACGTCCCCGAGGCCGCCTACGCCGTCGAGCTCGGCAGAGCGAACATCGTCCGCGCCGGCACGAACTTCACCGTCGTCGCCACCGGCCGCATGGTCCACGAAGCCCTCGCCGCCGCCATGGCCCTGGCGCAAGACGGCCTCGACCTCGAAGTAGTCGACCCCCGCACACTCCAGCCCCTCGACATAGAGACCATCGTCGCCTCGGTGCGGAAGACCCACCGCGCCCTCGTCGTCCACGAAGCCGTTCGCTTTGGTGGCTTTGGTGCCGAGGTTGCCGCTCAGATCCAGGAGCTCGCCTTCGACCACCTCGACGCACCCGTCGGCCGCGTCGGCGCACCCTTCGCCCCCGTTCCCTTCAGTCCCGCCCTCGAAAAGCTCTACGTGCCCAACGCCGACCGCATCGCCGCCGAGGTCAGGCGTGTCGTCGGCCTCCAGGTCTAGCACATGACAGGCGGCCCGGTCGGCATCGTCGCCAACCCCGCCTCCGGCAAGGACATCCGGCGGCTCGTCGCCCGTGCCTCGGTCTTCGACAACCAGGAGAAGGCTGCTATCGTCGCCCGCGCCTTCGTAGGTGCCATCGCCGCCGGAGCAACCTCGTTCCGCTACCTCCCGGACCGCTACGGCATCGTCGCCCAGGCGATCCCCGACGCCGGCGTCGACGCAGACGTCGCCCCGGTTGATTCGCCCGACACCGATAGCGCCCTCGACACAATCCGCGCTGCCGCTCAGTTCCGCGACCTGGGCTGCGCCGTCGTGCTCACCCTCGGCGGCGACGGCACGAACCGCGCGGTCGCCCGCGGCTGGCGCGATGCTCCCCTGGTCGCCATCTCCACCGGCACCAACAACGTCTTCCCGCGCATGATCGAAGGGACCGTCGCCGGAGCTGCCGCGGGCCTTGTGGCCAGCGGCGCGATCGCCCTCGCCGAAGTGGCCCGGCCCGCGAAGCTCGTCACTGTCACAGTTGACGGCGAGCGCGACGACCTTGCCCTCGTCGACGCCGTCCTCGTCGACGAACGCTTTCTCGGCGCGCGCGCCATCTGGGATGCCTCCCGCCTTCGCGTGGCCGTCCTCACCCGTGCCGAGCCGGCGTCCGTGGGCGTCTCCGCCATCGGCGGCCTGCTCCGCCCGCTCGGCGAGCGGGACCCCGGTGGCCTCGCCCTCGACTTCGGCTCCGGCGGCGTCCTCGTCGACGCCCCCATCGCGCCCGGGCTCTACCAGACCGTGCCCGTCCGCCGCGTCCGCCCGCTGGCCGAAGGCGAGCCCGTCGTCGTCGAAGGGCCGGGCGTCCTCGCCCTCGACGGCGAGCGCGAGCGCGTCCTGAAGCAAGGCCAGCGCGCGATTCTCTCCGTCGTGCCCGATGGTCCCCGCGTCGTCGACGTCCGCCAGACGCTGCACGTCGCTGCCTGCCGCGGCCTGTTCCGCGCCGCTCCCGAAGGCCGCGATGGCGACTGACGTCCTCATCCCCAAGCTCGGCATGACCATGACCGAGGGCACCGTCGCCGAGTGGTACGTGCCCGACGGCGCACTGGTCAGCGCAGGCGACCCTGTCTACCGCCTCGAGACGGAGAAGATCGAGATGGACGTCGAGGCGGAGATCAGCGGCGTCCTCCGGCACCTCGTCCCCGTCGACACCACCCTCGGGCCGGGCGCCGTCGTCGCCTGCATCCTCGTCCCCGGCGAAGCGCTTCCCGCCGCTCTCGGAGGACTTCCCTCGGTTGGCCTCGCAGACGCCGCTGCGGCCGCCGGACCCATGGCGCCCCTCAGCGGTCAGCTCGCACCGGCCTCGCCCCTTGCCCGCCGCCTCGCCCGCGAGCACGGTGTTCGACTGGAGACGGTCGCGGGCAGCGGGCCCGGCGGCCGCGTCACCGAAGCCGACGTCCTCGCCGCCGCGGCCGCGTCGGCTTCTGCGGGCGAGGTCCGCGCCTCGCCGCTCGCCCGCAGGCTGGCCGAGAGCCTGGGCGTCGATCTCCATGCCATCCGCGGCAGCGGCCCCGGCGGCCGCGTCACCCGCGAGGACATCGAGGCCGCGGCGGCCCCAGCAACTCCGGCTCCTTCCGCGGCCGCGGCAGCCACGCCACCCGCGGAGAGCGAGGTCATCCCCCTCCGCGGCATGCGCAAGGCCATCGCCGAGCACATGCACGCGAGCCTCCAGGAGATGGCGCAGCTCACGCTCGCGATGGATGTCTGGATGGACGAGGTCGTCAAGCTTCGCTCCCAGCTCGTCGAGGAATGGGCCGCCGAGGGGGTCCGCCCGTCCTACACCGACCTCGTCGTCCGCGCCGTCGCCCGCGCCCTCCAACAGCACCCATACGTCAACGCGGCGATCGAAGGGAACGCCATCCGCATCCTGCCCGACATCGACGTCGGCGTCGCCGTGGCCCTTCCCGCCGGCCTCGTTGTCCCGGTCATTCGCAACACCGCCTCGCTCTCGCTCAAGGAGATCGCCGTTGCCTCTGCCCGCCTCGCCGCCGCTGCCCGCGACGGCCGCCTCACCCTGGACGATATGGCCGGGGCCACCTTCACCGTCACGACCCTCGGCATGTACGAGGTCGACTTCTTCACGCCCATCGTCAACCGGCCAAACGCCGCCATCCTCGGCGTCGGCCGCGTCCGTGACGGCCTGGCCTGGGACGGCGACCGCCCCGTCCGTCGCCAGCAGATGACCCTCAGCCTCACCTGGGACCACCGCGTCCTCGACGGTGCGCCCGCCGCTCAGTTCGTCCAGGCCGTCAAGGCGCTCCTCGAAGCCCCCTACCGCCTGCTCGTGTAACCATTCCCATGGCCCCGTCCCGTCGATTCGCTCGCCTCGCCGAGAGGAGGAATCAGCCCCGAATGGCCCGCAACAGGCGCTCCCGGCCGGCCGAGCCGGCTTCCGATCTCGCCCAACGCTACGACGCCATCCCCTACCCGACAGCGCCGCAGCCCGCCACGCACCCCGACCACCTTGCCGTCGTCGCCCGTCTTTGTGGCCTCGAGACGGCCCCCGTCGAGAGCGCGCGAGTCCTCGAAATCGGTTGCGGCGACGGCCAGAACATCCTCTCCCTCGCCGTCGCCCTGCCCCACGCCCACTTCACCGGCCTCGACGTTGCTCCCGGCCCCCTCGCCCGCGGCGCGGCCGCCGCCCGCGACCTCGACCTCACCAACGTCAACCTGTTCGAGATGGACCTCCAGAGCGCCGGAACTGCCCTCGGCGACTTCGACTACGTCCTCGCCCACGGCCTCTACTCCTGGGTCCCGCCCGCCGTCGGCGCGCGCCTCCTCGCCGTCTGCTGCGAACGCCTCGCCCCGAATGGCGTCGCCCTCGTCAGCTACAACACCCTTCCGGGTGGCCACCTTCGCCGCATGGTCCGCGACATCCTCCAGTTCGAAGTCCACAGCGACGACCCGCCCGAGGCCCAGGTCGAGGCCGCACGCGGCATGCTCGACCTCCTCGAAGCCGGCGCCTCCCACGTCGCCGGCCAGCCCGACCCTTTCCGTCGCCTGTTGCTCGAACAGGCGCGACTCGCCGCTTCCCGCTCGGATGGCGGCCTCTTCCACGACGACCTCGCCCCCGTCTGCGAGCCCTTCTACGTCACCGAGTTTGTGGCCGAGGCTGAAAGGCACGGCCTCCAGTTCCTCGGCGAAGCCGACTACTTCGAGATGCAGGAAGACCGGTTCGGCGAGGATCTCGGCTCCCTCCTCCGCGCCGTCGCCGCCGAGAGCGTGGTGCTTAAGGAGCAGTACGTCGACTTCCTCGCCTGCCGCCAGTTCCGCATGACCCTCCTCTGTCACGAGGGCATCTCTCTCGACCGCACGGCTGGCCCGGCGGCCCTGCCCGGGCTGTTCGTCTCTTCCGACGCGCCACCGGGCGACCAAGACGAAGACGGCGCCGCCGTTTTCGGCAACGACGAGCGCGGCTTCGTCAGTGCCCGCGAGCCCCTCGCCCTCCGCGCCATGCAACTCCTCTACGACAGGCGACCGCTCGCTCTCCCCTTCGCCGAGATCCTCGCCGCCGCTGTCGACCGGGAAGGCGGCCCACGTGACGAGGACGCCGACCGCCTCGCCCGCTTCCTCTACCGCACCTTCGCCGCTGGCGTGATCGACCTCCACACCGGACCGTCCGCCTTCATCCTCGAGCCTGGAACGCGTCCGCGCGCCAGTCCCCTGGCGCGCCTCCAGCTGCAGACCGGCTCCGAGGTCACCACCCTTCGCCACACCGGCGTGGCACTCGATGACCGCGCCGCCGCCCTCCTCGCCCTCCTGGACGGCACCCGCAACCGTCAGGTCCTGAGCGACGGTCTCGGCGGCAGCGCGCTGGACGAGATCGACGCTGACCTGCGCCAACTGGGCCGGTTGGGTCTTCTCATCGGCTAGCCGCCTGGCCGTTGCCCGCCGCCTTGACACCCCGTTCCCTCCCACCCAGAGTACGCCGAGCAATCAGAGCAGCCTGACAACGGAGTGAACGATATGGCCGCCGGCGCCAAAGACCACGAAACCGTCTCCATCTACCCTCTCGACGAGCGGCAGCGCGAAGAGCTGCTCACCACCGCCTCCGAATGCTCCCTCAACTGGTCGACCAGCGACGGCTGGCCTGTGGGCGTCATCCACAGCTTCGTCTGGAAAGACGGGCGCGCCTGGATCACAGCCGGTGCCCACCGCCATCGCATCGCCGCCATTCGCCGGAACCCCAAGGTCTCCGTCGTGGTGTCCAGCGCTGCCAGCAAGCGCGGCCCCGGCCAGAGCCTCACCCTCAAAGGCCGCGCCGTCGTCCACGAAGATCGCGAAACCAAGGACTGGTTCTATCCCGCCCTTGCCTACAAGGGCCTCTCCGGCCCTGCCGCAGAGGACTTCGTCCAGCGCCTCAACTCCCCCCTCCGCGTCATAATCGAAGTCATCCCCGAAAAATGGATCACCTTCGACGGCGCCAAGATGGCGATGGACACCATGGGCACCCTCCCCGACGACCAGCGCGGACCGATGCTCGAGTCCGACGCTGTCCGCCTTCAGCGCGAGATCCAGCGCCGCGGCCTGGACTAGCCCAGCAGCGCCGCGCCTCCCTGGCCACGCGCGGTTTCGCCTCCTTCGGCACCGGGCGTAGGATGCCGCCATGCGCGGTTTCGTGCGGCGGTTCTGGGTCCCCGCTGTCGCTGTTGCTCTCGTCGTCGGGGTTGCCATCGCCCTGATCGTCCTCGCCTATAGCACCGGCGAGGACGGCCGACCAGCGGTCGCTCCTCCCTTCCCTCCGCCCCCCGCCTCCGCCGTCCCTTACGACGTCCGGGCGCGCGACGGCGGGCGTCTGGTGCTTGCCGCTCCCGGCGCCGGCGGGGCGACGCTCGAAGCAAGCCTCGCCCCCGGCGCCCGCGTCGAGTTCCTCCGCCCGGCCGTTCCCGCCGACCTCGCCCCGGGCGATCTCCTCGTCGTGACCGGTGTCCCCGACGACACGAAGAACTTCGCCATCCGCTCCGTGATCGCCCTCGCCGGCGGCACGGAAGGTGACGACGGCCTGCCCCGCTCGCCCGCAGGCTTCTCCGGCGACGAAGTCGCCCGCACGCCGGGGGAGCGCCCGATCCTTGGCGGCCGCGTTCACCAGATCGACCCCGACGCCGTCACGATCGACGGTCCCCAGGGCCTGGTCCGCGTCGGCCTCGCCGCCGGCGCCCCCCTCTTCCGCCTCGCCCCCGCCAGCGTGGACGACATCCGCCAGGGCGACCGTCTCGCCCTGCGCGGCGAACTGGCGGCCGTCGCCGCTGTCCTCGTCGTCACACCCTAGTCGCCGCGGAGCACTTCGGCCGCCGACCGGCGCGCCGCCGCTCGCCCGACGACGCCTAGCGCCAGGGCGAAGACGACCCCCAGTGCCGCGACGCCCGCCGCCAGCACGGGCCACCGGGTCACCAGCACGAAGCCCGGTTCCACCCGGTCGCCGGCCTCCGTCACCTCGAGGAAGGAGAGCATTTCGCCGCTCACGAACAGGCCCAGAGCAACCCCGACGCCTACGCCCACCAGGAACACCGCGGCATACTCCAGCGCCAGCATCCGCACAAGCTCGGCGCGCGAGAGCCCGATTGCCCGCACGACCGCCAGCTCGACTCGCCGCCGTCGCACGGCCGTCGCCAGCGACACCAGCATCGCCGCCAGCACCAGCAGGAGGACAGCGCCAAACGCGAGCGACAGGATGCCCGACCCGCTCGCCGCTACCAGCGGGTTGCTCGTCGCCTCGGCCAGCGCCTCCTTCCGGCTGGTCGCGTGGTCGAAGGTGAACGCAGGCCCCAGGAGCTCGCTCTCCAGGCGCTTCTCGTCGGCCCCCGGCCGCAGTGTCACCCAGGCCTCGTTCACGGCCAGCCCCTGGCCAATGCCACGCGACTCGAGGTCTGCCCACGCCATCGCCTGGTCGCGATTCATCAGCACTACCGGACCGTCGCGCGCGCTTGTCGTCGGGAAGAGATGGAACGTCCCCGCTACCCGCACGGGCACCAGGATGTCGCTTCCCAGGTCGAGAAGAGTCGTGCCCCCCGGACCCGTGCCCGTCGCTCCCACGAACGAATCGCTCACGACCACCGGCAGCGGTGTCAGCAGGCTCGCCAGGTAGAAGCCCCTGTTGGTCGACGCCGCCTCGGGCGAGAAAGCGAACCGCAGCGCCCCGCTTCCGCCAGGCCGCCCTTCCTTCACCAGCGCCAGCGAGTCCGGCGTGCTCGTCCGCAGCGGATACGCCGCCCAGCCCGGGTCCGCCTCGAAATCGTCGATGACCGTCCTCGTCCCATTCGCGTCGACCACGCTCGCGTCGTCCACGAAGACGGCCGGGATGTTCCGCTGGAAGGCCGCCGACGAGAACGAGAACCCGAGCAGCACCAGCGGCGCCACCGGGCGCGGTCCCGGCCGCGCGACCGGTCCAGCCAGGAACGTCCAGTTCCGTACGTCGCCCGACAGGTCTCCAAGCGGCAGCGTGTAGGTCGCGCCCTGCGCGTCGCGCACCGAAACGTAGAACGACAGCGCCGGCAGCGTTTCCGCCGACCGCACCCACAACCCGATTTGCGCCGGGTCCCCGGGGAGCTTGCGGCCGATAAGGCTCGCGTTGAAGCCGCCCAGAGGGGCCAGCACGTCCTCTACCGACCCCTCGGCAAAGTCCCCGCGGAAGCGAACCAATCCTCCCGCCGCCGGCTCCAGGGCGAGCACTTGCAGGTCCGACAGGCTCTGCCCGGGCACCCCGAGCGCAGCCTTCGTGCGGACGACCGCCGAGGCGTCCCGCACACCTTCCAGCCCCCGTATAGTCCGTTCGACATCAGAGGGAGGCGGCGAGGCCCTCGTGATGTTCACGTCCCGCAGCGCCCGTAGGTCGGCACCCGTCTCATAGTTCGCCCGGTCCTCGTACGACCGCTCCGCCGAGGCCGAATAGCTCGCCGCGAACGTTCCCACGGCGACCGCCATCATGAGGAGCAGCGCCAGCCGCGTGTACTGCCCCGGGTTCCGCACCGCCTGGGCGAGACTCAGCGCCGCCGCCGCCCCCAGCGCCCTCCGTCCTCCTCGCTCGATCAACCGGAGCACGAGCGGGTAGAACCGCAGCACGAGCGCCGCCGCCCCGGCCACCGCCAGCGCCGGCGCGGCCAGCAGGAGCGGGTCGCTGCTCACCCCGCCAGTAGATGACGGCGTGAACACCGACCCGCGCTCCCGGAGCTCCAGCAGGAGAAGAACCGCCGCCGCTGCCAGGCCGAGGTCGAGGTAGTAGCGCTGCACGAACGACCGCCCCGGCCGCGACTCGGCCCGCCGCACCGTCATCACCTGCCGGAAGGCGATCAACGCCGCGGGCACGACCAGCGCCGCCAGCGAGAACACCACGCCGAGCGCCGCCAGGCCGAACGCCTCGGGCACGACGGTCACCGGCAGCAGCTCCCCGCCTGAAACCCCGTCGAACGCCGGCGTCAGGCCCAACAGTGCTGTCATCCCCGCCGCCAGGAAGGGAGCCGCGACCAGCGCCGGGAGCCCCACGCTCAGTCCCTGCAGCACATAGAGCGCCACCACCTGGGGCAGGCTCCCGCCCCTGCCTCGCAGAAGCGCGATCTCGTCCGCCTGCCGCTCTACGACCACCGCCGCCACGATCGCCACGTAGAAGACGGCGATCCCCGTTATCTCCAGCAGCAGGACCGTCAGGGGTACCTGCTGGTAGCTCGCTGAACGCCCGAAGGCCTGGAGCGTGTCCTTCAGCGGGCTGTAGCCAAAACCGCCGACGCTCTGGACGTCTTCCAGCAGCCCCGTCAGCTCGTCCCGCGCCTGCATGTAATTGCCGCGCGTCAACCGTTCAGGCGCCGCCAGAATGTTCCAGGCGAACGTCGCGCGATATCCCGGCAGTCGCGCCCCGAGCTCGTCGAGCAGCGCATGCTCGTCCATGAAGAGCGGCAGCACCGGCCCCGCCTTCTCGATCTGCACGCTCTTCGCGTCGAAGTACTCGCCCGCGCCGCCCACCCAGAACGGGTCAGCTGTGTCGTCCGGCTCGATCACCCCGACCAGCGTGGCCGCCAGCGTGAACGTCGCCGTCGCCGTGATCGGGCAGGGTGGTGGCGGCGGTGGAAAGAGCTCCGTTGGGATGTCGCGCTGGCAGTTGTCGAACAGTGCCAGCAGATCGAGCTGCGCCCCCGGCCGCAAGCCCCCGGCGAGCGCCGCCGCCCGCGTGCTCATCGCCACTTCGAACGGCCCACCGGCACCCGTCGCCTGCGGCAGCCGTCCCGACACCACGCGCACGTGCGTCTCGTACCCCGAGAGCGACTGTGGTTGGCCGAGCGGGGCGCCCGTGCGCCCCGCCTCGCCGGGCGTACCCATGGGGAACCAGCCGAGCCGGACGTGCCGCGCCTGTGACGACCGGAACCATCCCGCACGTTCGTCGATCCGCTGCTCCACCGCCGCCCGGAGCGCCTTCGCGTCGGCCAGCTGCAGCGCCGTCCGCAGCTGCACGCGCGTTCCCGGACCCCCGGCCAGCTCCTGTCGGATCGTGTACGTCAGGCCGAGGTCGGCCATCGAGCGGGCGTAGATCGGCGCGCTTGCCAGAAGCGTTGCCGCTACCAGGACGCCTAGCCCCACGACGAGCAGCAGACCTCGCCCCGTGCCGCTTCGCCAGAGCGCGAGCCGCAGGATGCCCACCGGCCCCTCCTCCGGGCACGTAGCCTACCCCCGAGTTCTCTCACCCGCGACCGGCCGCTTTCCGTCACCGCTCGTCCACCTCCAGCCGCGTCACTTCCTGCTCGCCAGGAGCGATGTACTTCTGACGACGAGAGGGGAAAAGGTGACCAACAGAACGCTTCGCTGGACTTGCCTCACTGCCGTAGTTGCCCCCCTGGTTGCAGCCTGTGGGGGCGGTTCGCCCCAAGAGAACGGCCCCGCGACGGATGCCGCGCAAGTTGCCGCGCAGTCGGCTCTGCTCGAGGCCTCGCCTTCGCCGTCAGTGCCGGAGGGCCTTGTGTCATCGCCCGAGCGGGTGAGCCCGGAAGGGGCAACGGTCGCCATCGGGTTCAACAACGCTGCCCAGGTTGTTACCGACGATCACGGCGCCACTCACTACGTCTGGATGCAGGACGGCGCGATCGTCCACGCCAGGACAGACGCGACCACCGGCGAGACCACGCAGACGACAGTCGCCGCGGCTGCGGGTCCTGCCGCACGGAAGAGCCTCCCGGCACTGGCTGTCGCTGGCGACACCATCCTTGTCGGGTGGAGCGAATCCACGGGCGCCGCGCCCGCCGGCGTCTTCGTGGCGAGCTCGACCGACGGCGGCAGGTCCTGGCTGCCACCGCGAGAGCTCGACCGTCCCGGCACCGGTCTCTCGATCGCCAGCGACGGGTCGCGCGCCGTCGCTGTCTGGCAGACCGGCGAAGAGGGCGAGACCAGCCAGATCCACTTCGCGAGCTTGGACGCGGCCACCGGCTGGTCGGCCGTCACGCGCGTCGATGGCTCGGATGCAGCGCCGGTCTGGGCTGCGGCCGACGTGGACGCGGCAAACGTCTTCGTCACCTGGCGCGACAACCGCGGCGACGGGCGCTACCGCGTCTACCTGCGGCGTTCGACGGACGGCGGCGAGACA
>JADLBJ010000181.1 GCA_020847765.1 Dehalococcoidia bacterium
AGATGCTCGCCTGTGCCCGCGTCGTCGAAGCCGTCCTGCGTAGACCCTGACCGTCACACGGGCCTGTTCTGGCGCGACAGGCCGCCCACCGCGCCGACGATCACGATCACCGCGCCGATCGTCACCGTCGGGAAGGCCGGCGTCGTCACCTGGTCTTTCTCCCAGTAGCCATTGATGGGCCGCCAGAAATAGTCACCGCCACCGTCCTCGGCCGCGACGGCGGCGACCCAGCCGACGAAGTTCAGGGCGATCGCCAGCGCCGCGAGCAGGAAGACCCCCACGAAGAGCGGCGGCGTCACCCGCGCCCGCGGCAGCCCGAGCAGCAGCACGAGCACGATCGCCCCCGCCACCACGGGAATGCCATACCACACGTTGCCCCAGCGGAGGTTGTCCCCCTGGCCTTCGTCGGCCGCGTCGTTCAGGCTCGAAATGAAGTCCAGCACCGACTCCGAGTCGCTCGCTGCCCGCGTGTCGATCTCCCGCCCGGGCAGCGCGAAGAACGCGACGAACATGAGCACCGCCCCCACCAGCACGACGACCACCGGGATCGAGAACTGCACGGTCGTCCCCGAGGTCGCCCCGGCCGGCCGCGGCGCCGGTCGCGGTCGTGGGGCCGCGCTCTCGAAGGGCGCACGCGGCGGCGGTGGCGCCGGCACGTCGGGCGGCGTCCACGCCGGCGCGGCCGGAGCCTGCGGAGCCACCCGAAGCGTGTTCGGCGACCCGCTGCCGATCCGCAGCGCGTGCCCCGGCGGATGCAAGCGCAGGGGCACGTTCGCCCCCAGCACCGCCGCGTCCACCTCGTCGGCCAGCCAATAGCCGATCGTGGCCCCGGCGGCGTCCTTCGGCGGGAGCCCCAGTTGCTCGACGACGATCTCCGCCGCCTGGCCGGCGCGCACTTCCCCCGGCAGCACGAGCGTGTGCAGGACCCCTGTCTCCGGATGCCGCACGCGGACCATTAGCTCGTCCATGACTCCCTCCTCCGCCCGCAGCACGGGCGCGAGCCGTTTCTATACGGAACTCGCGCCGAGCGCAACGTTCCGCGCGTCCGCCCCCCTGGCCACCTCCCTGTTCCCTCTCTGGCCCTCGATTCCGCAGACCACCAGCGGTTCACTGGAGCGGGGTGCGAAACCGATCGTCCGAGGTGCCACCCATGAGCGACGCAGCCGGGCCTACCGTCTTCTGCGCATGGTGCCGACGCGTCATCGCCTGGGGCCAGACCGGCGTCGCCCACGCCATCTGCCCCGATTGCCTCCCTGCCGTCGCCGACGCCGTTGAAGCCCAGCTCGCCCGCCGCGACGACGGCCGCCGGCACGTGCCCCGCTTCCGCCGAACACCTCACCCCTCGCCGCCCCGCTGAGGCCGCGCCTGTCACCGCTTCTCCTCCCGCGCGAGGCTGTTCTGGCAACCGCCCCCGCCGAGAGACTGGCGCCATGGATGAGGAGACACGCCAGCTGCTGATCGACATGGCCGAGGCCATCGAGGCCCTGCTCGTCGCCCTCCAGGTGCAGCAGGCCGGCGACGCCAGCGGCACCAGCTACAGCGTCCGCGAGGCCGTGCGCCGCGTGAACCGCGTCCGCCGCCTCCTCCAGACGATCGACCTCGGCGGGTCGGGCCAGCCCTGAACGCCGGCCGTCAGGCGGACGGCAGCACCGATCCCGCGTCCAAGTCGAGGATCGCCGCCACGCTCCGGTCCACCAGCGCCGTGAACAGCGCCTTCGCCCGCTCGCTCGAAAGGTCCAGGTTCCCCGTGCCGAAGACCGGAATGATGAAGCCCCAGAGCACCCCCACCCGGTACTCCTCGAACGCCTGCGCGAAGGAGTAGTCGCGCACCCCGGCTGCGAGCAGCGCCTCGTGGTACGTCTCCAGCAGCTCCCGCTCGTGCGCCCGCCGCAGCTCGACCGGCAGGCTCTGGCTCAGGAAGTAGCCCACGTCCAGCATCCCGCCCCCGCGCGTCGACCCCTGCCAGTCGATCACGCAGAACGGCGGGCCGCCCTCTTCGGTCGCGAAGAGGATGTTGTCCAGGCGGAAGTCGGCGTGCTGGATCGTGTTCGGCATGGCCGCCAGCCGGTCCTGGACGGCGTTCAGGTGCTCTCCGTATCGCTCCCCGATCGCCACCATCGCCGGTGGCAGGCGCTCCCCGAAGCGTTCCAGGAACGCTGGCCAGGCACCCTGGTAGATGGCCTGGGCGCCCAGCTGGATCGGGTTGTTCACGGCGAACAGCCAGTCGTAGCGGCGCAGCTCCGGGTCGTCCCACCAGCGCGCGTGGAACCGCGCCAGCTCCGGCAGGATCATCCGCGCCTCGTCCAGCGTGCATCCCGCCAGCTGGTCCCCCGTGCGGCAGGGCGCCAGGTCCTCGAGCAGGAGCAGGTAGTCGTCGTTCGCCACGTCGCAGGCGCTGTACCAGCACCGCGGCACGCGCAGGCTGATTCGCCCCGCAACCTCCGTGTAGAAGCGGATCTCCCGCTCGAAGATCCGAAACGGCCGCATCAGCGCCCTGATCTCCGCGCTCGTGCTCGGCAGCTTCACGACGTACGACGCGGGCAACGACGGCGGCGCGCCCGGCCCGTACTCCGCCCGCACCCGCGCCACCTGGCCGACGAAGCCCACCCCCGCCTCGAGCGTGCTGGCCTCAACCGTCGTCACTTCGCCCGCTGGCAGGTGACCGCCCTCCCGAAGGGCCATGGTCAGCCAGGCGGGCGTGATCTCGTCGGGCGTGCGCGGTGTCTGCATCGGGCGCCTCCTGCGTTCGCCGCATCGTGAGGGGCCATTCGCTGAGGGGCAACCGGCCAGGCCCGCGTCAGGGCCGGGCCCGGCGGCCGCTCTCCTTGCCGGCGGCCTCGCCCTCCGCAGGGTCGTGACGACCAGGAAGGAGCACGCGCAGGGGGCCGAGGAGGTGCTACCGGCTACGATTTCGGCGGGGTCGCACGCCCGAGACCCCCGTTGAATCCCCAGCAGGCCACGCTGCCGTCCGTCTTCACCCCGCAGGTGTGGGACGCGCCCGCGCTGACGCCGGTGAAGCTTCCCGCCGGGGGCGTCGCCCGGCCGTCGCCGTTGTCGCCCCAGCAGGCCACGCTGCCGTCCGTCTTCACCCCGCAGGTGTGGGACTGGCCCGCGCTGACGCTGGTGAAGCTTCCCGCCGGGGGCGTCGCCTGGCCGATGCCGTTGTCGCCCCAGCAGGCCACGCTGCCGTCCGTCTTCACCCCGCAGGTGTGGTACGGGCCCGCGCTGACGCGGGTGAAGCTTCCCGCC
>JADLBJ010000282.1 GCA_020847765.1 Dehalococcoidia bacterium
CCGACGTCGATCTCGGTCACCTCTGCTTCACGGTCGACGACATCGGCGCCTTCGACGCCAACTTCCATGTCCGGCCGCCACTGCGCGACGCGCGTGATCGCGCGGCGCTGCGCAGGGCGGTGAAATCGGGCCAGATCGACATCATCGGCGCCTATCACGAACCCCACGACCTCGATGCGAAGGCCGTGCCGTTCGGCCAGAGCGATCCCGGCGTCTCGGTCTATGACTGTTTTCTGCCCGCGCTGCTCGAACTGGTCGCCGACGGCGCCCTCGATCTGCCGGGCGCGATCGCGCTGGCGAGCACCGCGTCCCACCGTCTGCTCGGTCAGCCCGGCGGCACGCTCGAGGTCGGCGCGCCCGCCGATCTCTGCGTCTTCGATCCGCAGGTGCAGTGGCAGGTGACACCGGCCACACTCGTGAGCGCCGGCAAGAACTCGCCGTACCTCGGTCGCACGCTGACGGGCCGCGTGACGCTGACGCTCGTCGGTGGGCGCGTCGTGTTCCGACGCTGAGTCAGCAGCCCGACTGCCCGGTTTCTCCCATATGAATGCGCTGTCCAGACCCCACCGCGGCACCATCGTCGTCGAAGACGCCGAGGTCATCGCCGTCACCGCGCACCCCGGCGAGCAATACGTGCTGCGTCTCGCCGCACCCGAAATCGCCGCGCGCGCCCGACCCGGCGCCTTCGTGCATCTGCGTTGCGCACCGGCGCGCGCGATGCGGCGACCGATGTCGATCATGCTGGTCGACAGCCGCTTGGGTACCTTCGACATCCTGTTCAAGGCGCACGGGGCCGGCACCGCCGAGCTCGCGGCACGCCAGCCCGGCGAGCGGCTCAGCGTGCTCGGCCCGATCGGTGTGCCGTTCAAGCTCGACGGCTATCGTCGCCGGCCGCTGCTGATCGGCGGCGGTGTCGGGATCCCGCCGATGATCTACCTCGCCGATCACCTGCGCAGGCGGAAAGATCTCGCCCCGTTCGTCGTGATGGGTTCCGAGGTGCCGTTCCCGTTCCGGATGCGGCCCTCGCGCATCGTCGTCGCAGGCATGCCCGAAGGCGTGATCGGCGCCAATCCACTGCTCGAGGACTGGGGCATCGCGAGCCGGCTCGCGAGTCGCCAGGACTATCCCGGCTGTTTCGACGGCCTCGTCACCGAACTCGCGGCGCGCTGGATCGACGCCCTCGGCGCCGCCGCACGCGACGAGATCGAAGTCTTCGCGTGCGGCCCGACGCCGATGCTGAAAGCGGTGCAGGCACTCGCCGCACATTACGCGCTGCCGGCACAGCTCTCGCTCGAGGAATACATGGCCTGCGCCGTCGGCGGTTGCGCCGGCTGCGCGGTGCGCGTGAACCTGCCGAGCGGCCCGGCAATGAAGCGCGTATGTGTCGACGGCCCGGTGTTTGAGGCGGGGATCGTGGAGTTCTCGTGACGGCGTTTTTGCCACAGAACACCGAGAACACAGAGAACAAGGAGGATTGCTACGGAGTCACCGCTGCGCCGTCAGTTACGATCGCGAACGCGTCACGGAGGTGCAGCGCTCATTCTCATCTTCCTCTGTGTTCTCGGTGTTCTCTGTGGCTATTTTCCTCAATCGCCCGCACCCGGCAGCAAGCCGCGCGCTTCGAGCGCGCGTTCGAGCGCCTGTTCATCGAAACCGACGATCAGGTGATCGGCCACGAAAATCTGCGGGATCACGTCGAGACGGCTCGCCGCGTAGCGGGCCGCGCCGGTCGCCGACCGTTCGATGTCGTATTCGCAGTATGCAACGCCGTTCGCGACCAGCCAGTTGCGCGCCTTGGCGCAGTAGCGACACCATCTGGCCGA
>JADLBJ010000283.1 GCA_020847765.1 Dehalococcoidia bacterium
CAACCCCTATGTTGATGTGCTCAATCATCCGACCGGACGAATGCTGCTGCGCCGGCCCGGCTACCAAATCGATCTTGAGGAAGTGATGGAGGCGTCCGCGGACTGTTGTGTAGCGCTGGAGATCAACGGGCAGCCCGACCGGCTCGACCTCGACGAGGAGTGGGTACAGTGGATGCGGGTCGCGAACGTGCTGCTCGCCTGCACGAGCGATGCTCACTCAGACGGACAACTGGAGAATATACGCTACGCGACGGCCGTCGCGCGCCGCGGCTGGGCCGAGCCTCACAACATCGTCAACATGCTGCCCCTGGCACAGGTCCTCCGGCACCTCGGGCGATGGAAGCCGCGCAACGTCGCGTAGCGCAGCAGGAGCTCTACGGCCCGCCAAGCTGAGGAGTTCACCCCTACTGGTCCAATGTCCCATCGCCCTCAGTGTGCCCAGCAAGGCGCCGGCGCTGTGAGGAGTGCCGTGCGAGGAAGGGACAGCACGAGGGCCTGGATGGGCGGCGTCGGCGCGATTCTTGCCGAGCATGAGCGAAAGGGGGAGGACACGATGTCGTTTGCGCTTACAAGCGCCTCTTTTCAGATGGGGCAACCCATCCCGTCGCGGTATACCTGCGATGGCGAGAATATCTCGCCGCCGCTTGCGTGGAATGGCACACCCGAGGCAACGGCGGCCTTTGCATTGATCATGGACGATCCTGATTCCCCTCGTGGCGTGTTCACCCACTGGCTTCTCTATAATCTGCCGGCGCGCTTCGACGGTCTCCCCGAGGCCTTCCCGCGGCTGGACGAGCTCCCGGATGGAACGATGCAGGGGTGGAACGACTTCGGACTCATCGGCTATGGTGGTCCCTGCCCGGCCCCGGGCAGCACCCACCGCTACCGGTTCACGCTCTACGCGTTGGACCGTCCTTTGCCCCTGGTTCCCGGTGCATCTAAGCAGGACCTGCTTGATGCTCTGCAGGCGCACATACTGGCCCAGGCTGAACTGGTCGGAACCTATCGCCGTCAGGAGCGGGTCGCGGCATAGCGAGGGGACATGCGTAATTGGTGGTGTGACCATCTGAGACAGTGTGGGGACGATCAGCCGGAGGCCCGAACGGCCGATCGCTGAATAGACGCCAGGCGAGGTTGCCGCTGCTGGGAGTCCGCCGGCTTTCCTCTCGCGTCATCCGTTTCCCTGGTCCCTGTATCCGGCGTTTTGAAAGAAATCCCGCATCATCGTGCAAGTATTGATGATCGACAGCGATGATCCTTAGACCGGAGGTGCGCAGTGGCGAAAAAGCCGTTGGATGGGCTGAGGGTTGCGGCCCTGGTGGCTGACGGATTCGAACAGAAGGAATTGACGGAGCCCAAGGAGGCGCTGGAAGTGGCTGGCGCCCAGGTCGATATCGTCAG
>JADLBJ010000182.1 GCA_020847765.1 Dehalococcoidia bacterium
CCGGCGTTGACGCCCGCACTCGCGCCGCCGCTGACCGACGGCTGGACTGCCTGGCTGGCGATTCCGCTGATCTCCATGAACTACCTCCTGCCGATTTCGAGGGCCTTCATGGCCATCGCCTTGATCGAATTGAGGACCGTGACCGACGCCTCGTAGGCGCGCTGCGCGGCCACCAGGTCGGTCATCTCCGTCACCAGGTCGACGTTCGGCTTCAATACGAAGCCTTCCGCGTCCGAGTCGGGGTGCTGCGGGTCGTAGACCCGGTTGAGCGGGCTCGGGTCCTCCTCGATTGATGCCGCGCGCACGCCAACCGGCCCCGAGAGCTGGCCATTGAGCGCCGCCAGGAAGCTGTTCTCCGGCGTCCCGGCCGGCTGCACGGTGACGACCTGCCGGCGGTATGGGCCGCCGTTCGCGCTCCGCGTCGAGTCGATATTCGCGATATTGTTCGCGATGATGTCCATGCGCAGGCGCTGCGTCGAAAGCGCCGAGGCGCTGCCGCGAATGGTGCCAATGAATCCCATCTGATTCCCCCTATGTCGCCCGCGTCAGGATTTCGCGGAGTGTGCCGAGCTTCGAGCTCATCGCGTTCGAGAGCGCATAGAACTTGAGCTGGTTCTCGGTGAGGTCGGTCATCTCGCGCTCGATCTCGACCGTGTTGCCGTCGTTCTTGCCCGAGGCGATGGTGTCCATCAGCGGGGCGAACCGGCCGATGCCCTCCGAGGCGTTGCGAGCGCCGATGTGCCCGGGTGCTGTCGCCTGCAGCCCCGCGCTGCCCCGCGCCATGGCCTCGCGCATCATCGCCTGGAACGGCACCACCTGGCGCTGGAACCCGGGTGTGTCCGCGTTGGCGATGTTGTTCGCGATCGCCGACTGCTGTCGCGACAGGCCATCGAGGGCAACGGCGAACAGGCCGATGCCGCGGTCGGACTGGATCGGGTTCATCAGCTGGCCTCCTGCCGGTGCGAGAAGCGCGTCATCGACAGCTCGTCGACGAGCGCCGCATCGAGCCGCTTGGCCTCGGCGGCCGCCTGGATCGCGTCGTTCTCCTTGAGCCGCTCGAGGATGCGCTTCTCCTTGAGCAGGCCGACGAGCGTCGCCCGGCTGTCTTCGACTTGCTCGTGGGCAGCCTCGACGACCACCTGCTGCTTCTCGACGTCCTCCTGGACACGGTCGATGAAGGCGAGGCGCATCTGGACACCGAGCGGGTCGATCGACCCCTCGTTCGCGCGGGCCAGCGCCTCGACCTGCTCGTCGGCGCGCGTTTCGAGGCTGGTCAGCAGCTCGCGCTGGTGCTGGTGTTCCTGCCGCAGCCGCGAGAGCCGCTGCTGCTGCAGGTCCTCGAGCCGCTTCTTGTGGTTCAGCAGGGGTTCGAGCTTGAATCGTTTCGCCATCAGTTAGCCTCCGGGAAAAGCGCCGCCAGGCGGGCCACTGTGTCGTCAATCGGTGTCGTGGTTGTGCTCCGTTGCCGGAGGAACTCGTGGACCGAGGGGAGCATCCGCAGGGCGAAGTCGATCTGCGGGTTGCTGCCCGCCACGTAGGCGCCGATGTTCACGAGGTCGCGGGCGTTCTGGTAAACGGACAGCACCTCGCGCAAGCGCGCGGCGGCCGCGCGATGCTGCGGCGTGGTCACCGCCGGCATCACGCGCGACACACTCGCCAGCACGTCGATTGCGGGGTAGTGGTTCTCGCCCGCGAGCGCGCGCGAGAGCACGATGTGGCCGTCGAGCGTGCCGCGCACCGTGTCCGTCACCGGCTCGGTGAGGTCGTCGCCCTCGACGAGGACGGTGTAGAAGCCCGTAATCGTGCCCCGCTCGCTGCTCCCCGATCGCTCCAGCAGCCGGGGGAGAAGCGCGAAGACCGAGGGCGTGTAGCCCTTCACCGCCGGGGGCTCGCCGGTCGCGAGCCCGATCTCACGCTGCGCCATCGCGAAGCGCGTTACGCTATCCATCATCAGCGTCACGTCGGCACCCTGCTCGCGGAAATGCTCCGCGATCGCCGTCGCGAGCCAGGCGCCTTTGAGTCGGAGCAGCGCCGGCTGGTCGGAGGTCGTCACGACGACGACCGAGCGCCGCAGCCCCTCCTCGCCGAGGTCGCGCTCGATGAACTCGCGCACCTCGCGCCCCCGCTCGCCGATGAGCCCGATGACGGAGATATCGGACGAGGCGTTGCGCGCGATCATGCCGAGCAGCGTGCTCTTGCCGACGCCACTTCCCGCGAAGATGCCCATGCGCTGACCGCGTCCCACCGTGAGCGGCCCATCGATCGCCCGTACACCAGTCGAAAGTGCGCGCGTGATCGGGATGCGCCGCAGCGGGTCGGGGCTGGAATCCGCCAGGATATGCCGGCGTTCGTGGCTGATGATCGGCCCGCGGCGATCGATCGGGTGGCCCAGCGCATCGATCACGCGGCCCAGCAGCGGCGTCCCCATCGGCACCGAGAACGTGGCCCCGGTGGCCTCGACGACCGTGCCGGGACGCACGCCGTGCCATTCACCCAGCGGCATGAGCAGCGTGCGGCCATCGCGGAACCCGACGACCTCGGCGCGCAACGGGCGTCCGTCGACGTGCACCGTGCAGAGCTCGCCGACTTCGCAGGTCAGGCCCTCGGCTTCGAGCGTCAGGCCGATGACCTTCTGCACGCTGCCGACGCAGCGGATCGGCGAGACCTCGCGAAGCATCGCCGTGAACGGACGGATGTCGAGCGCGCTAGTCATCGAACATCGCCGTCAACGCCAGCAGTGCGTTGCCCACCTGGTCGACCTGCGTATCGAGCCGCGCGTCGATGAAGCCGTAGCGCGTGTCGACGACACAGCCGCCGAGGTCGACGGCGCCGTCGCCGACGACCGGCAGCCCGCCCGCCCCCGACAGGTCTTCGACCAGCGCAGCGACGATGCCCGTCTGCTCAGGGTTCACGCGGATGCGGACCATCTGCTGGCTGCGTGCGCGCTCGATCGCGCGGCGCGCCATCTCGCGCACGAGGTCGTGCTCGACCTGCGCCCGGTGGCCCAGGATCGTCCGCGCGACCTCGAGCGCCAGCTCGACGATAGTGCGGTCAGCGCCGGCCACGATAGCGTCGCGGATCTCCTGGCCGGAGCCCGCGGCGGCGCGGATCGTGCCCAGCAGCGCGCCGATTTCCCCGGCGACCGACTGGAGCGCCTCGGCGCGGCCCGCGTCGGCCGCGTGCCGGCGGGATTCGTCGAACACGGCGTCGCGCTGCGCCTCGGCCGCGGCGAGGATGCCGGCGGCGCGGCGCTGGGCGTCGGCAACGATCGCGGCGGCCTGCTCCTCCGCCTCGCGGACCAGCGCCTCCACCGTCGTCACATGCGAGGTCGCCGCGTCCGCGGCGCCGGGCGCGGGCGTCCCGCCATGGAGGACAAGCATCTCGGGCGAGGGCAGCGCGTTGGCGCGGATGATGCGGGCCGGCCTAGATGAGGACATCGTCGTCTCCGCCACGCGCGATGATGATGTCCTCGGCGTCTTCGAGCCGCCGGATTGTGTTCACGATGCGGCTCTGCGCCTCCTCGACGTTGCGCAGCCGGACAGGGCCCGAGGACTGGATGTCCTCCTGCAGCATCTGGACCGCGCGCTCGGACATGTTGGCAAAGATGCGCTGCCGGACATCCTCGCTCGAACCGCGCATCGCCATGCTGAGGTCCTTGAAATCGACCTCGCGGAGCACACGCTGGATCGAGCGGTCGTCGAGCATCGTGATGTTCTCGAACACGAACATCCGCTTCTTGATGTCGTCCGCCAGCCGCGGCTCGACCGACTCGAGCGAGTCGATGATCGTCTTCTCCGTGCTCCGGTCGACTTCCTTCAGCATCTGCACGAGCTGATCGACGCCGCCGGTCTGCTGCACCTTCTCGCGCTTCTGCGGCTGGATCATCGAGGCCAGCCGCTCGCGCATGATGCTCTCGATGTCGGCGAGCACATCGGCGCTGGTGCGATCCAGCGTCGCGATGCGCACGGCCACCTCGGCCTGGAGCTGCGCATCAAGCGACGCGATGACAGCAGCCGCGCGGTC
>JADLBJ010000183.1 GCA_020847765.1 Dehalococcoidia bacterium
AGGGCCGCTCGCCCCTGCCCGCCGCCGCGCCGGGTCGGCACGCTGGAAGACGAGCAGCCCCCGCTCGGGGCCGGGTGAGCGCACATGGTCCCTGTGGCACGCAGGAACCTCTTCGCCGAGAAGGCGCGCTTCGCGATCTCCGTCGCGGGTGTCGCGTTCGCGATCCTGCTGGTCCTCATCGTGCTCGGTCTCTACCGCGGCTGGAGCCGGACGGGCGAGACGATCGCTCGCCTCCCCGGCGACGTCTGGGTCGTGCAGGCGGGCACCATCGATCCCTTCCATAGTGCGTCGCTGGTTCAGGCAGAGCAGCTCTCCGCTCTCCGGGCGTTGGCCGGCGTGGAGGCAGTGACGCCGGTCCTCGCGCGCCGCATGACGGTAGCCGTCAACGGCGACGACGCCTCGATCTACCTGTTCGCGCTGCAACCGCCCGACGCCGTGTCGCTTTCGGAGAACGTCCGGCGCGATTACCTGCCGCCCCCCGGCGAGATCTACGTCGACGCCATCCTCAGCGCGAAGACGGGGCTCGACGTCGGCGACACCGTGAGCGTCGGCGGCCGGGAGCTGCGCGTCGGGCGCGTGGCCGGGCGCAGCGGCGAAGCTTTCATCCAGTTCGTCTTCGCCAACTTCGACGACACGCAGGCCATCTTCGGCGTTGGCGGCGCGGTCAACTACGCTGTCCTCAGCCTGGCCCCCGGCGTCCGCGCCGAGGAGACGATGGCAACGGTCGCCGCTGCCGACCCAAGGCTCGGGGCGTTCACGCGTGAAGCCTTTGCCCGTTCCATTCGCAAAGAGATCGACGAGAGCTTCCTCCCCATCATCGGCATTCTCCTGGCGATCGGCTTCGTCGTCGGCGCCGCGGTGGTGGGGCTGACCATCTACACGGCGACGATCGAGCGCAGCCGCGAATTCGGCGTCCTCAAGGCAGTCGGAGCGTCGGGCACCTACCTCTACCGAATCGTCTTCAGCCAGAGTCTTATCCTGACCCTTTCGGGGTTCGCGGTCGGGGCGATGGCGACCTTCGTCGTGGCGCGACTCGCGACCGCGACAGCGCCCGAGTTTGCCACCGATTTCCGCCCCCTCGACGTCACGGGGGTGGCCCTGGGCACCGGGCTGATGGCCCTGGCCGCCTCGTTTGTTCCCGTTCGGCGGGTTGTTCACATCGACCCTGCCTCGGTCTTCCGCGCATGACGGGGGAACGAGCCGGCGAGCCGATCGTGCGCGTGCAGGGCCTCGTGAAAGTGTTCGGCGAAGGCGCCAGCCAGGTGCGCGCCGTCGACGGGGTGGACCTGGAGGTCTGGCCGGGCGAGCTGATTCTGATCATGGGCCCGTCTGGCTCGGGCAAGACGACGCTGCTCTCGCTCGTCGGCGGGCTGCTGCGCCCGAGCGCCGGCCGGGTGGTCGTGGGCGGGACGGAGGTCAGCGCCCTGAGCGAGCGCCAGCTGCCGGCCGTGCGCCGTCATCTGGTTGGCTTCATCTTCCAGTCGTTCAATCTGCTCGAGGCGTTGGACGTGCGCGAAAACGTGGAGATCGCGCTCAATCTGGCGGGGGTAGGAGGGCAGGAGGCGCGCGAACAGGCCACTGCCGTGCTCGCGCGCCTCGGCCTCGGCGCCCGCCTTCGTTTCAAGACACGCAGCCTGAGCGGCGGCGAGAAGCAGCGCGTCTCCATCGCTCGCGCTATCGTGAACCGGCCGCGCCTCGTCCTCGCCGACGAGCCGACGGCCAACCTCGACTCCAAGCACGGCTACGAGGTGATGAAGCTCCTGCGCACGATCGCGCACGAAGGGGAGCGGGCCGTCGTCGCCGTGAGCCACGACCAGCGCATTCGGGCCGTGGCCGATCGCGTGCTCTGGCTCGAAGACGGGCGCCTGACCGACATGGCGCGTATGGAGCGGGACCCGGTCTGCGGCATGGACGTCGAGCCGGGGCACGGCGTCGTGCTGGAGGAGGAGGGTCGGGTGGTTACGTTCTGCTCCGAAGGCTGCCGCGCCGAGTATGCCACCGAGCCGGCGCGCTTCGCCGGGTCACTCTAGCTGCGCAGGCGACCGCCCCCGCGGAGAACGTCGCGGAGCGCGTCGCAGACGTCGTCCACCTCGGCCTCGGTCATGGCCGGGAAGAGGGGCAGGCTGACGGCGCCGGCGAAGAGCTGCTCGGCGACGGGGAAGTCGCCTTCCTGCCAGTACCCGAGCTTCCGGTAGGCGCTGTGGTAATGGAGCGGGATAAAGTGGACCGAGGTCTGGATGCCACGCGCAGCCAGCTCGCGGATGACCTCGTCTCGACTGCGGGGGGCGCCCTCGCGCACGCGGACGACGAAGAGATGCCAGGCCTGGCGGTTGGCTTCGTCGAAGCCGGGGAGGGCGAGGTGCTCTTCGCCGCGGAGGTTGACGAAGTAGCGCTGGACAAGACGTGTCCGGGCCTCGGTCAGGCGGTCGAGCTTGGCCAGCTGGCGGCGGCCGAGGGCGGCGGCGAGGTCTGTCAGGTTGTCCTTGAAGCCGAACTCGGCAACGTCGTAGCGCCAGCTGCCGCCCGCGTCGTAGCGGTTCCAGGCGTCCTTCGTCATCCCGTGGAGGGTGAGCACGCGCACGCGCTCGCTCAGCGCTTCGTCGTTGGTGGCGAGTGCGCCGCCCTCGCCGGTGGTCATGTTCTTCGTCGCGTAGAAGGAGAAGGCGGTCGCGTCGCCGACGTCCCCGACCGTGCGGCCGCGATAGGCCGCGCCGATCGCATGGGCCGCGTCCTCCAGCACGTGCACGCGCCGAGCCCGCGCCAGTGCGAGCAGCTCGTCCATCGCACAGGGCTCCCCCGCGCAGTGCACCGGGATGATCGCCCGCGTGCGCGGCGTCATCGCCGCCTCCACGCGTTCGGGGTCGAGGTTGAAGTCGTGCTGGCGGACGTCGGCGAGCACTGGCCGGGCACCCGTGTGCACGATCACGTTCGCCGTTGCGGCGAAGGTGTAGGGCGAGGTGACGACTTCGTCGCCCGGGCCGATCCCCCAGGCGCGGAGGGCGAGGTGCCTGGCCGCGGTGCAGGAGTTGACGGCGTTCACGAAACGCGCACCGCAGTAGGTGCTCAGCTCTGCCTCGAGCGCGCGCACGTTCGGGCCGCTGGTCAGCCAGCCACTGCGCAGGGAGGCGGCAACGGCCTCGACGTCGGCGTCGTCGATGTCGGGCCGGAAGAAGGGCACGCGGATGCCGGTCACTCGCGCCAGTGTAGGCAGTGCGTGCCGCAGGAGCGACGCCGAGCGGTCAGGCTGCCCGGCTGAGAGACCGCACCCGCGGCAGGACGTCGCGCTCGTAGAAGCGGAAGAACCCTTCCTCGTCCTCGCCGACATTGTGGATCATGACGTGGTCGAAGCCGGCCTCGGCGAACTTACGCATCCGCGCCAGGTGCTCTTCCGGATCGGGCGAGCAGAGGATCTCGGCGGCAACCTGCTCTTCGGTCGTGTTCTTCGTCAGGGCGGCGAAGAGGTCGGTGGTCTTGATCTCCCAGGTGGCCTTTCCTGGAATGGCGGTGTTCGCCCAGCGCTGCAGGGCCTGCTTCCTGGCAGTCGCTCCGTCGGGTGCCCAGCAGACGGTGGCCTGACCGATCCGCGGCTTGCCACGCCCGCCGGCCGATTCGAACTGCTGGACCAGCTCCTTCTGCGGTGCCGTCGAGACGAGGCCGTCGCCCGCTTCGCCGGCGAGGGTCGCGGCTTCCGGCCCGCTGGCGGCGACGAGGATCGGCGGCAGCTCTTCGGGCAGGGTGTAGAGGCGCGCCTCGTCGACGGAGTAGGTGGCGCCGTAGTGGCTCACTTCCTCGCCCTGCCAGAGGGCGCGGATGACCTCGATCGCCTCGCGCAGCATCTCATGGCGGAGGTGGGGCGGCGGCCAGGCGTCGCCGTAGACGTGCTCGTTCAGGTGCTCGCCGGCGCCCAGCCCCAGCCAGAAGCGGCCGGGGATCAGGCTGGCGACCGTCGCCGCCGCCTGGGCGATCAGCGCGGGATGGTAGCGGATGAGCGGGCAGGTGACGCCGGTGCCGAGCTTCAGGCGCTCGGTTGCCTGGCCGATGGCGCCCAGCACGGACCAGGCGAACGGAGAATTGCCCTGCTGCGGAAGCCAGGGGTGGTAGTGGTCGGAGAGGAGGGCGAAGCTGAAGCCGGCACGTTCGGCGCGAACGGCCTGATCGACCAGCGCTCGTGGTCCGTAAAGCTCGGAGGCGAGGGCGAAACCCGCTTCGATCATGTGACGTTCTCCTTTGTCAGCCATTTGGCGAATGCTCGCTGCCGCGGCATCCTCGGCGTGCGGCAGCGCCACGCGGCGCGCTCGCAGCTCTCTCGCAACAGCGCTCCGGCGCAATCGCTGGCGTCGGCCGGGAGCGCGGAGTAGTCTCGGCACTATGAGCATCGGAACCGTCGTCCAGGTCAACGTCTCCGCCGGCGGCGTGCCGAAGTTGCCCGTGGCCGAAGGTCTGGTCGGCGAAACCGGCATCGCCGGCGACGGCCACAACAACACGGAGCACCACGGTGGACCGGAGCGGGCGCTCTGCCTCTATGCGCTGGAGCGGATCCTCGCCCTCCAATCCGAAGGTCACGCCATCGCTCCCGGAACAGCCGGCGAGAACCTGACCCTCAGCGGCCTGGACTGGGACCAGTTCGTCCCCGGGGTGCGACTGCGCCTCGGCGAAGCGGTCCTGGTCGAGGTCACCGGCTACACGACGCCCTGCTACAAGATCGAGGCGAGCTTCAGCGACGGCGACTTCAACCGCATCCACCATGCGACGCACTCCGGCTGGAGCAGGGTCTACGCGCGCGTCCTCTCCGGTGGCCTCCTGCGGCCGGGTGACCCGGTGGAGGTGCTCGTCGGCCAGCCGGCTTCGTGAGGGCGGCGGTCTACCAGCGCCGTGTCAGCGTCGATGAGGCGCGTGCCGGCTATCTCTTCGTCCTGAAGGGCAGTGTGCCGTTCTTCCCGCCGCTCGGCCGCGAGTTTCGGCTGGAGTCGCCCGCCGGAGCCGAGGTCACGTGCCTGGAGGCGGAGGCGTGTGCCTGCCGGGGGCCGGAGAAGCCCCACCAGCACTGGCGCCTGCCGGTCGGCGGGCTCGCGCGCGGGCAGCGCGTTCGCGTCGAGAAGCTGTCCGAGGACGCGTACCGCCTGGTCGTCGTCGATTAGTGGCAGCGGCTCCCGTGCCGGCCGGCCGTGGTAGTCTTCCCGGTGGACGGCCCTGGAGGGAGAGCGTTGGCGAAGGTCCATTTCGGCGTAACGGTCCCGCAGATCAAGCGGCGCTGGGAGGAGAGCCGGGCGGCGGCGCAGGAGTTCGAGGCGCTGGGTTACGACTCGCTCTGGGTCTGCGACCATCTTTACGGGCCGCAGTCGCCGTCCATCCCCATTCTCGAGGCGTGGCCGCTGCTCGCGGCCGTGGCCGCCGTCACTGAGCGCGTGGAACTGGGCACGCTCGTTACGCCCGCCGGCATGCGTAACCCCGCGCACCTTGGCAAGACGATCGCAACCGTCGACGCCGTTGCCGGCGGGCGCGTCATCGCCGGCCTCGGCGCCGGGTGGATGCCGCGGGAGTTTACCGACTTCAACGTGCCTTATCTTTCGACGGGCCAGAGGCTGAAGCAGCTGGACGAGACGGTACGCCTGCTCCGGCGCATGTGGGACCCGGCCGAAGAGGAGGTCAGCTTCGAAGGGCGGTTCGTGCGCGCCGAGCGCCTCGTCTGCCAGCCGAAGCCGCCTCGGCGCGTTCCGATTCTGGTCGGCGGGGGCGGCGAGAAGGTGACCCTGCGAGTCTCCGCCCGCGAGGCGGACATCTGGAATAACGCGGCCCAGCACCAGGGGATGCTGGCAAGCAAGATCGCCGCCCTGCGTGGCCACTGCGAGGCAGTCGGGCGGCCGTTCGAGGCGATCACCGTCAGCCAGCAGTGCCTCGTCGTCATCGCCCCGGACGAGGCCTCCGCCGGCCCGATGGTGGAGACCGCGAAGAAGATCTTCGGGGGCCACATGGGCGACCCGACGGGGCCGCTCGCCATCGCCGGCAGCCCGGCCCGCGTGCGCGAGCAGATCGAGAAGCACGTGGCGCTCGGCTGCACCATGTTCCTGATGGAGTTCTTCGGCCGGGACACGCGGGAAGCCGCGCGCCTCTTCGCCGAGACGGTGCTGCCGAGCTTTCGGTAGCAGGCCGAGCACCGCTCGCCCCGGGTAGCCACGGCACCGGCGCGCTGCGGGGTCGGCAGGCGGGGCCCGGTCACACCATGCGGGCGCCGGCCACGCTCCGCCCCTCCTCCACGTCGGCGAGGAAGTCGAGAACGGCGGCTGTATAGGCGGCGGTCCGCGCGAGGGGCACGGCGTGGCCGGTGTCGCGAAAAGTCAGCTGCCGCGCACCCGGGAGCTCGCGACCGATCACGGCCATCGCGCTGCGCACCGGGTCACGCTCGCCCGTGCAGAGCAGGACCGGCATCGTCAGGCGAGCGGCGAGAACGGGGACGAGGTCCGGGCGTTCGCGCCGCGCCCGGGCGCAGCCGAGGTAGCCCGCCGTGGACATGCGCGCGTACCGTTCTCCTGCGCCGGCCGCGAGGAACGGGTCCTTTATCGAAGCCCCGGCGCGTCTCGCCAGGCCGGAGACGCCGTTGGCCAGGACGGTTTCCTCGTCGGCGGCGATCTGTCGCTCGCGGGCGTAGAACGCGGGCGCGTAGTCGGGGTGCTCGCGGCTGGCCGAGGCGTCGGAGACGACAAGGGCCGCGACTCGCTCCGGCCAGAGGGTGGCGAACTGAAGCGAAACCATGCCGCCGAAGCTGGAGCCGACAAGGGCGCAGACTTCGACCGTGAGGCTGTCGAGCAGCGCTCGCACGTCCTCCGCAAGCACGCTGAGCGCGTAGGCGTCGGGATCCTCTGGCGCGGTGCTCAGGCCGTGCCCAGGCAGGTCGGGCGCGACCACGAAGTAGTCGCGCGAGAACGGCTCCACCTGCCCGGCCCAGGTGCGCAGGTCGCCGGTGAAGCCGTGGAGGAGGACGAGCGCCGGTGCTTCGGGGTCGCCCCACGTTTCGTAGTGAAGCACCATCTCCTCGGCGAGGCGGAGGTCGGGCATCTGGCGAGTCTACCGCTCCCTTCCCGAGTCGGCGATCACGGCTGGGTCGCGGAGGGCAGCCGGTGATCGCCGTACAATGGCCGCATGGCGTTCACCGAACGCTGGGCATTCGCAAGGCGTGCGTCCGGTGAAGGCATCCCTGACGCTCGAAGAGGAGGACGCCGCGGGGCCTGTCGGCCGACGAGACAGCCAGCGTCGGGGGCTCGACAGGGTGGTCCGCGGGCTCCGGGGCGCCGACCTCAGTGCCCGCGAAAAGCTCGGTTCGCTAGACGGCCCTCGCGTCGACCTGCCTTTCCATGCTCTTGAAGAACTGGCCTATGAGCAGCTGTGCCGTGCCGCCGAGGAGGCGGCTGCCCAGGCGGGCGATCGCGCCCTGCGCTCTGACGTCGCCCTGATAGCGGACGAGCGTGCTTTCGGGGCCGTCGTCGCTGAGCGTCAACAATGCGTCGCCCTGAAGGCTGCCCGGCCGGCCGCTGCCGCTGACGACCAGGCGGTACGACTTGCCCTCGTTGCGGTCTTGCACCTGAACGTTGCCGCTGTAGGTGCCCTTTACGGCGGCGACGCCCACCCGGATGGTGACGTCGTAGCCCGCCGGCCCGGTCGGCACGAACTGCTCACAGCCTGGCATCGCTGCCTCGAGCGCGACTGGGTCGAGCAGCATCTCCCAGACGAGCGCCCGGGGAGCCTTGAAGCGGTGCTCGCCGGAAACGTCCATGCACCTGCCCCGCGCTTTCCGCCCATGCTGCTGTCCGGCCTGGGGGGCGCATGGTAGTCCTCACGGCGGGGCGTCTCAAGAGGCAGTCGCCCGCGGGCATGGCCGCCTTCAGGCGATCGGCCAGCGGGCGCTCGCCTCGTAGGCGTGGGCGATCGCGTGGTGGATCCAGATCTGCGCCAGGATCTCGCCCTTCGGCATCTCGTAACCACCGAGCGTCACCACCTTCGCGAGGTCGTCTTCCGCCAGGCCCTCGACGAATGCGGCGGAGGCGCGATGCCCCTCGACGATCGCCCGGGCGATCTCCTCGCGGCTTTGCCCGGCGAGCGAGGCCACCGCCTGAGCGTTCATCTGCGCCACGGCGGCGGGCGAGATCGCCGAGAGCGCGCCCGCGTCGAGCAGCGGGTAGAGCCGCGCCAGCCCGTCTGCCGAGTTTGCGACGTGGCGGAAGGCGTCGCCGCTGGTCCACTGGTGGGCGAGCTGGTGCTCCCAGTTCCTGCAGTAGCGGGCGGCGGTCGCGGCCCGCTCGCCGGCAAAGCGGATGCCCCGGGCCAGCTCCTGTTTCGCGATCATGCGTCGCCTCCCAACAGCGGATGACGGCATTCTATGCGGACGCGCGCCGTCCGACTTCGGCCCTTGAGCCTGCTGGATTAAGGATTGCTTCCGCTCGCGTTTGCCGTGGTGAGCTACACTGAGAGCTGCTATGCCCAAGCTCGGATTCATCGGCCGCATCCTCGGCGACTCCAACGAGAAGGAGCTGAAGCGCCTGAGCGCGGTTGTGGCGGAGATAAACGCCCTCGGCGACGAGACGGCGGCGCTGCCCGACGCGGAGCTCTTCGCCAGGAGCGACGAGTTCAAGACGCGCCTCGCCGCGGGCGAGGGCCTGGACGACATCCTTCCTGAAGCCTTCGCCGTCGCCCGCGAGACCGCCTGGCGCAAGGTGGCGGAGCGCCCCTACGACGTCCAGATGATGGGCGGCATCGTCCTCCACGAAGGGAAGATCGCGGAGATGCGCACGGGTGAAGGGAAGACCCTCACCGCCGTCGCGCCCGTCTACCTGAACGCGCTCGCCGGCCGGGGTGTGCACGTCGTCACCGTGAACGACTACCTCGCCCGGCGCGACGCCGCCTGGTATGGGCCCGTGTACGCCGCGCTCGGCCTGAGCGTGGGCGTTGTCCAGAACAACCTCGTCTCCTACCTCTACGAGCCCGGCTACCGGCCCGGCGAGGAAGGCTCCACGGGCGGGCTCGACGACCTCCGCCCGGTCGAACGGCGCCAAGTCTACGGGGCGGACATCACCTACGGCACGAACAACGAGTTCGGGTTCGACTACCTGCGCGACAACATGGTGCGCGACGTGCCGGACAAGGTGCAGCGGGAGCTCGCCTTTGCCATCGTCGACGAGGTCGACAACATCCTCGTCGACGAAGCACGGACACCGCTCATCATTTCGGTTGCTGCCGAAGTGGCCTCAGGTACCTATATGGCCTTTGCCCGCGCCTGCAAGACGCTGCGCGAGGAGATGGACTACGCCGTCGACCACAAGGCGAAGCACGTGGCCCTCACGGAGGAGGGCATCAACCGCATCGAGCGGGCCCTGGGCGTGGACAACATCTTCGGCGGCGACGCGCGGCTTGCCCGCCACCTCGAAGCGGCCCTCGACGCCGAGGTCCTCAAGCGCGTCGACCGCGACTACGTGGTCAAAGACGACGAGATCATCATCGTCGACGAGTTCACCGGGCGGCTCATGCCTGGCCGGCGCTGGAGCCACGGCATCCACCAGGCGGTGGAAGCCAAGGAAGGGCTCAAGATCCAGCGCGAGTCCATCACCTACGCCACCATCACCTTCCAGAACCTCTTTCGGCTGTACGAAAAGCTCGCCGGCATGACGGGCACGGCCGAGACGGAGGCCGAGGAGTTCGCCAAGATCTATGAGCTCGACGTCGTCGTCATCCCGACGCACAAGCCGATGATTCGGAAGGACTTCAGCGACGTCATCTACATCAACGAGCGGGCGAAGTTCAACGCGGTTGTTGCCGAGATCGAGGAGATGCACACCGCTGGCCGGCCGGTGCTCGTCGGCACGACCTCGATCGAGAAGTCCGAGTACCTGGCCGAGCTTCTCCTCCGACGGGGCATCCCGCACAACGTCCTGAACGCCAAGCAGCACGAGCGAGAGGCGCACATCGTCGCCGACGCGGGCCAGCACGGGGGCGTGACCATTGCCACGAACATGGCCGGCCGCGGCACGGACATCAAGCTGGGCTCGGGCGTCGCCGCCCTCGGCGGTCTGCACGTCATCGGCACCGAGCGGCACGAGTCTCGCCGCATCGACAACCAGCTTCGCGGCCGCGCCGGCCGCCAGGGCGACCCGGGATCGAGCCGCTTCTTCGTCTCCTTCGGCGACGACATCATGAAGCGCTTCGCCCCCGACTGGGTGCCGGGCATGATGCAGAAGCTCGGCATGACCGAGGAGCTGCCGCTCGAATCGCGCATGGTCGCGCGCGCCATTGAGCAGGCGCAGACGAAGGTCGAGGGCCACAACTTCGACATCCGCAAGCGGCTCGTCGAGTTCGACGACGTCATCAACGAG
>JADLBJ010000184.1 GCA_020847765.1 Dehalococcoidia bacterium
CACATCGCCGCCGTCAACGAGCACAACGCCCGTGTTGCCGGCGAGGTCTGCGACGGCCTCAAGCTGCACGGCTTCAACACCATGAAGTACACGCGCGACGTGGTCCTGCCGTCGGTCATGAAGGGGCTGGAGAAGAGCGGTCGCACCCGTGCGCAGTTCGAGATCTGCGGCGGCGGCTTCCTCGCCACCGGCAAGACGTGGAGCGACGCCGAACGGGCCGCCCAGGAGATCAAGCGCCAGATCAGCTTTTACGGCTCCACCCGCACCTACCAGCACGTCTTCGACCACCACGGCTGGGGTGACACCACGGCCCGCCTGCACGAAATGAGCCTCCAGGGGAAGTGGGCCGAGATGCCCGCCGTCATTCCCGACGAGATGCTCACCGAGTTCGCGGTCGTCGCCCCTTACGACCAGGTGGCCGAGCGCGTTCGTGAGCGCTACGCCGGTGTCGTCGATCGCGTTGGCTTCTCCGCGCCCGCGCGCACGCCCGAGGAGCAGGAGACCCTGCGCGCAATCATCCGCCAGCTCCAGGCCATCCGCACCCCGGCCGAGGGCGCATGACGGGATCGCACGACGGTCGTACATTGTTCAGAAATGAGCAGTGACGTCTCCCGCCGCCAGGCCCTGGACGGGGCGATGCAGGCGCTGCTAGCCACTAGCGCGCTGCTCGACCCCCTGCGCCTGCGCATTTGGGACGAGCAGGGCCTCACCGTGACGCAGCTTCGCCTTCTCCGCTTCGTGTCCGAGGAGGAGGGCCTGAGCAACGCTGACCTTGCCGATCGCCTGCTGGTGACCCGCCCGTCCGTTTCGGCCCTGCTCGAACGGCTCGAGCGCGGCGGCTTCATTCGCCGCGAGATCTCGCCGACCGACCGCCGCGGCATCTGCATCTCACTCCAAGAGCGCGGCCGGAACGCCCTCGCCAGCCTCCGCGAGGAGACCTACGAATACATCGAAGGCCTCATGGAGTCCATGGACGAGCGCGACCTGGCGGCCCTCGCGGCGGCTATGGAGAAGCTGATCGCCTCTGGCCGCGAACGCCGCCGGCGCGACCTGCAGGCCTTCCGCGCGCCCGCTGGTTAACCCGCTGCCGCTGCCTCCGCTTCAGCAAGCGCAACGACCGCTTCGCCACTCGCCTCCCGGGGTTTCCCGGGCCGCCTGAGCGCCACCACGAAGAGGAGCAGTGGCAGCAACCGCGCCCCCGCCGAGAGGGCGAAGACCGGCCGGTACCCCAGCATGTCGACGAGCATGCCGCCGGCGAAGGGCGCCACAAAGAGCACGGCGAACACGCATGTGTGGAACACCGCGACGTACGCCTCGCGGTCCTCCTCCCCCGTCAGCTCGAGCATGAGCTGGAAGTTCGCCAGATTGAAGGCCGACCACGAAAGGCCGCCGATGAGGTTGGGCACAATGGCCAGCTCCGGGGTGGAAACGACCAGCCAGCACAGGGGCACGAGCGGCATCGCCAGCAGCGTCACGCGCGAGAGCCAGAGCGCCCCGCGGCGCGCGAGCAGGTCCCCGAAGAGCAGCTGCCCGCAGATCGCTGCCAGCGCTGAAGCCGTCGACACCATACCGACCATCGCGTTCGTGCCGCCCAGGCGCTCCTTGAGATAGACGTTGAAGAACGGGCCCGCCAGCATCGTCGCGAAGTGCAGGCTCGCCGTGGCGGCGATGAAAAGCAGGAACCGGCCGTCGCCAAGCACCCGGCCCAGCCGGAACGGCCGGCGCTCATCGGTCATCGATCGCCGCGGCGGTTCCGGGACGCGGCTGTAGGCAAAGGTGGCGCACAGGCCCAGCGCGAAGGAGACGAGCAGGGCCGTAACATAGCCGCCGGGAAAGCCCGCCTGGTCCAGCAGCACGCCTCCCAGCGGGGTGATGGCGAGCCCGGCCAGGTTGATCGCAAAGTTGCGCGAGGCGAAGAAGCGCGCTCGCATTCCCGGCGGAATGATGTCCGCTGCCAGCGACGTCCAGGCCGGCAGCGTGAAGTTGTTGAAGAACGCCCGCACGGTGAGCAGAGCCGTCAGCGTGTAGAGCGCCGGTTGGTCGTCGAGGAAGGCGACGGCGAGCGCGCACCCGAGCAGCGTCAGTCGCCCGAGGACGCCCGAGAAGAACAGGACCACGCGCCGCCGGCTCGCCGCACGCCGCCCCGCCACTGCCCCGGGGTAGAGGGCGAGCATGCCACCAAGGCTCTGACTGGCGGCCAGCAGACCGATCTGCAGGGCGCTCGCCCCCAGCGCGCTGGCCAGCAGAGGGAGGTAGGAAAGGATGAAGGCGTCCTGGGCGGCTGCGAACAGCCCGTCGGCCCAGAAGGCGCGGAACGCCGTCGGCACCTGGGTGGCGGCGATCCGCGCGCCCTCGTGCTCTGCGGGGCGCGCGCGGAAGGCGAGACCGGCCGTCGCGACGCCGGCCGCGTTTCGGGCGATGCTCCTCAATGGTCCTCCGGGTGCTGAAGAGAGCGGGGCGACAGGCCTCGGCCATCGTGATCGCTGACGCCTCTACGGTCACCCCGTTCTGTAAGAGATGGGTCAACGTGGCGACCGTGGACGACACCACGCCTTTCTGGGCGTCTTGCCGCCTTCGCCCTGCGCGCCACGCGAGTGCTGGCCGATGCTTACGGCATGAGCGTTCGCGTCTGGCTGATCGCGTGCGCCGTGCTCGCTGGCGCTCTGTTCGCCGGGGGCGCTGCCGCCGCTCCGATCCAGTTCTACGTCGCCTCCGAAAGCTACTACCGCCTCGACGTTCCCGCGGGCACCATGTCGGTCACCGTCGACGCCGAGGTGCGTGCCGCCGCTGCCGGTGAGCTGACGCAGGTCCCCCTCTGGGCGATGCCGTCTGCCAGGAACGTCGCTGTGCGCAGCGACGGGGCCGACCTCACGGTCAAGACCGAGGCGCTCTCCGACACCGCCGGCCTCCCTACCCTCGTCGCCGTGACCCTCGCCAGGCCGATCAAGAACGGCTTCACGGCGAAATTGACCATGACCTACGACGTTCCCGCGCAGACGAGCGACCTCGTGCGCGTCCAGCCCGGCTCGATCGAGGCCCTGTTCGTCAGCCAGGGTGCCGGCTCGTTCGTGTTCATCGACGTGCCGAAGGACGGCGACAACTACTTCGAGCCAGGCTGCCTGCGTGCCGCCGCCCAGCCGGGCAGCGTGAAGGACGCCGGCCTCGTCCGCTGGGTCTGCGGCGACGCCACCCTCATCGCTCTGAACACCGACAACCCCTCGGTCCTCGAGAAGTGCGCCGCGCTGGACGACAAGTGCCGCCAACGCCTCGTCAATGGCCCGTTCTCGGCCTTCGCTCAGAGCCTTACCGACCCCAGCCTGCGCGGCGTCATCGAAGACCAGGTGCAGCTTCAGCGTGGTCCTGTGAAGCTCTCCCTCAAGTACTTCCGCACCGACCAGGCGTGGGCGGAGAAGCAGTTCGCGATCGCGCGCACGGCCCTGCCCCGGTTGGAGGAGGCCTACAACTTCCCCTACCCACGCGACACCCTGGTCATGCGCGAGTCGCGTTTCATCGGCCTTGTCGGCGCGGCCGGCATCGCCTTCCCGGACCTCGGTGAAGTGCTGATCACCTCCGGGAACTCGATCGACGAAGAGGTGACCGTCCATGAGCTCGCCCACCAGTGGGCCGGCAGCAACCTGGAGACCTCCTGGCTCTGGGAGGGCCTGGCCGAGTGGGGCCTGCGCACGCTTGCGGCCGGGCTGAACGTCACCCCGCGCGACTGGCACTGGCAGAGCTTCGGCTACTCCGACCCGCTCGCCACCTGGTGGAATGGCTCCGCGGTCACCGAGCCGTACTACTGGTACGGCAAGGCCGGCGCCTTCTGGTTCGAATACGAAAAAGCCATCGGCGGCCGTGAGAAGATGCGCCAGGTCCTCGGCCAGCTCGACGACGACCCGAAACGTCTCCCCGTCGGCGGTCGCTGGTTCATGGACGCCGGCGAGCGCGTCAGCGGCGCCAACCTCGACGCCCTCTTCGCGAAGTGGGTCTGGGCCGACACCGCCAGTTCGCTCCTCTCCGAGCGCCGTGCCGCCCACGACCTGGTCGCTACCCTCGCCGCACGCGCGACGCAGATGGGCTTCTCCGGTATCCCACCCGAGATCCAGGCGAATCTCGACGCCTGGGCGTTCCCCGGCGTCGCCGCCCAGGTCAAGACCGCCAACGACGTCCTCGACGACTACCTGGGCGTCGTCGCCCTCGCCGACGAGGCCGGGCTACCCCAGTCCAACGGTGTCATCGACGCCTGGCCCGTGCGCCGCCTGAGCGAGGTGGCCGCCCTCGTCGAGGACCAGCGGCAGGCGATCGTCTCGATCACCGGCGCCGTCCGTCAGCTCGCGAGCGAGGCGCCCGGCTCCCCGGCCCTCCGCCAGCTCGACGACGCCCGCGGCCGTTACGCCCAAGCTGACTACCCGGCCGCCAAGCGCCTGGCCTCCGGATCGACGACGACCGCCTTCAACGCGGTCGCGGCAGGCAAGATTCTGGCCGTCGCCCGCGAGCAGAAGGCCTCCTTCAAGCCGTCGTTCCTGGAACGCGTCGGCCTCCTCTTCAGCGACCCGTCGGGCGACCTCGACAGGGCGGAAAAGGCCTACGCAGAGGGCGACCCTACCTCCGCACTCCGGCTCGCACGCTCCGCCGTCGACCAGTGGGAGGGGGCGTCCGGGCGTGGCCTCATGTACCTCGCCGCGCTCGCCGGGGCGATGTGCGCACTCACGCTCGGCACCTGGTGGCTGCTTCGCCGGCTCGACCCCGAGCGCGCCACCCCCCGTCGCCGCGCCGCCGCCGCCGGCCACGCCCTCGGCTCTCCCGACGAGCGCCGTGGCAGCTGGCGCGACTGGGAGAACACGCCCTGAGGCTCAGATGCCGGCCGCCTTCAGCGCGAGCCGCCCACCGACGAGCATCAACGCGCCGGCCAGCGCGCGAATGATGCCCGTCCCGTGCAGTCGGCGAGACAGCCGCGCACCGATCTGTGCCCCCGGCACCGCGCCGGCACCGATGAGTGCCGCCTGAAGGAGCGCCCGGTCCCAGCTCAACGCTCCCGTAACGGCATGCACGGCCGTGCCCTCGGCCGACATGAAGGCGAGCACGAAGTGCGAGGTGGCCGCCGCGATATGCACCGGGAAGTGCAGCACCGTCGCCATCACGGGCACATGCACGATTCCGCCCCCGATTCCCAGCAGGCTGCTGACGAAGCCCACGACCGTGCTCAGCGCCAGACCCTTCCAGAGTTCGAACGAATAGGCGAAGGTGTGCCCTTCCCGGTCGGTGATGAGCCGGTGGACGACGCCTCGGCCCGTGACCGGTGGGTGGATCGCCTGCTGCCGCGAGCGCAAGACGATCCACGTGCCGAGGCCGATCAGCGCGGCAGCGAACAGTGCGTCGAACGTACGCCGTGGCGTGTACCCGACCAGGATGGCGCCGCCGATCGCGCCCGGCAGCGTCGCCACCGCGAACCAGACGCCGCTCGCGTAGTCCACTCGGCGCTGGTGGGCGTAGGCCAGGGTGCCCGAGGTCGCGTTCGCGCAGACCACGAGCAGTGACATCGCCGTGACGGTTTCCGGCTCGCGCTCCGGGTAGAGCAGCAGCAGCACCGGCACGAGCAGAAACCCACCACCCGCGCCCACGAGCGTGCCAAAGGCGCCCACCGCCACGCCGAGAGGGATGAGCCATAGGTCGATCGGATGCAGGGCGCGCTCCTCCGAAACGGAAGTGTCCGACCTGCCACGGGGATGGTCTACGGCGCGCCGCCCACGCCCTCAGACCGCGATGTCCATGTCCTCGTAGTCGCCGCGTCGCCTGCCGACGGCGCGTCCGCGCAGGCGGTCGGCGATGCCCCCGATCCGGTCGAAGAGGTGGGCGAGGCGGCGCTCCAGGGTGCCGCGCAGCCAGGAGCGGGTAGAGCCCGTGTGACGGTAGCGCTCATACCGTCGCTCGAGCCGCCTTTTCGGCCGCTGGCGCTGCAAGGTCGTCAGTTCCCGCAGGATGCTGCGGCGAAGCAGGGCCGCTGCTTCCTGGTGGTTTGTGTGGGCGCCGTCGCCCGGCTCCGGCACGGTGGCGTCGACAACGCCGAGTCGCAGGCAGTCGTGCGAGGTGATGCGCATCCGCTCCGCCACCTCGGCCGTGCGGCCCGGCTCCTGATAGAGGATCTTCGCCGCGTCCTCAGGCCGAATGACCTCGTAGACGGCGTTGTCCAGCATGAGCACGCGGTCTGCCGCCGCCAGGGCGACGGCTGCCTCGGAGCTTCCCTCGCCAGTGATGACCGCGATCGTGGGGACCGGTGCTTCGAGCATCGCGCCCGTGCACTCGGCGATGGCGTGGCCCAGTCCGGCCTCTTCGCTTTCGAGACTCGGCAGCGCCCCGACGCTGTCGATGAGGGTGATCACCGGCAGCTGGAACTTGCCGGCGAGACGAAGGGCGCGGGTCGCCTTGCGGAAGCCGGCCGGGCCGATCCAGCCGCGCCACTCCGTCTCGCCGTGAGGCCGGTTCTCGCCAACGACGACAACCGCCTCGCCGGCAAGCGAGCCGAAGCCGGCGAGGATCGCCGGGTCGTCGCTCCCCATCCGGTCGCCCCGGATGGGCACGAACGAAGTTAGCATCCGGCCGACGAAGTCACCGGCCGTCGGCCGCTGCTCGTGGCGCGACAGCTCCAACTGCTGGAGCGCCTCCCGGGCAGTGTGCGGTCCGCGGCCCGCACGCTTGTTTTCCGGGGCGCTGAGGCGGTAGTCGCTCATGATCACGTCCAGCACCAACGCCAGTGCGTCGCGAAGCTGGTCGCGCGGGACCACCGCGTCGACGAGGCCATGCTCGAGGTGCGACTCGGAGGTGTGTGCGTGCGGGGGCAGGTCGTGCCCTTCCTGCTCCTGCACGACGCGCAACGCAGCGTAGCCAAGCAAGGCGTTCGGCTCCGCCAGCGCATAGTCCGCCAGATTCACGAAACCGCTGTACGCCGACCCGGTCGTCGGGTCCGTCAGCACCGCAACGTGCGGCAGCCCCTGGTGCGCGTGTCGCCTGGCCGCCACGATCACGCGCGGCACCTGCATCAACGCGAGCAGCCCCTCCTGCATCCGCGTCCCCGAGGTGGAGCACACGGTCACCAGCGGCGTCCTCCGGGCCGTCGCTTTCTCGAAGGCGCGCGCCAGCCGTTCTCCCGCGACGACGCCGATCGACCCACCGAGGAAGGCGAAATCCAGCACGGCAACGACGACGTCGCGCCCGAAGACAGTGCCCGTGCCCGTCAGCGCCGCTTCCGCCAGACCCGTCCGCCGCTGGGCGTTGATGACGCGCGAGCGATAGGAGTGCCGTCCCGCGAACGAAAGCGGGTCTATCGCCGTGACGCCCCGGTCGGTCTCCGCGAAGCTCCCCGGGTCGAGCAGCGTCGCCAGCCGCTCGTTGGCCGTCAGGTGGAAATGGAAGCCACAGGCGTGGCAGACCCGGTAGCGCTCATAGGAGCGGGAACCCTCCAGATCGGCTCCGCAGGAAAGGCAGCGCTCGTGGGGCGGCTCCGGCTCGACCCCGTCGGCCTCCTCACTTCGTTTCAGCAGTCCGCGAATCGTCCTCACGGGCATCAGTGTATCAAGCGTCCCCGCTGCCGGCCGGTTCGAGCACGCGCCGCGACTCGCCGTCCTCGCGCGGCCCGAGGATCCCCTCCGCTTCCAGGATCTCGACGAGCTTGCACGCCTTGACGTAGCCGATGCGCAACCGCCGCTGGAAGAGCGACGGGGAGACCCGCTGGTGCTGCCGCGCCAGCTCGCGCGCCCTCTCCAGCACGGGGTCGCCGGCCTCCACGCCCAGGTCGGGGTCGCCGTTCTGCTCGATGAGCGCCTGCTCCAGAAGGTCGTCCGCCGTCTCCGGGGCGAGGTCGCGGAACCGTTCGTCCGTCCAGAATTGCACGAGCCGCTCGATCTCGGCGTCCCCCACGTAGACGCCCTGGATGCGCACGGGCTTGGCCGCGTCCGTCGGCATGTAGAGCATGTCTCCCCTGCCCAGCAGCTTCTCGGCCCCGCCCATGTCCAGGATGGTGCGCGAATCCGTCATCGAGGTGACGGCAAAGGCGATGCGCGTCGGAAAGTTCGCCTTGATCAGGCCCGTCACCACGTCGACGGAGGGCCGCTGCGTGGCCACGACCAAATGAATGCCGGTCGCCCGCGCCAGCTGGGCGAGACGGCAGAGCAGCTTCTCCACCTCGAACGGCGCCGCCATCATCAGGTCGGCCAGCTCGTCGATGATCACCACCCAGTAGGCGAGCCTCTTCAGCACGCGCGGGTGGCGGTTGTACGCCTCGACGTTCCGAACGGCCAGCGAGGCAAACTTCTTGTAGCGCGCCTCCATCTCTGCGATGACCGCCTGCAGCGTGCCCACCACCTTGTCCATGTCGACGATGACCTCGCTGAAGGCGAGGTGCGGCATGTGGTTGTAGGCGGTCAGCTCCACGCGCTTCGGATCGACCATGACGAAGCGCACCTCCTCGGGCGTCGCGTTCATCATGACCCCCGCGATGATCGCGTTCATGCAGACGCTCTTGCCGGAACCCGTGGCACCGGCGATGAGCAGGTGCGGCATCTTTGCCAGGTCCGCCACCACGGGCACTCCGGACACGCCTTTTCCCAGCGGCAGCGCCAGCTTGGACTTGCGTGCCAGGTCGGCGAACTCCTTCGTCTCCATCACCGTTCGCATCGTGACGATCGTGGCGCTGTCGTTCGGCACCTCGATGCCTACGATCGCGCGGCCGGGGACGGGCGCTTCGATGCGCAGGCTGGGCGCCGCGAGCGCCAGTGCCAGGTCGTTCTGCAGCGCCGTGATGCGGTTGACGCGCACCCGTGTCCGTCCTACCTCGACCCGCTCCGTCCGTGGGCGTCCGTCCTGGCCCAGCAGGGTGCGGCCCGTCTCGTCCTTGAGCGGCAGGTCGCGGTAGCGCACCTCCCAGCCGGGCTCGACCCCGAACTGGGTCACCGTCGGCCCCTCGTTGATCTCAACGACGCTCGCGTCGACGCCGAAACTGGCCAGCGTGTCGACGATGAGCTGGGCTCGGGCGGCGTTGTCGTGCCGGCGAGTCATGCTCGGCTGCGGCGCATTCAGGATCTCGATCGCCGGCAGCGCCCAGCCAGGCTTCCCGCCGAGCGCGAGGCCGAGCTGCTGGGGCCGTTCGGGCGCCTTCTCCTCGTCCGCGTCGTCTGCGCCAGCGTCTGTCTCCTCCTCGGCTGGCGGCGACGCGAGCACGGACGCCCCGAACTGGACAGCCGCCCCGGCACCCAGCGGCGACGAGGGTGCCGCCGGGTCGATCGACGGGCGGAAGACGGCGGGCGGCGACTCGTAGGATGGCCGCGGCTGCGGGTCGAGCCGCTCGCGCAGCGTCCCGCCGATGACGACACCCCCCGCCTCGCCGCCCGGCCGCCGGAAGGCGTAGGCCACCAAGCGTCCAACGCCGGCAGCCGCGCGGTGGGGCCAGCGCCGCTCCCACGCTGTCTCGAGCCAGGCAGGCGTGTTGCGAGCGAGCGCGAGCGTCGCCCCCGGCGCCAGCAGACCGGCCGCCAGCACGGCGAGACTCACCCATGCCAGCTTGCCGAGGAAGCCGGCAACCAGACCGCTGCCAACGTCCCCCCCGAGCGTCGCCTCGCGGAAGTCGACGCCACCGAGCCGCCAGTCGGCCGTGTTCAGCCCGAGGAGGCCCCAGAGGAAGAGCGTAAGCGCCATGGCGCCGCCCGCCTGGCGTGCAAAGCGCCCGGGGTTCTCGTACATCCGGCGCGAGACCGCCACGCCGCCGGCCACGCTCAACAGTGCGAGGAGCAGCACGCCGAGCCCGAACGTGCCCACGAACCAGTCGCGCGTGCGGGCGCCCACCTCGCCCAGGTCGATCGCCCAGGGCAGCGCCGCGATCGCCAGGGCAGCGATCGCCAGCCCCGCGAACTCGGGGCGCAGGAGGTTCGCCTTGCTGAAGAACGGCTTCTGACGGCCGGCGCGGGCCGTCCGGGATGCGCGGGGTCGCGTGCGTGACGCCATAGGCGCACCACTCCTCATAACAGCCGCCCGTGCACCCCGCAGCCCGGGACGGCCTCCTGCTCGCCTGGTCAGACCTCGACAGTCACCGTCAACACCATCGGCCGACGGCGCGTCTCATCGTACAGGAACTTGCTCAAAGCGTCCCTGACCCGCGCGTTGATGTCGCTAAACTCGGCGTAGTGCTCGGCGCCGCGCAGGGAATTCGCCACCACCTGGCGCCCCTGCTCGAGCAGGTCCTCCCGCTCTTCGACGTCGACGAACCCCCGGGAGAGGAGCTCCGGTGTGCGCGCGAGCTTCCCCGTCTGCTTGTCGACTGTGGCGATCACGACCACAACGCCGTCTGTCGCCAGATGGGCCCGGTCGCGCAGCAGGTGCTGGTCGACATCGCCGATACCGAGCCCGTCGACATAGACATAGCTGGCGGGCACCCGGTCGCCCAGCCGCGCCTCCTCGTCGTCGATCTCCAGGACGTCCCCGTCCGTCAGGACGAACGCGTTTCCCTTCGGCACGCCGACCGATTCGGCCAGCCGGGCATGGACGACGAGGTGGCGGTACTCGCCGTGGATGGGAACGAAGTATTCGGGCTGCAAGAGCCCCTGGATGATCTTGAGCTCTTCGCGCGAGGCGTGGCCGCGCACGTGGATGTTCGACACGCGGTTGTAGAGCACGTCCGCGCCCAGGCGAAAGAGGTTGTCGACGTTGCGGTAGACAGCCTGCTCGTTCCCCGGGATGGCCGTCGCCGAGAGAACGACCGTGTCGCCCTTCGCAATCGTGATGTGACGATGGTCCCCGTTGGCCATACGCGTGAGAGCGCTCGTTGGCTCGCCCTGACTGCCCGTGGTCACCACCACGAGCCGCTCGAGCGGCGTGTTGCGCATCTCCTCCACGCCCGCGATGACGCCGTCCGGCGCGTTCAGGTAACCAAGCTGGCGTGCCATCTGCACGTTGTCGATCATCGAGCGGCCCGTGACGAAGACCTTCCGCCCGCAGAACACTGCCGCGTCGATCACCTGCTGCACGCGCGAGATGAGGGAAGCGAACGTCGCAACGATGACCCGCCCGCGAGCGTTGACAAGGATGTTGCGCAGCGCCTCGCCCACCAGCTCCTCGCTTGGCGTGTAGCCCTCGACCTCCGCGTACGTCGAGTCGGCCATCAGCAGCAGGCAGCCTTCTGCTCCGACCTGGGCGAGGCGGATGAGGTCCGTGTGCTGGTCCATGACGGGCGTGTGGTCGAGCTTGAAGTCGCCCGTGTGGACGAGCGCCCCGAGCGGCGTGCGGATGATCAGTCCGCAGGCGTCGGGAATGCTGTGCGCCACGCTGAAGAACTCGACCTCGAAGACGCCCGCCTGGATCGGCTCTCCGGGCGCGACCACGCGCAAGTCCGCCTCTGCCAGCAGGCGGTGCTCTCCCAGCTTGACGCGGATGAGCCCGTCCGTCAGGCGCGTGCTGTAGATGGGCGCGCGGAACTCCCGCAGGAAGTAGGGCAGCGCCCCCACGTGGTCTTCGTGCCCGTGCGTGAGGAAGACGGCGCGGAGCCGGTCGGCGTGCGCGCGCAGGTAGCTGAAGTCCGGGATGACGAGATCGACCCCGAGCATCTCCTCCTCGGGAAACATCAGCCCGACGTCGACGACGATCAGGTCCTCGCCCTGCTCGATCAGCATCATGTTCCGGCCGATCTCGCCCAGGCCGCCAAGGGGGATAACGCGAAGCGGTTCTGCGGTCATCGTTCCTTTCACTCGTTGAACAGGCGACCCTGGATCGCGGGCTGCCCGGCTGAATTCGCCGGTGGCGGTGACGCGCCCTTAACGGCCGAGAGGGCCGGGACCAGTCGCGCGGCTTCCGTCGGCCCGACCACGCGCGCTGGCGTCCCCGCACCTCGCGTGCGTCGCGCCCGCTCAAGGAGCGCTCCGAGCTCCCGGAAATCCTCCAGGATGATCGCCCGCAGGCTCTGCTGATGGAGCGCCGCCGCCGGGTGGTACATCGGCACATAGAAGCACCCGGCGATCTCGCGCGCACGGCCGTGGACACGCGAGATCGTCTGCGCCGGAAAGAACTTCGCCATCGAGAACCGCCCGAGCGTCACAATCACCAGCGGGTCCACCATGTCGATCTGCTCGTCGAGGTAGTCGCGGCAGGCGTCAATCTCACCGGGAAGCGGGTCCCGGTTCGCCGGCGGCCGGCACTTCAGGACGTTGCAGACGTAGACCTCCGCGCGCGCCAGGCCGGCTGCGGCCAGGAGCTCGTCGAGGAACTGCCCCGCCTGCCCGACGAAGGGGCGGCCCTGCTTGTCCTCGTTCGCGCCTGGCGCCTCGCCGATGAGCATCACCTCGGCGTCGAGCGGCCCCTCTCCCGGCACCGCCAGCGCGCGCGTCTGGGCCAGCGCGCAGGACGTGCAGCCTCGGATGCGCGCGTAGAGCGCCTCCGCCCAGGGTTCGCGACTCACGAGCCCGCCCTCGTGGCCGTCGGTCTCGGCCGCGTCATGTGGGCAGCGGCTCCGGCTGCCTTGGCTTCTGCACGATCGCCGCGAAGAGGATGCCGACGAAGTAGAGGATGAACAGCGGCCCGGCGACCAGCGACTGGTTGAAAGGGTCCGGTGTGGGCGTGATGACGGCGGAGAGGACAAAGACGATGATGATCGCATAGCGCCAGAATTTCAGCAGCTGCTTCGCCCGGACGAGCCCGAGCCGGGCCGCCAGCGCAATCACCATCGGCATCTCGAAGGCTATCCCCACCCAGAAGACGATGCGCGTGACGAAGTCCATGTACTGCTTGATGCCGATGACGTTCTGGATCTTGTCCGAGCCCACGTCGAGCAGGAATCCGAGTGAGGCCGGCAGGATGATCCAGTAGGCGAAGGCCATCCCTGCCAGCAGGAAGAAGATGACGCCGAGGAGGCCGGGGAAGATCATGCGACGCTCGCGCGGCGTCAAACCCGGCACGACGAAGGCGAGCACCTCGTAGATGACGACCGGTGAGGCCACGATCAGGCCACCGTACAGCCCGATCTTGAAGATCGCGCCGATGCGGTCGATGGGGGAGAAGCTGGAGAGCTTGAAGTCTGGGTCGTACTCCCGCCCCGGGGCGAGCAGCCAGCCGAGGATCGTTTCCCAGAAGTAGAAGCAGAGGAGCGCACCGATCACGATCGCGAGCGCCGAAACGATGACCCGGTTGCGGAGCTCCTTCAGGTGCTCCAGCAGCGTCATCTCTGAGCCGCCGGCATAGCCTGTGACGGTTGCCAGCCTCTCCCCCGGGTCGTGTTCGGGTGCCGCGCTCATCGTTAGAACACCAGCGGCGCTGCCGGTGCACCTCCGCCTTTCGTCTCTACCGACGCCGGAGGCGGTTCGACCGCCGTCGGCGGCGACGGGGGCTCCCGGCCGGCGACGTCACTGAGGTTGATGACGTTCGTGGGAGGCGAGGTCAGTTCCGGCACGGCGAGCGAACTCTTCGCCTCCCGCAGCTCCTGCTCGAACTGGGCCTGCTGCTGTCGGAGCGCGTGGCGCGTGTCGTCGATGTCGCCCTTGACGGTCTTGTACTGCTCCTCGAGGTAGCTGATCTCCTCGTTGAACTCGGACCGGACGGCGCGCGCGTACTGCTGCATCTGGCGCACTGCCCGTCCGATCTGATACGCCATCCCCGGCAGCCGCTCCGGACCGACGACCACGAGCATGAGCACCAGGATCAGGAGCACTTCCTGGTAGCCAACGCCCAGGAACTCCACCTTTGCCTCCCTTCGGGCCGGGACAAGCGGCGGCCAGCCTGGGGCCCGCCTACTTGTCCTCGATCCCGTGGTCCTTCAAGTAGTCGACGGCGTCCTGGACGGTGGCGATCTTCTCCGCGTCTTCGTCGCTGATCTCCAGCTCGGTCCCGTCGGCGCTGAACTCTTCTTCGAGCGACATGATCAGCTCGACCAGGTCCAACGAGTCGGCGTTCAGGTCGTCGACGAACGACGCGTTCGGCACCACTTCGTCTTCCTCGACGCCCAGTTGCTCCACCACGATGGAGCGCACTCGTTCGAACACTGTGGTCACTGTCTAGCTCTCCTGCTGGGGGTGTGCGGAAGGAGGCGCCTCCTCGGCGTCGCCCGCTGCCGCCCGCGCGGCCTGGATCCTTGTGCTGACCGTCCGGAGCACGCCGTTGACGAACCCCGGGCTGCTCTCCCCGCCATAGCGATGCGCCAGCTCGACGGCTTCGTTGACCACAGCCGCCACCGGCGCCGACGTGTCGGCGAGCAGTTCCCATATTGCAAGCCTCAGAATGTTCCGGTCAACGACAGCGAGCGATTCTACCGGATACTTCACCGCGGCCTGACGGATGTGGCCGTCCAGCTCTTCGCGGCGCTGGAGCACGCCTCGCAGGACACCCCGGCCGAAGCCTGCCAGACCCGCCGTGGCCAGCTCCGGGTCCTCCTCGCGCACTTCGCTCAGCCGGCGCGCGAGCACGGCCTCGGCCGCGTGCGCGGACGTTTCCGCTTCGTAGAGAGATTCCAGGACGAGGTACCGCATGCGCCGCATGACGTTCTCCGTCATGCCATCACCATGCCACCGTCCACCTGAATGCACTGCCCCGTGATGTAGCTGCCGCCTTCGCCTGCCAGGAAGGCGACCAGTGGCGCGACCTCTTCTGGCCGGGCCATCCTCCCCAGCGGGATCTGCGCCACCACGGCCGCTGCCTGCTCCGCTGTCATCGCCGCCGTGATGTCTGTCTCGATGAAACCGGGTGCGACGGCGTTGA
>JADLBJ010000185.1 GCA_020847765.1 Dehalococcoidia bacterium
AATCAAGTGCAACTTGGGCCTCGGGCTGCTTCGCCTCGGCGACCTAGCCGAAGCGTCAGCCCTCTTCGAAGACACTCTGAGGCACAACCTTTCGACCGCAACATTCGTCGGAGTCTTCGATTCCATGGCCCAAATGGCACTGCTTGCAGGCGACCACGAGGAGTGTGCCAGCCGGCTCCAGCAAGCCACATTCGCCCTTCCGAACGATATCAGGAGCTATTCCTGGTACCGCCTTGGCCTCCTAGAAACGTCTCTGGAGAACCACCTCGCCGCTGGCAGCACATCATGCACTGAGACCGCTGCCGATGCGCTGGACGCCGCTCGGAAGGCTGGAAACAAGAACTTCGAAGCGATCTTCTCACTCCTGCAGGCCAGGTCGCTGCTGAATCGCGGAGAGCACAAGGGTGCACTAGCCATACTGAGCACGATGGCGCCGTTCGCTGCCGGGACCACCGCTCTAACCACAGTCGGCAGGAGAGAGGCCACCCTCGCAGACGCATACAGCAGAACCGAGGCGTTGGGTTTGGCAAGAGCGCATGCGGGCCGGGCACGCAGGGTACTGTCGACTATCGGCACGATGCTACATAGGCACCAGATTGAGATGTCTCACTCAAGACTTCATTCAGTGACGCCAGACGTGAGTATCAGTGATAGTGTGTTGCCCCTGACCTTTGACAATGTCGGGTTCCTCATTGAATGCTCGGATCACCCGGAAGTACTTGCCAAGGAGGCCGTCGCACAGATTGCGAGGTCACAGGCTGTGGAAGCAGCGGCCTTCACGAACGGCACAGACTTCACGCCGACACTCCCGCTCTGGATCTACGGCCTGAACCGCCCCGAAGACCCTCCGGCGATTGAGATCCTGGTCGGAGATGCACGGGACGGCAAGTGCGTGTTGAGTGTCTGGCTGCAATCAGGCGCTGCTCGAAACGAATGCAAAGTGATCGCCAGGGTAGCCGAGGCTGCAGCGGCTCAGCGCAATCTGAGGCGAGTCGCAGCCGGCACGTCACAAGCACCCACTCAGCACGCCCGAACCAGCGCCCCCCCGGACGGAGTGTTTGAAGCGGCGTCGATCCGGAAAGCCATCGACCAGGTCGAACGCGTGGCCGCAACTCCCCTGACGGTCCTTTTCGCCGGAGAAACCGGCACCGGCAAAGAGGTCTTCGCGCGCCTGCTGCACCGCTCCTCGCCCCGTCGCAACGGGCCCTTCGTGCCGTTCAACTGCGCGAGCATCCCGCACGACATGCTCGACGCGCAACTCTTCGGCCACACCCGCGGGTCGTTCACGGGCGCCGTCGCCGACTCCATCGGCGTGATCCGGGCCGCGGCCGGCGGCACGCTGTTCCTCGACGAAGTTGGCGAGCTGCCGCCGCTGGCGCAGCCGAAGCTGCTCCGCTTCCTCGAACACGGCGAGATCCACCCCATCGGGGCCACGCAGCCCATCACGGTGGACGTCCGCGTGGTCGCCGCCACCAACAGCGACCTCGTGGCGATGGTCCGCGACAAGACGTTCCGCGAAGACCTCTACTGCCGCCTCAACGGCATCACCATCACCGTGCCGCCGCTGCGCGAGCGGCGCGACGACATCCCGTCGCTCGTCAGGCTCTATCTCGGCCGCGCCGCCGGCGCCATGGGACGCCCCACGCCCGTGGTGTCGCCAGCCGCCATGGAACTCCTGCTCCTCCACCCGTGGCCCGGCAACGTCCGCCAGCTCGTCGTCGAGATGCGACGCCTCGTCGCCCTCCTGCCCCCGGGACGCGAGATCACGGCCGACGCGCTGGCCGAGGTGATCGGCACGCTGCCAGGTGCCCCGCCGGCCCCGCGCCCGCTGGAGCCGGCAGCCGACACAGGCCCGCCGCCAGCCACCGCCTCGCCCGCCGCGACGCTGGCCGACGCGGTCGATGACCTCGAACGCCGCATGATCCACGACGCCCTGCGCGAGGCCGGTGGCAACGTCGCGACGGCGGCCGCACGCCTCGGCATCTCGCGCAAGGGCCTCTTCCTCAAACGCCGCCGCCTCGGCATCGACTGATCCATCCGCACCACCGCCCGACACCCTGCGGCCCGCCGTCGGGCCTCGGCGAGGACGCACCGCGCCAGCGCAGCGCGCAGCCGTGAACCCGGCACGCCCCGCCCCGCAGCTTCAAGCCCGGCCGTTCGCCGCCGATTACTTTACGGAAGAGCCCGACCAGCAGTGCTCCGGCGCGATCGCCGGCGCTCGTCCTGACCCCCGGCAGGAACTCCGCCATGCGTACAGTCGTTGTCGTCGCCGTCGCCACAGCCCTCGTCGCCATCGCCGGCGCCCCCGCCAGCGCACAGCCCGGGCTCCAGGCCTCCGCGGCGGCCGCCGCACTCAACACGGCCACGACCACCGATACACCAGCACCGGCCCCCGCGCCCGCCGCGACGGCCCCCGGACCCGAAGACCGCGCCGCGACGCCCCTCGAGGTCACGTCGGGTCTCGACCTGGTCGTCGCCTCGGCCTACGTCTGGCGCGGGTTCGTCCTCGTGGACGATGCCGCCCTCCAGCCCACCGCGTGGCTCAAGGTCGGCAACCTCACCCTCACGTCGTGGATGAACGTCGCCTCGACACGCCCCAACGGCGACCACCTCACCGAACACGACTTCACCGCCGACTACACCATCGCCCGCGGCAAGACGTCGTTCTCGGCCGGCTACATCAACTACCTCTTCCCCGACCTCGACACCGACCGCGTCTCGCACGAGATCTACGCGGGCGTCGCGCATGCCAGCTACTTCGCGCGTATCCACTCGCCCTACCCCGTCGTGACACGCGCGGCGCGTCGTGCCGGAGTGTCGTTCAGTCGGTGGACGTGGCGAGCAGGGCGTCCGGCAGCGTGACCGTCCCGGGCGTGGCGATCGCGGCGTCGACGGCGCGCAGGAGATACGCGTGCGGATCGACGCCGACCAGGCGTGCGGTCTCACACAGCGTGTAGAAGAGCGCGGCGACCTGGGTGCCGCGCAGCGAGCGCGACCCGTAGTGGTTCTTGCGCCCGACGACGGGGCCGCGCAAAGCACGCTCGGCGGCATTGTTGTCCAGCGGGATGCGCGGATCGTCGACAAAACGTGTCAAGCCGTCCCAGCGCTCGAGCATGTAGCGGACCGCCTTGCCGAATTCGCTGCGGGGCAAACCGACCTGTTCGGTCGCCCAGCGCCAGATCTGATCGAGGATCGGACGCGAGCGCTCGTGCCGCAGCTGCTGCCGCTGGGCCTGCGCCGCCGCCTCCCCAGGAAACGGTCGGGGGACGAGGCGCTCGATGGCGTACAGTTCGCCGATGTGCGTGCGGATCTCGGCACACGCCGTCGGCCAGTGCTCGGCCACCTCGTCAAACTTCCGTTTCGTGTGCGCCCAGCAGTGCGCGAGCTGCAGGTCGGGACCGGCGCGCGCGAGGACCTCGTAGACCGCATAGCCGTCGACGACCGCGGTCCCGCGATAGCTGCCGAGCACCTGGCGCCCTTCCTCCGCGGACTTGCCCGGCAGAATCCGATAGAAGGCCGTGTCTGGCGCGTACACGCTCCACACGGCGCCGGTGGCGGGCGCGCCGCCGAGCCGCGGCCACCGCGTCTCATCGACGTTGATCACCGGCGCGGCCAGCGCGCGCTGGCCGAGCGCCTCGTAGGTCGGCTCAAGATGCCGTGCGAGCGCCTGGATCTGATCCCAGAGCGTCTGCGAATCGACCGCGAGGCCCTCACGCGCCATCATGCGGGCCTGGCGCTCGAGCGGCAGATGGTCGGCGTACTTCGCGACGGCGACGCCCACCGCAAAGGTCGGACTATAGCGCCCGCCGGGGATCAGCATGGCCGGCCCCGGCGCGGTGACGACCGCGCCGTTGCACGCGCAGCGGTACTTCTGGCGGGCGTGCCGTTCGATCTGATAGGTCAGCTTCACGCTGGTGATGCGCTCGGTCGTCTCGACCTGGCCGGCCATCTCGACGAGCGTGCCGCCGCACGCGGGACACGCGCGGTGATCCGCGGGCAACGTATGCGCGATGTCGACGATCGGCAACGCGGGCTGCGGGCGCGGCCCGTGGCCCGGACGCGCCGGGCGTGGGGCCCCGGTCAACGCAGGCGGCGCCTCCGCGGGCGTCGGGGTGGTGCGCGCGGCGGCCAACTGCGCTTCGATCGTGAGCGCGAGCTGTTCGACGACGGGCTCGCCGCGGAGGCGGGCGAGCTCGGCGCTCAGCTCGAGGTTCTTCGCGACGAGGCGCTGGTTCTCGCGGGCGAGCAACTGCCCGATCTGGCGAAGCGTCTCGACGTCGTGCACCTCACTGAGCGGCCCCACACTGCGGCGCAGTAGATCATCGCGGACGATCCGAGGCAAGCGAAAAGTGGGTGAGCGTCGGCGGCGTCAACGGCATCCGCCCGACCAGCGCGCTGCC
>JADLBJ010000186.1 GCA_020847765.1 Dehalococcoidia bacterium
GTCGCCCCGGAGTGTTCGGTTGATGCTGGAGAGGCGTGTGGGCTCTTCTTCGCGGATGATCCGCGCCGCCTCGTGGATCATCTTGCGGCGGAGGTCGTGGGGAAGGCGGCCGGCGAGCAGTTCGTAGGCGATGACGCCCAGGGCGTAGACGTCCGAACGCGTGTCCAGCTCGTTGGGATCGCCCGTCACCTGCTCGGGGCTCATGTACGGCACGGTGCCGATCAGCTGGCCCACGTCCGTCTGCATGGTGGTCTGCTGGATGTCGGAGTCGGTGGCGCGGGCGACGCCGAAGTCCAGGATCTTGGGCTGGGCGGAAGAGACGGAGTGACGCAGAGACGAAGAGACGGAGCGGGAAGAAGCGCTCGATCCCCCCGCCTCACTTCGTCTCTGCGTCTCTTGGTCTGCGCGTCTCTCCGACTCTCCGTCAGCGACGAGGATGTTGCCGGGCTTGAGGTCACGGTGGATGACGCCCTTCTGGTGGGCGTGGTAGACGGCGTCGCAGACCTTGGCGAGCAGTTCGAGACGCTGGCGGGTGCCGAGGCGCTGGGAGTCGGCGTACTCCGTCAGCGGGACGCCGCGGATGAACTCCATGGCGAAGAAGGGGATGGGGGAGGAAGTGACGGAGTGACGCAGTGACGAAGTGACGGAGTGAAGTGAAGAAGCGCGACGACTCGAGGACTCGTCGTCGGCGTGAGAGGGGACGCCGGCGCGATGGCCTTCGAACACGCCGGCTTCGTAGATCTGGGCGATGCCGGGGTGCTGCAACCTGCCCAGGACCTGCGACTCGAGTTCGAAGCGCCGGAGCAATTCGGGCGCGAGGTAGCCCGCGCGGATCACCTTCAGCGCCACTTCGCGCCTGGGGTTCTCCTGCTCGGCGAGGTAGACGGTGCCCATGCCGCCCTCGCCGAGGATCCGCCTGATGGTGTAGCGGCCGAGGCGGGCCGGAACGGGTGACGGAACGGCGGGTGCGTTGCTCGGCGGCAGGCTTGACGCCGGGGCGGTGAAGCGTGTGGGATCAGCGGCGTGATCGGCCGGGCTCGCCGGGCCCGGGGGCTGTGGGCGGGTCGGATCGTCGGGACCGAGTGCTGGAGAGTCCGATCCCTGCCCCATCCCGGGAGTCTACCCCGCGGGGCCGAGCGGGCACCCGCGCTTGTTCACGCCGGCACCATGCTCCGGTACCACTCGACGGTGCGCTTGAGGCCTTCGCGGAGGTCCATCTTCGGCTCCCAGGCCAGGAGCTTCTTGGCGCGGGAGATGTCGAGCGAGCGGTGCGGCTGGCCGTCGGGGCGCGAATGGTCCCAGGTGATCCGGCCGCGGAACCCGGTGAGGCGGGCGATGGTCTCGGCCAGTTCGCGGATCGAGACTTCCTTGCCGCTGGCGAGGTTGATGGGGATGGGGTCGTCCATCACCTCGGCGGCGCGGACGACGCCTTCCGCGGCGTCGTCGACGTACAGGAAATCGCGCGTGGGCGCTCCCGAACCCCAGCAGACGACCTCGTGGTGGTCGTACATGGAGGCCTCGACGAACTTGCGGATGAGGGCGCCGGCGACGTGCGAGTTCTCGGGGTCGGCGATGTTGTCGCCGGGGCCATAGAGATTGACGGGGATGACGTACGCGCTCTTGAGCCCGTGCTCCATCCGGTACGCGTCGAGGAGTTGCCAGGCGCAGAGCTTGGCGACGCCGTAGGGCGCGCTGACGGCGTCTGGGTAGCCCTTCCAGAGGCTCTCTTCGTGGTAGGGGATCGGCGCCTCGGCGGGGTAGGAGCACATGGTGCCGACCTGGAGCACGCGCAGGCCGCGCTCGATGAGCCCGCGCTGCTCGGCGTGGCGCACCAGGTTCAGGGACATCAGGATGTTGTCCATGAAGAAGCGTGCGGGGTGGCGGCGGTTGCGGCCGATGCCGCCGGTGAAGCCCGCGGCGTGGATGACGATCGAGGGGCCGGCGCCCGGGAACGCGTCGGTGTAGAGGCGGCGGCAGCCGTCGTCGGTGGTGAGGTCATAGTCGCGCCGGCGGGGGATGAAGACCTTGCTGTCGTCCACGCCTCGGGCGCGAAGAACCGTCGCGACGGCGCGCCCGAGAAACCCGGCGCCACCGGTGACGATGATGCGGTGTTGGCGGAGTTGGATCACGCTGGGGCCACCCGCGCGGACGCTTCCCCGGCGCCCGCGACCGGGCTGAGTGTAGGAGATTCAGCGGGCCCTGCGGGCGCGCCGGGCTTCCGGCGGGCCCGGAGCGGGTGATAGACTGCTCACGTGGCCCAGCGGCGGCACCACTACGAGCAGGCCTTCGAGCGGTATCTTCGCGCCGAGCGCGTGCCGTACGTCGCCGTGGACGAGGCGAAGAAGGCGCTGATGCCCGAGGATACGCCGCTGAGGGTGCGCGGCCCGGGCGGGTTCGAGCACGAGGCGACGCTCAAGTCGTTCGACTTTGTCCTCTACGGCTCGTCCGGCAGCGGGCGAGTGTCGGACGGCCGGGCGTGCAACGTGCTGGCGGAGGTGAAGGGGCGGCGGGTCGGGTGGTCGCGCCCGGGGCCGGACGGTCGCGCGCGTTCGCCGCGCCTGGAGTCGTGGGTGACGATCGAGGACGTCAGTTCGCTGCGCGTGTGGGGGTCGCTCTTTGGCCCGGAGTTCACGCCCGCGTTCGTCTTCCTGTACTGGTGCGAGGGCCAGCCGCCCGACGCGTTGTTTCAGGAGATCTTCGAGCATCGCGGGCGGTGGTACGCGGTGCGGGCGGTGCCGGTCGAGGCCTACGCCGCGGCGATGAAGACCCGCAGCCCGCGCTGGGGCACGGTGGACGTGTCGCCGGCGGTCTTCGAGCGGATCAGTTCACCCCTCCTGCCGTCGGCCGGCGGGGTGCGCCGGCTGGACGCGGGCTTCTCCGGCCCTTCACCCTTGATCGATCTCGGCCCGGATCTTCCGGCGATGGATCGCTGAGAACAAAAGCGAAAACCGGCGCGGCGAGCGTGCCGCGCCGGTGTCGTTCAGGTGTCGCGGGCCGCGGAGCGACCGGCGTTCAGATCAGCAACCGTCGACGAAGTGCTGGACGAACTCGTCGAAGTCCTCGCCGCTGACGAAGGTGTCCCCGTTGAAGTCGGCGCCGGGATCGCCGGCCTCGAAGAGGGCGACGAACTCATCGAAGTCCTCGCCGGTGGCGAAGCCGTCGTTGTTGAAGTCGGCGGGGATGTTGGTCTGGGCGTAGAACGAGGCCGGGGTCGAGGCGGTATTGCCGCCGGCGTTGGTCGCGGTCACGCCCCAGTAGAACGACGCGCAATCGCTGAGAACGCCGCCGGGGATCACGTAGCTGGTCGATCCGATACCGCCCGCGACGTGGAAGGGCGAGGAGAGGTTGGAATTCGTGCTGAGGGTCACGGTGTACGACGTCGCGGCGCTCGCGCTCGTCCACGTCAGCGTGGGCGTGAGCGGGAGATCAACCGTGCCGTCGGCCGGGGTCGAGAGCGAGAACGCGCCGGGGGGGCCGGAGACGTCGCGGTAACCCGTATCGGGACCGGCGACGGTGCGGTAGCCGCCACCGCCCTGGATCGCCTGCGCCCAGTAGTAGTACGTCTGCCCGGGCGTGGCGGTGGTGTCGTTGTAGGAGTTGGTGCCCAGGCCCGAGACGATCGAGGTCGCGGTGCCGATGTTGTTGACGGTGTTGCGGAGGACCTGGTAGCCCGAATTGCTCGGGATGCTGGTCCAGGACACGGCGACGTGGGCCGTCGAGGTGCCGTCGCTGGCGGTGATGGTCGGCACGCTGGTGCCGGTCATGGTGACCTTGTAGAGCTGCACCTGGCCGTCGGCGGCGTTGAACTTGGAAACCTTGAGATAGAAGTCGCCGGCGGGGCTGAGGAGGGCGCCGGTGTAGGACTCGGCGGTGCCGGCGGGCTGCGCGTTCACACTTTGAAGCACGGTCGTGCCGTTGGCGGCGATCAGGTCGAACTGGAGGTCGCCGGCGGCGAGCGTGTTGCGGTTGCTGTTGGTGCCGGGGCACGAGCCGTTGGCGTTCTGGGCGCTGTCGTCGTAGGTCGAGCCGACGGGCGTCACGGTGAAGTTGGCCAGCAGGATCGAGCTGGTGGTGACCCTGTGGAAGTCATCGTCGCCGATCGCTTCGAGCGACAGCGTCGAGGTGTTCGGGTCGTTGGTGCCGGCGACCGGGGGGGGGACCGTCCCGAGGTTGATGGTGCCGACGCCCAGGTTGCCCGCGAAGACCGCGGTGCCGGCGGTATTGTCGGGCTCGTTGATGTCGCCGTAGTACCGCTGGATGGCGCGGACGTCGTCCTGCTGCGGGCCGTCGAAGGACGTGCTCAGGAACGGCTCCATGAGCTGGTTGCTGTTGTTCGAGCAGACGTGGTCGAACCCGAAGCCGTGCCCGTGCTCGTGCGCGGCGGTGTTGCGGAGGAATCGGTGCGAGTTGGTGTTGCTGCCGTAGTTGCCGTTGGTGGCGTCGCCGGCGTCGAAGACCATGTCGCCGTTCTGCGGGAAGTAGGTGTAGGCGAGGATGCCGCTCGAGCCGTCGATCTGGTGCATCGAGATGCGGACGTGCCCGCGGTTGCCGGCGGAATAGCCCGAGCCCCACGAGGCGCCGTCGTCCCAGTCGTTGCCGCCGACGGTGATGCGGACGTA
>JADLBJ010000187.1 GCA_020847765.1 Dehalococcoidia bacterium
CCCTCGTGTGAGCGTCCGGTAGCGGACTGCCGGTCTGTCGCGGTTGCTGACGCACGGCGGGTTGGTATCGTTTCCAGGATGCTAGTGTGGGTAGTCTACCACCGTGGACGGCGGGTCGTGTGGTGCGTAAAGCTACAGCCAGAGGCCGGACAGGGGGATGGTCAGGCCGGGGAAGAGCGTGGGAGAGAAGTGGTCCTCGTCGCGCAGGTCAGCGGTCAACATATACGTGCCCTGGCGCAGTTCGTAGGCTTCGAGGGTGAGGGCGATGGGGTCGATGATCCAGTAGTGGGGGACGCCGGCGCGGGCGTAGCGCTCGAACTTGACCACGCGGTCGGTGCGGCGTGTGCTGGGGGAGAGGACTTCGACGGCCAGGTCGGGCGGGCCTTCGACGCCACGGTCGCTGAGTAGGGATTCGCGCTCGCGGGAGACATAGAGCAGATCGGGAACAACGCTGGTGACGTCATCGAGGGCAACGCCGAGGTTGAAATAGAGCTGGCCACGGCGCTCGGGCTGGACATGTGCGTCGAGCATTGCGCATAGGCATCCCGATGTCCACTGGTGTCTGCGCCACGGTGTGCCGGTGACGTAGAGCACGCTATCGATCACTTCGTAGCGATAGCCATCGTCGGGCGTCTCCCAAATGTAGTCCGCCCGATACGTGGTGACCTGTTGAAGCGACATCCGTGCTCCCCAGTACATGGTTCGCCGGCGACGGCATGCCCGCCTGCACTGCGTCGCTCGTGCTGAGGATAGGGAGCGGAGCGGCGCCCCGGCAACCGGCCGGTGCTGGGTTGGACGGCGGACGGAGCGCATTCGGTGTGGGGCTGGGTCAGGGGCGGACGGCGCGCTTGGGGCGCTGGGCGAGGTCGTGCAGCATCGGTTGGGCGAGCTTGACGAAGGCGCAGGCCAGGCGGCGGGTGTCGCGCGGGTCGATCAGGTCGATCACGTCGAAGCGGTGGGCGGCCTTCATCGGCGAGCGGAGTTTGAGCAGGCGATCCTCGATCATCTGGCGGTGCGCCTCGGGGTCGGGGGCGGCGTCGATCTCGCGGCGGTAGGCGGCGGCGACACCGCCCTCGATCGGGATGCCGCCCCACTCGCCGGCGGGCCAGCCGAAGCGGAGGTTGAGGCCGTCCGGGTGGCCGAGGCTGTGCGGCGCGTCGGCGGCGACGCCGTAGGCTTTGCGCACGTTGAACTCGACCTTGGGCACCTGGGCCTCGGCGCTGGCGATCAGGGCGCGGATGCCGCGGCGCATCGTCGCCTTGCGCTCTGCGCCCGAGCCGAGCATGAAGCCGGGCATGTCGAGGAAGATCACCACGGGCAGGTTGAAGGCGTCGCACAGATCGACGAAATGGGCGTACTTGTCGGCGGCGTCGCCGTCCATCGCCCCGGCGAGGATGAGCGGGTCGTTGCCGATCACGCCGACGCTGTAGCCGTCCAGCCGGGCGAAGCCGGTGATCAGCGAGCCGCCCCAGCGACGGCGCATCTCGAAGAACTCGCCGTTATCGACGACGAGGCGGATCAGTTTGCGCGGGTCGTAGGGCTTGCGCCGGTCGGTGGGCATGAGTGTCAGCAGTTCCTCGACGCGGCGGTTGGGGTCGTCGCCGGTGTCGACGCGGGGGGCGACGCTGTTGGTGGTGTTGGGCAGGTAGGAGATGAACGCCTTGATCTGGTTGAAGGCGTCCTCTTCGTTCTCGGCCTCGTTGTCCACCTGGCCGCTGGTGCGGACGTGCATCTTGGTGCCGCCGAGGTCTTCCTTAGAGATGTCCTCGCCGGTGGCGCGTCTGACCACGGGCGGGCCGGAGGGGAAGATCTGGGACTGGCCTTTGACCATCACGGTGAAGTGCGACATCAGCGCGTAGGCGGCGGGCGCTCCGGCGACCGAGCCGAGCACGGCGGAGGCGACGGGGACGCGGGCGAGCAGGCGGGCGAGGCGGTGCCACTGCGCCCCGGCAGGCAGGCCCATGTGGCCGCGGGTCTCGTCGGACTTGGAGGAGTGGCCGACGCCCTCGACCAACTGGATGTAGGGGATGCCGTACTGGAGGGCGAGCGGCTGGGTGAACTGGCCCGCGCCCTTGCTGACGTTGTGAGGGCTGCCGCCGGAGATGGTGAAGTCGTCGCCGCCGATCGCGACCGGGCGACCGTCGATCGCGCCGAGGCCCATCACGTACGCGCCGGGGGTGAAGCCGGTGAGGTTGCCGTCGGCGTCGTACTCGGTTGCGCCGACGAGCGGACCGGCCTCGATGAAGCTGCCCGGGTCGAGGAAGCGGTCGATCCGCTCGCGGATGGTGAAACGGCCGCCGTCGTGCTGGCGCTTGATCCGCTCGGGGCCGCCCATTTCGCGGGCGAGGCCCTTGATGTAGTCGATCTCTTCGACGGCGTACTCGAACGGCATCCCCGGCTTCCAACTCTCGCGATGACGATCGACCGGCAGGGTGGACCTCCGTGGTTGTGTCCGTGCGGCGGGAGCGGTTCGAGTCTACCCCACGGCGGGGTAAAGGGTGGGCGAGGGGATGACCAGTTCTGGGAGGGGTGGGTGAGAATGGGATAAAGAACGGTTTTAGACAGGATGAACAGGATTAACAGGATGGGGTTGGTGGGGATATGCGGATCGGCCAGTTCTTGGTGTGGTGCGGGCAGGGGCGTGTCTCCCGGAAGGAGTGTTGAACTCAAACACCTGCCGGAGTTGGTCATAGGTTGTCGTGGGGCGGGGCGCGCATGAGTCGGCGGGCGGGGGTAGTATCGGCGCATGGAGGGCCGGAGTATGGGTGCGCCGTTGACCGGAGTGCGGGTGCTGGATCTGTCGCAGGGGATCGCTGGGCCGTTCTGCGCGAAGCTGCTGGGCGACCTGGGGGCGGACGTGATCAAGGTGGAGCCACCGGAGGGGGACCGGTCGCGGACGTTGGGGCCGTTTCCGGGCGGGGCGGCGGACCCGGAGCGGAGCGCGGCGTTCTTCTATTTCAACACG
>JADLBJ010000284.1 GCA_020847765.1 Dehalococcoidia bacterium
CGGTCGCAGACCCAGATCTCGCCGTTCGTGTGCGCCCAGACCGAGTGCGGAAGCATGAACTCGCCGGGGCCGGTGCCGGGGCCGCCCCATGACGTGACCAGGTCGCCGCCGGCCGTGAACCGGTGGATGCGGGCGTTGCCGTACCCGTCCGCGACGTACAGGTCGCCGTTGGTGGCGATGGACAGGCGGGTCGGGCGGTTGAACGGGCCGGCGCCGCGCTCGATGGTGGTCCGGTTGGCCGGGGCGTTGGCGCGGTAGCCGGTGTCCGACGGCTGCCCGGACTTCCCGAGCGTCATCAGCACCTTGCCGTCAAGCGTGCACTTGCGTACGGTGTGATCGGTGTCGTCCGCGAGGTAGACGATATCGTCCACGATGGTGATGCCGTGTGGCCGGGGAAACTGCTGCTCGTCGCCCCAGGTGTCGATGAACTTGCCATCCTCGTCGTAGATGATGACCGGGTGCGCGCTGCGGTTGAAGACGTAGACGCGGTTCTGCGAGTCCGTTGCTACGCCAGCGACATCGCCGTGGAACCAGCCGTCTGGTAGCTGCTCCCAGCCGTCAACATACTCGTAGCGGTACTTCCCGTCGCCAACAATCATCGTTCGCGGCCCTCCTCCGTGAGTCCCATGCCGGCATGGTAGCCGACCCGCACCCTGAGGCCCGCCAAAAGGCCGTCAGTGCGCTACCGGCCCGGTGCGAGGGCCAGCACAGCGGTCGCGTCGCAGGCGGCCTCCGCGTCGGCGGCGGCCAGGCGGGCCAGGAGGTCGGCGCGACCGGACGCGACAGCCGCCGCTGGTGATGGCCCCTCGGCTGGCGCGGGCCCGAGCGCATCGGCCCCGGCGGCGGTTAGCTCGCGGTCCAGTACGGCCAGCGCCGCCGCGAGCAGCCGCAGCCGTTCCACGCCTGCCGAAAGCTCTCCGAACAGCCCCCGGCCTGCGAGTTGGGCGTCGAGCAGCGGCAGCCCCTCGTCCACGGTCGCCAGCAGCGGCCCGAGCCGCGCCAGCACCGCCGACAGGAACGCGCGCCCGCCAGTCTCCAGGTCGTGCGTCAGGGTGCGCACGTCCGGGACGGCCCGCCACGCCTGCATCAGCCGCTCGAGGGAGGGCGCGGCCTGCGCGCCAGCCAGGGTGACGGCGGCTTCATGGACGGTGCTGGCGTGGTCGTACCCCTGCGGGTCCGCGAGGTACGGGCCGATGACCAGCGCGTCGAGGCGGGCCAGCCCGTTCTGGCGCGTCGAGTTGAGCAGCAGCCCCGCCGTCTCGGGTGCAAGGTCCGAGGCGGGCGGCCGGTCTGGGGGTAGCTGCATGGCGAACCGGAACGAGTCGTTGGAGGCGTAATTGAGCCAGACGATGGGTGTCCGGCCGAACAGCGCGGCGGCCTCGCGGGCCTTCGCGGCGGTGATGTCGTGGTCCCGGACGATGCTGCCGGTCCAGTACAGATCCACGTCAGGCGGCAGGCCGCGCGCAAGCTCGGCGGTGTAGTCGGCGTGGGCCTGCGCGCCCTCGGTCCAGTAGTA
>JADLBJ010000188.1 GCA_020847765.1 Dehalococcoidia bacterium
GAACCGATGTCGAGGTCATCAGCGACGAGGGGTATCACCGCGTCGTCCGCCAGTTTGAACGGGCGCAGGGGGCCGCCCGTCGCTTCGCAGTCCCGACCCGGCACTGAATCGCGGCGTCCGGTCACCTCCACCGATCTCCGAGAGGCCACACAGTGAAAGGCATGGACCAGCCATCATGACCGACCTGATCTTTCTCGCGGTGCTGCTGGGATTCGTCGTCCTGTTCGTCTCCTTCTTCCTCTACTTCGTGCCAGTCGGCCTCTGGATAACGGCGGTCTTCTCGGGCGTGCGGGTGAGCCTCGGCACGATGATCGGGATGCGCCTCCGGAAGGTGCCGCCCGGTGAGATCGTGCGCCCGCTCATCAGCGCCACGAAGGCCGGCCTTGACCTGGATGTCAACCAGATGGAGGCGCACTACCTGGCAGGCGGGCGCGTCGGCCGGGTTGTGTCGGCGCTCATCTCGGCCGACCGCGCCAACATCGACCTGCCCTGGAAGCGTGCCACGGCGATTGACCTGGCCGGACGCGACGTGCTGGAAGCGGTCCAGGTTAGCGTCAATCCGAAGGTCATCCAGACGCCGAAGGTGGCGGCAGTCGCGAAGGACGGCATCCAGGTCATCGCGATTGCGCGGGTGACCGTGCGTGCCAACATCGAGCGGCTGGTTGGCGGGGCCGGAGAAGAGACGATCATCGCGCGGGTGGGCGAGGGGACCGTGTCATCAATCGGTTCGGCGCTCAGTCACAAGTCGGTGCTGGAAAACCCAGACGCCATCTCCAAGCACGTGCTCGAACGTGGCCTGGACGCGGGGACGGCGTACGAGATCCTCTCGATTGACATTGCCGACGTAGACGTCGGGCGTAACATCGGCGCCGAGCTTCAGACCGACCAGGCTGAGGCCGACAAGAAGATCGCCCAGGCGAAGGCCGAGGAACGCCGCGCAATGGCGGTTGCCAGCGAGCAGGAGATGCGCGCCCGCGTGGTCGAGGCGGAGGCCCAGGTGCCACTGGCCCTGGCGGAGGCGTTCCGCAGTGGTCGACTGGGCGTGATGGATCACTACCGGATGGAGAACGTGCAGGCCGACACGACGATGCGCCGCTCGCTGGCGCAGGTGGACGGCACGGAGTAGCGGTTGGATCCGCACCCTCGGAGGGTCGAGACGATGCTGGACCAGCAAGGCCGAGCGCCACGCCTGAGGAAGGCCAGGGCCGTCGTCGTGGATGCCGGGCGCCCACCGGCGCGCCCGCGGCGGCCGATTCGCGACATGCTCGCATCGCGGCGTTCAGTCCGGCAGGCTATGCTGCTCCAGGAGATCCTGGGGGCGCCCCGGGGGCTTGACCATCGCGCGGACGAGACGAGGGGACGGCCCGGCTGGTCCGACCATCAGGCTGATGAAGATCACCGGAACGGCAACGGCAGGGTCGCCCGCCCTGGCGGCCCCCCGGCGCAGCGCCAGCCGACGCCGACCAGCGTTGCCGAGCGCTCCGTACCGGCCGCTCCAACCAGCCGTCCGGGTTCGGGGGATGCACCCGCTGCGCCATCGATCGTCGGCTCGGCGCTGAGAGCGCTCGACGCTTCGATGGACGTTGTCGCGTCCGCGTTGCGCCGGCTCCGCGCCGGCCGGTGACTGGGCCGATGTTCTAGCCGGGCGGTGCCGTGGCGGGGATCTCCAGCCGAAAGGTCGCCCCGTCGCCCGGCTCGCTCGTCAGCGTGATGTCCCCGCCCAGCCGCCGCGCCATGATCCGGGCGCCCGCCAGCCCCAGGCCGTGGCCCTTGCGCTCCTGGCCGGGCTCCACTGCCACCTGCCGATACTGCTCGAACACCGCCGCGTGATGCTCCGGCGCGATGCCCGGCCCGTCGTCCCGCACCGTCACCACGAGCCGGCCGGCCTCGTCGCTTACGTCCACCTCCAGCAGACGGCGACGGAACCGCAGCCCGTTCTGGATCAGGTTGCTGACGATCAGCCCGAACTTCACCAGATCCTGCGAGACTTCTCGCGCAGCGACCCCCGGAGCGACCCGGAGCGAGATCCCGGCGTCCGCCAGCACCGCCACCCGTTCCTCGGTGGTGTCCGCCGCTCCTAGTCCGGCCGCGAGATCCCCGTCCGCAATCTCTGCCGCGTCGATCAGGACGTGGAGCACGACATCGCCAGGGCGAAATGCCGACACCGCGAACGCCGACGCCTCGGCCCGCCCGATCTCCAACAGGTGGTCCACCAGCCTCCGGCCGCGCACCGCGCCGCGCAAGATGCGGTCGAGCGCCTTCTCCTGGCGCGCGGTCAGCGGGCCAAGCCGCGCTGCCTGTGCCAGCAGCATCCGCGTCGTCGACTCGATCAGGGCGAGCGGGCTCTTCAGCTCATGCACCAGCACCTGGGTATCAAGCTCGCGATAGAAGCTCGCTGCGTTATCCGCCGTTGGCGGAAGCTCCTCTGCCATCACGTCCCCGTCGTCGTCTCACCGTCGCGCGGCGCCAGCAGCGCCGGCGGAAAGGCGAGGGTGAAGACACTCCCCTCGCCAACCTCGCTCGTGAACGACAGGCCGAAACCGTACCGTTCCGAGAACAGCTTGATTCGCTGCAGATCGAGCCCCTTGCCGCCAGCCCCGAAGTCGTAGGGACGCCCCGACGAGTAGTCGTTCGTCGCCCCCGCGTGGACGAAGCCGAGAAACAACTGCTCGCGAAGTGCAGCGTCCATGCCGACGCCCGTGTCACGGACCTCCAGGCTGACCGATCCGTCGTCCGCCGTCCGCACCACGACATCCACCGCGCCGCCGTCCGGCGTCGCCTCGACGGCGTTGCGGAACAGGCCGCGCACGGCCTTGAACAGCACCGACTCCGGCAGGCGCACGCCGGGTGCAGCTTCGACGGCCACGCCGACCTGGAGGCGGCGATGGGCGTAGGCGTCGCGCAGCGCCTCCAACGTCGCCGGCACCCAGGCGTCGAGGAGGATGGTCCGGGCCACGAGGTCGTCGTCATCGCCGTACAACTCGGCAATCCGCCGGGTGACGCGTTCCCGCAACGACACTGGGCCGCCCTGCTCCTCGACGACGCACTCCAGCACGTCCTGGCACCGCCGGAGCAGTGTGCCAAGCAGCACCTCCTCGCGGACCGCGCGCAGCCCCGCGATGTCTGAGGCTTCAAGCTGTAGCTCGACGAGGCGGCCTATCGCCCGTTGCACACGCTCGGCAGCCGCCCGCGCCCGCTCCGGCTCCTGCCGCGCCGCCCACTTCTGCAGCAGCCCGGACGACGCCGACATCACCGCCAGGGGCGTCTTCAGCTCATGTGAGAGGTGGTCGATCATCCGCGTCTTGGCGGCGTTCTGGA
>JADLBJ010000285.1 GCA_020847765.1 Dehalococcoidia bacterium
GCCGGCGCGTCGTCGGCCAGGGTCCCGGCGCCGTCCAGGCCCCAGGCGCCGTTGCGCGTCGCACCTTCCACCTTCAGCCGGTAGGGCAGCCGCGACATCGGCCCCTGCGCCGTCAGCCGGCCGCTGCCGATGGCCAGCGCCGCGCCGCGGAACACCGCGTTCTCGGCGGCGAGGTCGATGTCCCCGCGCGCCCCGCCGGGCGCGTCGACGATGCGGACCACGCCGCTCACCGCGCCGCCGTCCAGGAAGGCGCCCTTGCCCACGGCCAGCCTGAGGTCCGCCGCCGAGGGCGTGCGGCTGCGCAGCGACAGCGAGCCGGACGCCTTCACGCCCGCCGCCTCCAGGTCGAGGTCGGCGAGGTCCACCCCGCCCTGGGGAAAGCGGAAGGCGGTGCGCGCACGCGCCGGCCCGAAGGGGCTGTCCGCCGCCAGCGTCGCCTGGCCGCTGGAGCCGTCCGCCCGGCGCTCGAAGGTCAGCGTCACGTGCGCCTTCCTGAGCGGCACGCGCGGGACGTCGATGGCGTCGAAGTCGGCGATCAGGTCGGCGCGCGGAGCCGCCGCGTCGCCGGTGATCCCGCCGGAGCCCCGCGCCTGGCCGGCGATCTCCACCGGTCCGGCGCGGAAGGGGCCGCTGGCGCTCCAGTCGAGCTTCACGGCCAGCTTGCCCGCCGGCCCGACCGCGCCCGCGGCGTCGATCTTGGCCTGCGCCCCGGCCAGCCGCGCCTGCGCGATCTGCACGACGCCCTTGTCCAGGCTGGCCGCGGCCTTCAGCGTCGGTTGCGGCCCCAGCAGGCGGTCGAGCTCGGCCAGGCCGGAGGCGAACCGCGCGCCCTTGGCGTCGACGGTGAAGGTCCACGGCCGATCCGCTCCCGACTGGGCGGCCGACCAGCCGCCGTCGATCACCCCGCTCGCCCCGGGCCGCGCGGCGGCGAGGTTCGACACCTGGGCCTGGCCGCGGAAGTTCAAGCCGCCCAGCAACCCGCGGTCGCCGGTCGCCTGGACCTTCAGCCCGGGGCCCGTCACGTCGAGGCGGCGCAGCAGCAACCGCCCGTCGGCGAGCCGCGAGCCCTCGACCTGCGCCGCCGGCGAGCCGCCGAGCAGCGCCGCAGCCACCCCGCGCCCCGCGCCGCCGGATCCCTTCGCCTCGGCGCTGAACGCCAATGTCCTGCCCTTGCGCGACAGCCCGACCGGACCGGCGAGCCGGGCGAGCGAATACCCGCCCACCTCGGCGCGGGCGGCTTCGGCGACGCCCTTGAAGCTCCAGGC
>JADLBJ010000189.1 GCA_020847765.1 Dehalococcoidia bacterium
AGCATGCCCCATATGGTTACGGTCTACCGGACGACCAGGATCGCCAAATACTGGAGGCAAGCATGAAGGTCACTTACGATCACGAAACCGACATCCTGCAGCTCGTCTTCTCGAGCGCGCCAGTCGAGGAAAGCGACGAGGACAAACCCGGCGTCATCATCGACTTCGACGAGGCCGGCGACGTCGTCGGCTTCGAAATCCTCGACGCCTCCGAGCGCGTGACCGACCCGCGCCGCATCGAGTTCGTGCAGGCCGGCTAACCCGCCGCGCGCTCCCTCACCCGACTCCAACCACCGCCTCCCGTACAATCGAAGCCGTGCTGAACCCGGGCCAGTTCGAACGCCGCGTCTCCGCGACCGGGATGGTCGCCCTCCTCGGTGCCTTCGTCTTCTTCGGCGCGCTCTCCTACTGGCAGATCTTTCGCACCGACCTCGCCGACAAGGAGGGCAACCCCCGCGTCCTCGCCGAGTTCCGCGACCCCAACCGCGGCAGCATCCTCGACCGCGAAGGCAACGTCCTCGCCGAGTCCCTCCCCGACGGCACGCGCCGCTACACCGATGCCTCCGTCGCCCACGCGGTCGGCTACATCGACCCGCGCTACGGCTCCCAGGGCGCCGAGCTCGCCTTCAACAGCTACCTCAGCGGCCAGAAGGCCGCCTCCTGGGAACAGGCCTTCAAGACCGAGCTCCTGCGCGACCCCGAACGCGGCCTCGACGTCCGCCTCACGCTCGACCCGGCCATCCAGGCCGCGGCGGCACAGGCGCTCGGCGACCGCAGCGGCGCGGTCGTCGCGCTCGACCCGAAGACCGGCGAGGTCCTCGCGATGATTTCGGTGCCCACCTACGACCCTGGCTCGCTCGAAGACAACGGCGAAGCGCTCCTCGGCGACCCGTCGTCGCCGTTGCTGAACCGGGCCGCCCAGGGTGTGTACCCGCCGGGCTCCACCTTCAAGACCGTCACGGCGTCCTCGGCGCTCGAACACCACACCATCACCCCGGAGACGACCGTCACCTGCCCCGGCGAGATCGTCATCGATGGCTTCCCGATCTCCTGCAGCAACGTCCCCCAGGGCGTCGGCACCTATCCCTTCCGTGCCGCCTTCACCTTCTCGGTGAACGCCATCTTCGGCCAGGTGGGCATCGACCTCGGCTGGCCCGCGCTCATCGAGACGGCCCGCAAGTTCGGCTTCGGCGAACCCCTCGATTTCACGCTCGAAACCACCCCGACGCAGCTCTACAACGATGGCGCCGACCTTTCGAAGGCCCTACTCGCGAGCACCGCCTTCGGCCAGGGCGAACTGCTCGTCACGCCGCTGCAGATGGCCGTCGTCGCCGCCACCATCGCGAACGATGGCATGCTCATGCGGCCGCACCTCGGCCTCGCTGCCTACGATGGCGCGAAGAAAGTGTCGAACCTCGAACCGCCCTCCGGCCGCCGCGTGCTCGACGAAGACGTCGCCGCCACGATGCAAGACTTCATGGTCTCGGTGATCGACAACGGCCAGGCCAACGGCGTTGCCATCGACGGCGTGAGGGTGGGCGGCAAGACCGGGACCGCGGAGTCCGGAACTCCGGGCCAGTCCCACGCCTGGTTCATCGCCTTCGCCCCCGCCGAGGACCCCGTGATCGCGGTCGCCGTGGTCGTCGAAGACGGCGGCCAGGGTGGTGTCGTTGCGTCGCCCATCGCCGGTGATGTCATCAGGGCGGCGCTGGCACGATGAGCGACGCACCACGCCTCGAACGCTTGCTCGAACAGACCGCCCGCTTCCTGAGCGGCGGCGGCCTCCACCCGGTCGAGATCCTCCAGCGCTCCCAGGCCGCCGTCCAGCGGGGCGTCCGGGAAGGGCGCGCCCCGAACCATGTCCGTATCCAGCTCCACCCGGCCGACTACGCCCGCTATCGCACGGCGCTCAGCGACCTGCGCTACGAGCTCGACGTCCTGCTCGACCGCCTCGAGGCGCGCGAAGGGTGGTCCCGCATCGGTGACCGCCTCATCGATTTCGAGCAATCCGCGGACACGCCCGCGGGCCTGCCCGCCGTCTCCGCGTCGTTCGCCGACACGCTCAACCGCGACTACGCCCCGCCCGTCGGCGCAACCCAGGTCATCCATCGCTACCGCGACCTCGTCCTGCGCCTGGGCGACGGTACCGTGGTCCCGCTGACGCACACGCCGTTTCGCATCGGCAGGGGAGCTGGCAACGACCTGGTCTACCCCAGCCTTGCGCTTTCGCGCCATCATGCGGAAATCGCGACGGTGCCCGGTGGGCTCGAAATCCGCGGCCTCGGCAGCCGCAACGGGCTCCGCGTCGATGGCCGTCGCGTGACGCGAACGCCGCTGATCGAGGGCCAGCCCGTCGCGCTCGGCGACGTCGAACTCTGGTTGGAGCACGAACGGTGAGCGACTCCGTCGAACTCATGGTCCTGCGGCTGGCGCTGCTCGCGATCATCTTCCTGTTCCTGCTCGCGTCCGCGTTCGCCATGCGTGCGGGGCTACGCCGTCCGCAGACGGTTGCACCTGGGAGCCAGCGCGACCGTGGTGGGGGGCCTCGCCTCGTGGTCGTTTCGCCCGCGAACACGGGGCTGCCCGTGGGTGCCGAATTCACGCTCGCAGGCGAAATGAGCCTTGGCCGCGACTCCTCGAACGGCATCGTCCTCGGCGACGCCTCTGTCTCCGGGCGCCACGCGCTCATCCAGGCGAGGCGCCAGGGCTGGCGCCTCGCCGACCTCGGCAGCACGAACGGTACGGTGGTCAACGGTCGCCCGCTCGATGGCCGCGCGGCCCTCCTTCGCGGCGGCGAGCAGGTGGCGTTCGGCGCCGTGGTGCTTCGTTTCCGGCGCTAGGTTCGCCGCCGCGCTGCATCCGAGATACCCAGCAGTACCCCGATGAGCACGAAGTTCACGATCAGGCTCGAACCGCCATAG
>JADLBJ010000190.1 GCA_020847765.1 Dehalococcoidia bacterium
AGACGGCCTCCGCAGTCGGCGCTTCCCACTCCATCGCCTGGGCGACCCACCCGGCAAAGCGAAGCTCGCTTGCCACCGCGTGCTCGGCAATACGGCGAGGATCCCAGGCATCTGCCGAGGGCGCGTGGTTCCAGATAGGACCGAGCGCAGCCGCCGCCTCCAGGAACCCGCCGTACGTCATCCGCAGTGCGAACACGAAGCTCATCGCCGAACCCTGGGCCATCTCCTGCCTCCTCTCTCTCTGGGCCAAGTCTAGGCGCTGCCCGGCGGCAGGTCACCCGCCCCGGCCCCCCGGGCGGGCGAGCCGGGGCAGAGCGGCAGCAGGCTGCACAAATGGCACCGCGGGGTGCGCTTCAGGCAGAGATACTTGGCGTGCAGCACGATCTCGGCACGGAAGCGGGCCCAGAGGTCCCGGTCGCGCGGGAGGTTGTCTTCGAAGAAGCGCTGCCAGGCGTCGTAGCCCGCCGCCGCCCCCGGGCCGAGGCCAAGCCGCCCACAGAGGCGGATAAGGTAGGCGTCGACAATGAAGGCCGGCTGACGAGCGGCATAGAGGAGGACGCAGTCCGCCGTCTCGGGGCCAATGCCCCAGGTTGCCAGGAGGTCCGCCCGCAGCCGGTCCGCGGGCAGCGCGAGGAGGGCCCCAAGCGAGCCGTGCCGTCCGACCAGAGCGAGGAACGCGCGGAGCTTCTTCGCTTTCTGGCGAAACTGCCCGCTCGGCCGCACGAGCTCCTGCAACTCGTCTTCCGAGAGTCGTGCCATGGCGACCGGCTCGAGTGCGGCCGAGGCGCGCAGGCAGTCGAGCGCACGCTCGACGTTCGCCCAGGACGTGTTCTGGACGAGGATGGCGCCGACGCAGACTTCGAAAGGGTCGGCGTCGGGCCACCAATGCCAGTGACGGCGACCGTGCATGGCGTCGAGCGCTGCGTACAGCGCGAGCAACCGCCGGTCGGGAGCGGTCGGCCGTGCAGCCATAACCATCAGCTTTCGACCCCGAGCACGCCGAAGCCGGCGCGCGCGAGCTGGCTGCGACGCCGCTCGGAAGCGACGGTGCGAACGACAACGGCGGTGATGATGACAGCCCCCCCAGCGACGGCCCACCAGCCCGGCCGCTCACCGAGCACCAGAAAGACCCAGACCGGGTTCAAGACCGGCTCGAGCATCCCAATGAGTGCTGCTTCGAGCGCCGGGACGAGGGCGATGCCGAAGCCGAAGAGCACGTACGCCAGGCCAATCTGTAAGACGCCAAGGAAGACCAGGCCAGCGGCGTCACCTGGTCCCGGCGTGAAGGCCGCAGCGTCCCGGCGCATGAGGTTGACCGCCAGCATCGCGAGCACAAGCACGCCGTTGCCGAGGATGATGGCGCGGGGGCGCGTGGTTGGCCCGCAACCCGGCTGACGCAGGAGGATGAGGAAGGCGGCAAACGCCATGCCGGACCCGAGCGCGGCCACGTTTCCGGCCGCGTCGCTCGGCTCCAGTCGCCCCACGAAAAAGAGCGCCATGCCCAAGAAGGCAACCCCCACGCTGGCGAGATCGAGCCGCGAGGGCCGCTCGTCGAGAAAGAAGGGCCCGATCGCGAGCAGATAGAGCGGCGCGGTGTACTGCAAGAAGATGGCGTTGGCCGCTGTCGTCAGCTTGGTAGCGACGACGAAGAGGAGCAGCGTGACGGCGTAGCTCAGAGCCAGCCCCCAGGTCAGCCAGCCAGCGCGCAGGGGGTGCGGCGGCCGCATCCCCGTCAGCGCAGCCATCGCCAGCCCGGCGAGCAGCGACCGCCACATCGTTAGCGCCAGCGCGTCGAGGCTCACCCACTTGATGAAAAGGCCGCCCGTGCTCCAGAGCACCGCCGCGCCTGTCACCGCCAGGAGCCCCTGGCGGTGGCCCGGCAGCCCCATGAAGACGTGGCGCAGACGGCCCGCGGCCGCCCTCATCGTTGGAGCTCGCTGAGCGCACTATTGTCCGGACGACGGCTCAGACGTCGTTTGGTGTCTTCTCGGGGAAGCGACGTTCCAGGAGGAAGATGGCTATGCCCAGGACCACCCCGCCGGCGGCGCCGATGACCACGCCCACGATGACCTTGTCGACGTCCCAGCGAACGAACAGGTAGATGACAAAGGCGACGATGAAACCGATCGTGAAAAAGTGAAAGAACCGTCGGATCGCCGTCCACATTGCAGCGGAGACTATGGGGCACGAAAGCCTGCCGTGTAAAGGCCGACGTCAGCGCCACAGACGACGCTCCAGCGCAGCCGCCTCGTCGACGATGTGGCGATAGCGGCTGCACACCTGCTGCTCCGCGCGCAACGCCGCGCGCTGGTCGGCCGGCGAGAGCACCCCCGATGCGACGAGCTCGTCCAGCTCCTCGCGGTCCTCCTCCAGGAGCACGTCGTCGGGCGTCACCCACCAGTCCAGCACGAGGTCGCGGTAGGAGACGTCGTGCTCCCCGATCTTGACGTCGCGGAGGGCGTCGAAGCGGTGGGCCGCCAGCGAGCCATCCGGCCGGCGCATGCGGTAGAGGTTATAGGGACGGCCGCTCCAGAAGTAGCCGTCGGACGTTGAGCCTGGCGGGATGGGCAGCGGGGCGGAAAACGGCGCGCCTCCTGCCGGGAGGGGAAAGCGGACCACTACGAGCCCCCGCCCCCGCCACAGCAGCGAACAGGCATACTCGCGCACGCTCCCGTCGGGCTTGCGCTTCCGTTCGAAGAAGGGCGCGTTGGCCGCGTGTTGGGCGGGGGGGGTATGCTGACATGCCACAGAACCACGCTCCGGAGCAGAACGCCGACACCATGCAGTTCGAAACGATCATCTACGAAAAGAAAGACGCCGTCGCCCTGCTGACGCTGAACCGCGAAAAGCAGCTCAACTCCATCAACGCGCAAACCTCGCGCGAGATGCAGACGGCCTGGGAAGATTTCCGCGACGACCCGCAGCTCCGTGTGGCCATCCTCACCGGCATGGGCGAGAAGGCCTTCTCCACAGGCATGGACCTTGTCGCCACCGCCCAGGGCGAAAACCAGTTCGAGGGGCGGCCGGCGCCATTCGGCGGCTTCACCAAGCGGATGCCTATCTACAAGCCGATCATCGCCGCCGTCAACGGCTACTGCCTGGCCGGCGGCCTGGAGCTGGCCCTTGCCTGCGACATCCGCATCTGCGTGCCAGAGGCGCGCTTTGGCCTGCCCGAGGTGCGCTGGGCGATCATGCCGGGTGCCGGCGGCACGCAGCGCCTACCGCGTGCCATCCCCCAGGCGTGGGCCAACTACATGATCCTCACCGGCGAGCAGATTGACGCCGAGACCGCCAGCCGCATCGGCCTTGTCTCCCACGTCGTCCCACGGGAGGAGCTGCTCGACCGCGCCTTCCAGATCGCGAATGTCATCTGCGAGCGCGGGCCGCTGGCCGTGCGCACCGCCAAAGAGGCGATCCTGCGCGGCCAGGACATGCCGCTCGACCATGGCCTGGCCTACGAGGACGTTCTCCTCGGCCGCCTCATGGCCACGGAAGACGCCCAAGAGGGCCCCCGCGCCTTCGCCGAGAAGCGTAAGCCGGAATACCGCGGGCGGTAACCCCGCCGGGAGGCAAGCCGCATGCTCCGCTGGTGGTCCCCGGGGCTCGCGCTGGCCCTGCTTCTCGGCGGGGGCGCGGCCTGCGGCGGCGGCGGCGCTAAGGGACCACCGCCGAACATCGCCGAGGCCGCCGCCAGCCGGGACCTCAGCGGCGACGGCGCGGCTCTGCTCACGACAACCGTCACCGTGCGCTTCGACCGCGACTTCACGGTCGTCGAGAAGCAGCTGCCGCTCGCCTCTCTTTTCGAGCTGCAGGTTCCGAAGGCGACGGGCAACGGCAGCGACCGTGTCCTCGTGCAGGAGGCGACAAAAGACGACGTGCTGGCGCGCACGATCGTCCTGAAAGTCAACCGCCTGGTCCCCGAGGGCGCGACCCTGACCGTCGCGAACCGCGCCTTTCGGAAGGGAGACACCAGCAGGCTGAGCATCGCCGTGAAGAGCGACCTCACCGCCGCCGAGGTCATCCTCGCGTCGGCGGCTCTCGCCATTACGCGCCCGGAGCTTGTACCCGACGCGAGCGTGCCGCCCGTCTCTACCCAGGACCGGGACCCCGTCGCCATGCGCTCCGCCCTCGAAAAGGCGCTCGACCAGCGGGGCGCGTCGGCGGCGGTGAAGAAGGCCGCCCTCGATCGCTACGACCAGGTCCCGGCCGCCATTGTGCCCTCACCGAAAGCGCGCGCCGCCCTCGCCGCCCTTGTCGGCACCTTCGCCGAGCCGGCCCTCGACTACCTGCTCACAGCCAACAACTGCACGGGCAAGCCGGCCGCCCTCGTCGCTTTCCAGCCGCCGCCCGACGCCCCGCGCCTGCTGGCGCGCGTCACCTTCAACGAGGACGGTCGCCGGATCGTCTCGCTGAACCCGATCACCGAAGGCGAACGCATCGAGCACCTCATGCCCCTGCTCGCCCACGAAGCGATCCACTGCGACCGGATCGCCGGGCGCTACGAGGAGATCGCGGCCACCGCCTTCGACTCGTTCCTGTACATGAATCTGCTCGCCGCCCAACCCGACCTGGCCGAGGCAGGCACGACCCTGGCCCGGGACCTGAACGTCGACGCCGTCGCGCTCATCAACAGCGGCCGACGCCTGCCCGAGTCGATTGGCTTGCTCCCCAGCCCGGCCGTCCGTCAGGCCGTCCCCGGGACAACCTCGAACGCCCAGTCCTTCGCCGACTTCGTTGCCGCCGCCTACCCAGGTGTGGACACGAACACGTCGCCCGACGAACCGCTCGCCCAGCTCTACGCCGCCGCGCTGGCCAAGATCGCCGGCCTGCAGGAAGGCTCGGCGTTCGACCTGCGCTATCTCGACGAGCTGCTGGCGCGCGCCATCGACCCGGCCGTCCTGTTCGCCGTCGTCGCCAACTTCGGCCTGCAGCCCGTAGGCGGCTGAGCGGTCCATTGCGCCTGCGCTGCCGCAGCCTACGCTTTGCCCCGAGGCACTCCGCTCGGAGCAGACGATGATCCACGCGCGCATCCGCATGCCCGACGGCACCGTCCTCGGCGACCCGGGCGACACCCGCCTCGCCGAGCTGCTCGGGCAACCCGGCACTCTCGCCTGGATCGACCTGGAATCGCCCCTTCCAGCAGAGATTGAGGGCCTCGGCCGGCGCCTCGGCTGGGAACACCTGACGGTGGAAGACCTCATCCGACAGGGTCAGCGTGCGAAGCTAGAACACTTCCCCGGCTACACGCTCCTCGTCATGCACGCGCTCTGCTACGGCCCAGCTGGCGAAAGCGCCGCGACACGCCTCGAAACACCTGAGGTCGACTTCGTTGTTGGACCGAACTACGTCGTCAGCGTGCACAGCGTCGCCCTGCCGCATATCACCGAGAGCCGCGAGGTCAACGAGCATTCGGCTGCTCTGCTCGCGCGCGGCGTCGACTACGCGCTCTATGTCCTCCTCGACCGCCTGGTCGACAGCTATTTTCCGGCCCTCGACGGCATGATGGAGGCAGTCGACGAGCTGGAGGACCTGATCGTCTCCCGTCCCCAACAGCGGCTGATGGCCCGCATCTTCGAGATGAAGCGCGACGCGGTTGTCCTCCGCCGCGTCATCAGCCCGCAGCTCGAGCTCTTCAGCCAGCTGACGGCGCCCGAGTACGGCATCGCCACCCGCGAGAACCTGTTCTTCTACCGCGACGTCCACGACCACCTCATTCGCGTCTTCGAGTCAGCGGACAGCTACCGCGAACTGATGGGCGGCGCTCTGGACGCCTATCTGACGACCGTCTCCAACCGCATGAACGACGTCGTCAAACGGCTCACCGTCATCGCCTCGCTCTTTTTGCCGATGACCTTCGTCACCGGATTGCTGGGCATGAACCTGCGCGAGACGCCACCCTGGCAGGATGGGCTGTTCTGGGTCGTCCTGGGGATCATGTTCGGCATCAGCGCCGCCCAGTTCGTCTACTTCGTGCGCAAGCGCTGGGTCTAAGCTCCCCGGTGAGCGAGAATGGCGCCATGCGCGCCAGCAGGTGTCGCCCGGGCTTCGGCCCCGAGGAGCAAGGACGGTGAGCACCTTCCGCCCCGCACCGACGCGGGCCTCTGGGAGCCATTGATGCCCGGCGAGACGATGCGCTGCGCCACGCTCGTCGCTCCTCGTCAGATCGAGATAGAGCGCGTCCCCAGGCCCCAAGTGGATGACAGCACCGTCGTCGTCCGCCTGGACGGCGTCGGCATCTGTGGCACCAACCTCCACTTCTGGCGAGGCGGCGGACCCGCCACCGGACGCCTCCGCTTCCCCATGCCCGGCGTCGGCGCCCACGAGTTCGCCGGAACCGTCGTCGAAGCGGGTAAGAACGTCAGGCGGGTCCGGGTCGGCGACCGCGTCGCCGTCGACCAGTTCGAAAGCACGAGCTGCGGCGCCTGCGAGTACTGTGCCTCGGGCACGTTCTTCATCTGCCCGAACCGCACTGTCTACTCGCCGCCAGGCTTCGTCGACTATTTGAAGTGCTCCGAAAAGGGCCTCTACCCCATCCCGGAGAGCCTCCCCACCCACGTTGGCGCGGTCGTCGAGCCCGCCGCCTGCTCTGTCTCCGGTCTTCGCCGCGCCGGCCTGCTCGGCGGCGAGCACGTCGCCGTCCTCGGGGCTGGCGTCCTCGGGCTTGCGGCCGCGGGCGCGGCGAAGGTGCTCGGCGCCGGGCGCGTCGCCATCACCGCCAAGTACGACCAACAGGCCGAATTCGCCCGCAGCTTCGGCGCCGACGCCGTCGTCCCCAGCGGCGAGGAGAACGTCGTCGGCCTGGTGAACGACGCCCTGGGCGGCCGAGGGGCTGACGTCGTGGTCGAAAGCGTGGGCGGACGCGCGCCGACGTTCGAGCAGGCCCTCGACATCGTCCGGCCCGGCGGGCGCATCATCGTCCTCGGCCTCTGGGACGTGCCCGTGGCGCTCGACTCCTGGAAGGCGATCCTCAAGGATGTCAACGTCTTCTTCTCGGCGACGTACGGGATCAAAGGGAAGAAGGCAGACTACGAGCTGACCCTCGAATGGATGGCGGCCCGCAAGGTCCCCGCCCAGGACCTCGTCTCGCACGTCATGCCGCTCGAGGAGATCAGCGAAGCCTTCCGGATCGCCGACGACAAGTCCCGCGGCGCCATCAAAGTGATCGTCACCCCATGACCAACGAGGAGGAAGCCATGACCGACGCGCTAGCAGCGCTCGCCCCCAATTTCTTCCAGGTTGCCTACGTGGTTCGCGACCTGCCCGCCGCCGAGGAGTGGTTCAAGAAAGTTTGGGGCGTACCCCTTTTCGTCCGCTCCGAGAACATGAGCTTCCCGGCCACGAGCACCTACCGGGGCAAGCCCTCCGTCTCCTCTATGAGCCTCTCCCTCGGCTTTGCGAAGGAGACGAACGTCGAGCTCATCCAGCCACTCACGGGCCCCAGCCTTTACACGGACTTCCTCGACGCGAAAGGCCCGGGGCTCCACCACGTCGCCTTCAGTGTCCCCAACTTCGCCGAGACCGTCGCCGGTCTGAAGGCGCAGGGCCTCGACCTGCTGATCGAAGGGCACCTCGACAGCGGCACGGACTTCGCCTACTTCGACTGTGAAGCCGCGGGGGCCTCCGTCGTGGAGATCCTGGGCTTCCCCGAGGCGACGCTGCAGTTCCTCGAGCGGCTCAAGGCAGGCACTCTCTAGCCAGGCCGCGGCGGCGAACGTTCGCAACCAGGGGCCGGCGCGGACCGCCCGAAGACCGAGTATCGTGTCACGGGCGCCAGCCCCTGGCACCAAGACGAAGGGAGACACGATGACCATCACCAACGACGACGAGTACCTGCACGAGGCGCCGCCCGACCCCACCGGCGGCCTCTTCAGCGACAACTACTGGTTCTCCATCTGCGACCGCGAGGCGGACGTCTTCGGCGTGAACCACATCCACGCCAGCCTCAACAAAGGCTACGCCCGCTTCAGCACCATGCTCGTCATCGACGGCATTGCGCAGCCGTGGGCGAACAAGGCGCCGCTGCCGCCCGTCAAGAAGTACGACCGCCTGACCGAAGGCCACATGACCTACGAGGTCAAGAAGCACCAGGAGCAGATTCGGATCACCTTCGACGGGCCGAAGTATGGCTTCGACCTCCTCTACACCGGCCGCTTCCCCGTCTTCGACTACCGCGACTGCGTGGGCGGCAACCCGCTCAGCTCGGCCGGGCACTACGGTGGCCACTACGAGCAGGGCCTCCACTGCGTCGGCGACTTCGAGGTGCGCTCCGGACCGCGGCAGGGCGTGCGCAGAATCGACAGCTACGCCCATCGCGACCACTCGTGGACGTACCGCTTCGCGAACGAGTCGCCCTGGGAGTACCCGGCCGTCAACCGCCAGGCGAGTCTCGGCCACTACTGGCCGTCGATCCAGACGGACACCATGCACCTCAATGCGTTCGGCTACATGAACCCCGAGTTCAAGCCGGCTATCAAGGACGCCCCCAGCGTCGGCGGCTTCCTCTCCACCGCGCAGGGCAGCCGGCCGATCCGCGGTGCGACCTGTGACGTGCGCCTGGAAGACGACGGCCGCACGGCCATGGCCTTCCGTTACGCCATCACGCTCCCCGACGGCGAGACGGTGCACGTGCGCACCGGCCGCAAGTACGCCCACACCGTCAACGGCCTCATGCGCGGCGAGAACGACGCAGAGTGCCGGCTCGACTGCTACGAATCCTTCTTCGACTTCGAAGTCGAGGAGACGGGCGAGCGCGGCTACGGCTGCGCGGAATACTCGATCAACCCGCCATTCCCCAGATGGCGGTACTGAGAGCGGCCAGCGCCCCGGCCCGGGAGACGCTCTCCCGGGCTCCCGCGCGAGACCGATGGAGCGGCCGATGACGCTACCCGGCCACGGCCGCTTCCCCTTCCTCTTCGTCATCGCCCTGGCCGGCGTGGTGCTGGGCGGCAGCCTTCTCGCCCTCGCTGCCGACAGCGATCGTGCGGCGTTACCGGAGCGGCGCGTGCTACCCATGCTCGCCGCCGACGGCCTGCCGACGCCCGACCCGGCAGTCCCCTACACGGTTCGTGCTGGCGACAATCTCTGGGCGATCGCTCGCCTCTTCGGCACGAACGCGAGCGCCGTCGTCTCGCTGAACCACCTGGCGAACGCGAACGCGATCGTCCCCGGGCAGGTCCTGGTGGTGCTCGAGCACGGGCCGGCGCCAGCGCCCCCCGTCCCGCCTGCCAGCGCCGCGGTGATAAGCCTCGGCGATCCGAACCGGCGGCAGGTGGCATTTTCGTTCGACGCCGGCTCGGACGCAGGCTACACGACGTCGATCCTCGCCACTCTGCAGGCCAACGGCATCACCGCGAGCTTCGGCATGACCGGGCGCTGGGCCGAGCAGTATCCCGACCTCCTGCGCCGCATCGTCGCCGGGGGCCACCACCTCATCAACCACTCCTACGACCACCCCGACTTCACGACGATCAGCAGCGCCGCCCGCAAGCAGCAACTCGACCAGACCGACGCGATCGTCGTCGGCCTCACCGGAGGGATTGGCACCAAGCCCTACTTCCGGCCGCCGTTCGGCGCCTACAACGCCTCGGTGAACGCCGACCTCGCCGCCGACGGCTACTTCTACAGCCTCTACTGGACCGTCGATTCGCTCGGCTGGAATGGCCTGAGCGCTGCCCAGATCGTCGAGCGCTGCCTGTCGCGCGCTCAGCCGGGTGCCATCTACCTCTTCCACGTCGGCTCGCAGTCGCAGGACGGCCCGGCGCTTCAGACGCTCATCGACGGTTTGCGGGCAGCCGGCTACACGATCGGTTCCATCCCCGACGTCATGGGGCAGTAGGCCTTAGCGGCCGCGGAACACGGTAGGTATGGCTGCCCGCGAAGGCCGCGCGCCGCACGCCGCGGGCGCCGCGCACCAGTGGCCGCACGTGGAGCGTGTACTGCCCGGGCCGCGACGGGCGGTAGGTGAGCGACGTGGCGGACGCCGGCAAGTCCCCCCAGAGCGGCCGCGGCTGGCGCTCGTTCGTGTAGCCGTCGACGTAGTCGAGGTCGTCCCCCTCTTCCGGCTTGAACCAGGCCTCCACGCAGAATTCGTAGCCCGCGAGCGACCAGCCTTCGTCCGGCACCTCTGGTGCCCAGGACCAGCTGAGAGGTGCACCGGGCGGCCCCTCCCGCGCGGGCGCAGTCACGGCCACACCGGTGCGGCTCGTGGCCGCGAGCGACGCGTGCACCTGTCGCCGCAATTCGGGCAGCAGAGCGATCACCGGGTCGCCCGGGCAGTAGGTCTGCTCGAAGTCGCGATGGCCCGAAAGGCGGGGGGCGGCCTCGTGCCACTCGTCGTCCGAACGGAGGAAGTCGACGACCGCCGTCTCCAGCGAGCCGTCGTTCGCAGCTCCTGGGCGCAGCAGCGGCAGGAAGCAGCGGCCCGCTTCAAAGGAGGAGTAGCGCACAAGCGCCTCCCAGCGCGCACCCCAGGGGCCGTCCATCTCCCAGCCCGGGGCGGTCGATTCGCCCAGGAGGGCAACGCCGGCGCTGCCGTAGTTGTGGTGCTTGGCGTGGCCCCCGGAGACGCCCGCGCTGAGCGACTCCGGCCAGAGGCTGCCGTCTTCCAGGTCGCCGCCGCGGCCGTGCCGGCCTTCGTAAACGTTGCCGAAGCGGTCGATGAGAGCGTTGTAGCCGATGTCCCACCAGCCCTGGACGAGTGCGTGGTAGGCGTAGATGGAGCGGACCTCTGCGGCTGCCTCGTCCTCGCCATAGTTGTTGCGCGTGGCGGTGTGGTGCACGACGAGCAGGCGCGGCGGGACGAACATCTCGTGCCAGCGCTCGTAGCCGCCGTCGTCCTTCCGCAGTGATTCGTCCGCCCCCCACGCGGCCCGGGGTACGACCTCCAGCGCACTGCCGGAAACCGGATCGTACAGCCGCGGGCCGGAGACGAGCGCCGGATCGACGGCGAGGCCCGGCACCACCAGGCGGCTGCGCGGCGTGAACCCGGCCGCTGCCTGCGCCCGGACGGCAGGTGCCTTCTCGCCGGGGCGCGCGTCTATCAACGCCAGCGTGACGCGCCCCACCCACGACCCGGGCGGAAGCGCGACACGGTACTGTACGCGCGACTCGCCTGCGACGTAGCGTAGAGCGGCGAAAACGTCGTCAGGGGCTGCCGGGGCACCGACCCGCTCCACGACCAGCGGCTCCCAGGCCGACCATTGCCGGCCGGCTGTCCGGACCTCGAAGCGGGGCACAGCCGGTCCGGCGGACCCCAGCCAGTGGACCCCCAGATGGCTGGCGGCGCTGAGGCGATGGGCAACCGAGGTGTACCGGGCGCCAGCCGCGAGGGGCCGCAAGGCGAGGCCACCCTCGCCCGTCAGGAGCCCGGCGTCCTCCAGGTCGCCGCCGAGAAAGGCGTTTGCCTCGTCGACGATGGAGCGCGAGGCCGCGGTTGCCCGCCAGCGCGGTCCGAAGGCGAGGGCTCCGGCAACGGTGGCCCCACCTGCGAGCAGCTGCCGCCGCGTCAGACGTCGGGGCCTGGTCACCACGGGCGCCGCCCCTTCCCACCCATCCCTCGCCGTGCGCCGTTCCACCGCACGCGAGTATAGGCGAGGGGGACGACCTGCGCCCTTCCTTCTCCGCCTGTGCAGGACCGATTCAGGAAACGCCAGCCGCCTTCAACCGGCGCGCGAAGCTCAACTCGTGGCCGTCGGGGTCGACCAGGTGGAAGTAGCGCTCGCCCCACTCTGCGTCGCGGGGCGGCGCCTCCGGCGAATGGCCGGCCGCCACGGCCCGGGCGTACAGCGCGTCGACGTCGGTCACGTGGAAGATGACGCGGCCCCACCACGCCCAGGCGGCATCCGCCGGCGCCGCGATCAGGTTGAGGTAGCCGTTACCCGCGCGAAAGGTCGAGAACGCCCCGCTGGCGTCCCCATAGACAAGCTCGAACCCCAGAGAGGTGTAGAAGGTGACGGCCCGCGCCATGTCGTGCGTCGCCAGAGTGATGGCGCTGAGGGACTCGATAGTCATGGCGCACAGTATGCCGGCTGCCGCGGTCAGCGGAAGCCATATCAAAGGCGGCTGCCGCGTCAGCACAGCCACACGCGCCACCCGCCTGCCCGAAGCACGGAGCCGCGCTACACTACGCCGGCGGCCCCGGAGGCCGACTCACGCCGCGGAGGCTCGATTGGCGATACTCCCCATCCGCCGTGCCGGGGACCCCGTCCTGCGCGAAAAGGCGCGCCGCGTGCGCACGGTCGACAGCTCCGTCCGCAAGCTCGTCGAGGACATGTGGGAGACGATGTACGACGCTCCCGGCGTCGGCCTCGCCGCGCCCCAGATCGGGGTTCCGCTGCGCGTCGTCGTCATCGAAGTCCCGGACCATCCGCGCGTCGCCCTCGTCAACCCCGAGATCGTGAAGCGCTCCGGCACGCGCCAGGTAGACGAAGGCTGCCTCTCCGTCCCCGGCTTTCGCGGCGAGATCGTCCGCTCCGTGAAAGTCCTCGCCAAGGGCGTGGACGTCTACACGGGCAAAGAAGTGCGCGTGAAGGCGGAGAACGACCTCATGGCGGAGGCCCTCGAGCACGAGATCGACCACGTCAACGGCATTCTCTACATCGACTACCTCCCCGGGCCCGACGCTCTCATCCCGCTCGGCGACGCGCCCGAGGTGAGGCCCTAGCAGGTGCCTGCCACGTCTTCGTCCGGGCGGCTCATGATCGCGGTCGTCGGCGGCGACCCCTGCACGCCCGACGAGGCAAGCGTCGCCTTTGCCCTTGGCAGAGAGATCGCGGGGCGCGGCCACGTCGTCGTCTGCGGCGGGCGCGGGGGCGTCATGCGCGAAGCTTGCCGCGGCGCCCGCACCGCCGGCGGTCACACGGTCGGCATCCTCCCCGGCGAGGACGCCGCGCAGGCGAACGAATTCGTGGAATTCGCCATCACGACCGGTCTGGGCCACGCCCGAAACGCCGTCGTTGCGCGCACCGCGGCAGCCCTGATCGCTGTTGGCGGCTGCTATGGCACCCTGTCCGAGATCGCCTTCGCCCTCATCTTCGGGCGGCCCGTCGCCGGGCTCGGCACCTGGACTCTCCTCTCGCCCGCAGGGGAGGCGCCGCCCGTCGTCCCCTTCGATTCTCCCGCCGACGCCCTGGACTACTGTGAGCGCGCCGCGCGAAAGGACCGAGATGCTCATCCATGAGGTTACGGCCCGCGAGATCCTCGACTCGCGGGGCAACCCCACCGTCGAGGTCTCCGTCTTCCTGGACGATGGCTCCCTGGGTTCGGCAGCCGTGCCCTCCGGCGCCTCGACCGGCGCCCACGAAGCCGTCGAGCTGCGGGACGGCGACCCCCGCCGCTACGGCGGCAAGGGCGTGCGCAAAGCCGTCGCCGCCGTCGAAGGGCCAATTGCCAAGGCGCTCATGGATATCCCCGCCTCCGAGCAGATCCTCGTCGACCGGATCCTCTGTGAGCTGGACGGCACGCCGAACAAGAGCAAGCTCGGCGCCAACGCCACGCTCGGCGTCTCTCTCGCCGTTGCCCGCGCCGCCGCTGATTCGCTCGGCCTGCCGCTCTTCCGCTACCTTGGCGGGCCGGCCGCCCATCGCCGTCCCGTCCCCATGTTCAACATCTTGAACGGCGGCAAGCACGCGCCAGACTCGACCGATTTCCAGGAGTTCATGGTCATGCCCGTCGGCGCTGACAGTTTCAGCGAGGGCCTGCGCATGGGCGTAGAGGTCTACCACGCCCTGAAAGGCCTGCTCCACGAGCGCGGCCTGGCCGTCTCTGTCGGCGACGAGGGCGGCTTCGCACCTTCGCTGCCCGGCAACGAGGCGGCCGTCCAGGTGGTTGTCGAGGCGATCGAGCGCGCCGGCTACCGGCCCGCCGAAGACGCCGTGCTCGCCCTCGACCCGGCAACCACCGAGCTCTACCACAACGGCCAGTACGCCCTTGCCCGCGAGGGTCGCGTGCTTACCAGCGAAGAGATGGCGGCCCACTGGGCGGACTGGGTGGCGAAGTACCCCATCCGCTCGATCGAAGACGGCCTCGCCGAAGACGACTGGGAGGGCTGGGCGCAGCTCACCGCCCGCCTCGGCGAGCAGTGCCAGCTCGTCGGCGACGACCTGCTCGTTACCAACCCGGAACGCATTCGGCGCGCCATCGCCGCTCGCGCCGCGAACAGCGTCCTCGTCAAGCTCAACCAGATCGGCACCCTCAGCGAAACGCTGGAGGCGATCAGCACGGCGCAGCGCGCTGGCTGGACTACCGTCATCTCTCACCGCAGCGGCGAGACCGAGGACACCTTCATCGCTGACCTCGCTGTCGCGAGCGGCGCTGGCCAGATCAAGACCGGCGCGCCCGCCCGCAGCGAACGGACCGCCAAGTACAACCGCCTCCTCGCAATCGAAGCCGAGCTTGGGGGCGGCGCGCGCTATGCGGGCTGGGACGCCATCCGCCAGCTCGGTCCGCGGCCAGGCGTGCCCGAGGCGGCCCGTCCCAGCCCCTCTACCCGCGCCGAACGCCGCCGCCGCCGGCACTGACCGCCGGCCGGGACCGCGTTAGACTGCCCCGGTGCTGTCTGCCCTGCGCGCCCTCGCCGACCGGCTGATCTGGGACGTCGCAAACGTGCGCTACGTCGCCGAACGCCTGCCCCGCGGTGGTCTCGACCGCCGTCCGGCAGAAGGCGAGCGGACGGTTCGCGAGATCCTCGCCCACCTGGCCGCGAGCCAGCAGCGGTTTGCGCAAGAAGCGGAAGCGCTCGCTCGGGGTGATTCGCTTGCCGCCGCCAACGAGGCCACTTCCGGCCGGGCCACCGGCCGCCGGCCCGCACCCGGGCTCGCCGAGAGTCTGCAGGCCCTCGCCGCCGCCCGCGACGCCACGATCGCGGCCCTCGAGCCCGTGACGGCGGCGCAACTCGACAGCGCCTCCCCCGACGCCGGGACGGTCCGCAAGCTGCTGCAGAAGCACAGCTGCCACCTCGCCCACCACGCCCTCGATTTCGCCGACGCCCTCCCGGAGCTACGCTTCGACCCGATGGTGCTCAACTGGGCACTTTACGTCGACTGCACGGACGACGTGGCCCTCGGCCGCCGCCAGGCGAAGCTGCTCGCCGAGGTGCGCGACAGGTTCGCCCAGGAAGAGGCGGGTGACGCCACGTGAGCGTCGATCTGGCGGCCGTGCTGGCAGAGCTCGACGCCCATCGTGAGCGCTTCACCGCTTTCTGCCTCGCCCTGTCTCCCGAGGAGCTGGAGCGGCCCGTGCCCGGCAGCAGCTGGCTCGTCCGGGACTTCATTGCGCACCTTGCGACCATCGACGGGCCCGTCACGGAGATCTTCCGCTCGGCCCGCGCCGGCGAGATTCGCTACGGAGGGGCCGACGCCAGTCCCTTCGACGTCGACGAGTGGAACGAGCGACAGGTCCAGGCACGCCGCCGCTGGAACGTCCGTCAACTGCTCACCGAGGCCGGAACCGAACGGACCATCCTCCGTGAGGCGCTCGTCGCCCTGAAAGACGCAGATCTCGACCACTTCATCCCCTTCGCCGGCGACGCCAGGCGGCCCCCGGCGAAGATTGAGTTGCGTCAGTACGTGGGCGGCTGGTGTAAGCACGACCCCATGCATGTCGTCGACATGATCCGGGCGCTGCCCGAACGGCGCACCCCCACGGTCGCCGCTTGGCTCGACGACCCGGCCGTCCAGCGCTACCAGGCGATGATGAACCCGGAGTAGTGGCCATGCGCGTCTCGCCCCCGCGCGTCTTCCCCACGCCCGTCGCGGCGGTGCGGCCTCCCCTGGGCAGCCCCGCAGCCGACGCCTACCGCCAGACAGGCTTCGTCCTGGGCGGCGAAGTGGAGACGATCCTTGCCGGTCTCGCCGCCGAAGGTGAGATGGCAGCGGCCTCCGCGGACGCGAAGCACCGCACGCAGCTGCTCGCCGCCGCCATGGGCGTCTGGTCGCGAGCCTGGCTCTGCCGGCTGCAAGCCCTGCACGCCATCCAGGCCGGCAACTACGCCGCGGCCCTGCCCCTGATCCGCGCCGCCGCGGACTGTCAGGCCGCCGAGACCGCCCTGCTCGAATCCGACGCCGGCGAATGGCGTGCCTGGCTCGAGGAGGGCGGCATTGCCCAGGCGCCTGCCGACCACGCCACCGAGTACCGCCTGCACGCTTTTCGCTCGGGCGAGGCCCTCGCCCGCCATGAGGACCTGGGCGAGCTCTATCGCGCTGTGACCGACCTCGCGCTTCCCCATTTCGGCGCTACCCTCCTCCTTGCCGGCAGCGACTCCACGCCCGAACGGGTCCTCATCACCTTCGGCGACCGCGACTTCCATCTTGGGCTGGCCGAGCTCGGCGCCGGCTGGCTCGCCCGACTCGCGCTCTCCCAGGCAGCCACTCTCCTCGCCCACCCGGACGTGTTCAACGTCGCCGCCCCGGCCGCGCTCGAAGAAGCGGCAGCGGCCGCACGCGCACTGGTCGCCCGGCCAGACCGCTGCCGCATGGAGGCCGTCCAACGGGGCGGCGAGCGGCGCTACCTCATGCACGAATGGCGCCGCACCCCGGGGGCAACGCCAAAGCGGCTGCTGCTCTGACCCTTTGAACGCGCCTGAGCGACACGGGTGCTAGCATGGCCGCAGATGCGGCGTCTCCCCTCCCTGGCACTCGTCCCTGTCCTTGCTTTCCTTTTGCTTGCGTCGGCTTGCGGTGGCGGCGACGGCGGCGAGAAGACGACCGCGACGTCGCCCGTCGGCGGCGGCACTCCCCTGAGCGACGTCGAGTACCTCAAGGTCTTTTGCACCGGTGTCACCAACTACTACGAGGCCGTGAACACCCAGCCGACCAAAGAAGGCATCGCGAAGGTCGTCCAGGCGTACATCGACTCGTTGAAAGCTGTGCAGCCGCCGGCGGACCTCCAGGATTACCAGGCGGCTTACCTGAAGTACCTCCAGGACGCCGTCAACGACCCGACGAGGCTCCTCACCCAGAAGCCGCCGCTGCCCGCCGAGGGCGCACGCGACCGCCTCGCGGGAAAGGTGAAGGACATCCCCGAATGCAAGTACCCCACCTTCCTGGGCGGCAACTAAGCCGTCGCGGCAAGACCCCAACTGGGCCACGGTCGCCATTTCGGCCCCCTGCGCGGCCGGCGGTATACTGACAGGACCGGACCAGCCGGCAGACAAGGAGTGCCCGAGATGCCCACACCGTACGCCTATTTCCGCGGCGAGCTCGTCCCGCTGGAAGACGCGAAGATCGGCGTGATGACCCACGCCTTCAACTACGGCACGGCGGTCTTCGAAGGCATCCGCGGCAACTGGAACCCGGACGACCAGACCATCTACCTCTTCCGCATGCGCGAGCACTTCGAGCGCCTTCAGCAAAGCGCTAAGATCCTTATGCTCGACATGCGTGACTCCGTCGACCGCCTCTGCGAGCTGGCCGTCGAGATCGTGGAACGCAGCGGCTACGAGGAGGACGTCTACCTCCGGCCGATGGTCTACAAGAGCACGGAAGCGCTCGGCGTGCGCCTCCACAACCTGGAAAGCGACACCCTGATCTTCGTCACGCCCTTCCCCGCGTACTTGCCCGAATCCGCGCGCTGTCACACGAGCAGCTGGCGACGCGTCGACGACACGGGCATCCCGCCGCGCGCCAAAGTGACTGGCATCTACGTCAACAGCGCCCTGGCGAAGACAGAGGCGAATCTCAACGGCTTCGACGAGGCGATCATGCTCAACGCCGACGGCCACGTCTCCGAGGGGAGCGGCGAGAACATCTTCATGATCCGGCACGGCAAGCTGATCGCGCCCACTCCCGCCGACAACGTCCTGGAAGGCATCACGGCAAAAACCGTCGTCCAGCTGGCCCAGGAGGAGCTGGGCGTCGAGCTCATCGAGCGCGCCATCGACCGCACGGAGCTCTATGTCGCGGACGAGGTCTTCATGACCGGCACAGCGGCCCACCTCACACCCGTCGTCGAAGTGGACCGGCGGCCCGTCGGCGACGGCACGCCGGGGCCTGTCTCCCGCCGCCTCAGCGCGTTGTTCTTCGACGTGATCCGCGGCAAGAACGCCCGCTACAGGGACTGGTGCACGCCCGCCCGCGTCCGCGTCGCCCGGTAGCGGCGACGATCTTCCGGCCGCCGCGCGCCCTCGGTGTCATCACCGGTGCCGGGCTCGCGGCCTGGGCCCTCGCCTTCGCCGTGCTGGCGGCCCGCGTCGCCGCCGACGGTCGCCCCGAATTCAAGACCTTCCTCGCCTGGGCGGTGTCTGCCGGCGCCCTGGTGCTGGCGCTCGTCTTCGCCAACTGGGCCTATGCCCTCTGGAGCCTCGCCTACGTGGTGGACAACCGCAGCCTGACCGTGCGCTGGGGGTTGCGCCGTGTCCTGATTCCCATCGAGACCATTCAGCGCATGGTCCCAGGGCGCACGATAGACACGCCCCGCGTCGGCGGCCTCAACTGGTGGGGCTGCCACGTGGGTGCCGCCGACGTCCCACGTATTGGCTACACGCTCTTCTACTCCACCCACAGCGCGCCCGAGGAGCTCCTCTACCTCGTCACGACGGAGGAGTCGTACGCTCTGACGATCAGCGACCAGGCGGCCTTCGCCGAGGAGATTCAGGGCCGTGCCGCCCTCGCCGCGGTCGCCCACCTCCCGCAGCGCGCCTCGGCCACGGGTTTCGCCGCCTTCCCCTTCTGGCGCGATCGCCACGCGATCGTCGCCACCCTGCTCGGCGCCGTCGCCTGCGCCGCGCTCGCCGGCTATGTCTACGCCGTCTATCCCGGGCTGGCCGACGTCGTGCAGCTGAACTTCCCCGCTCTCGGCGGCGTGGTCCGCGTTGGCGACAAGGGCGAGCTTTTGCACATCGCCTACCTCGGCGCGGGGATACTCGCCGTCAACGTCGTCCTCGGCGTGCTCCTCCACGCGCGCGAACGAGCCGCGGGTCTCTGGCTCCTGGCGTCGGGGGGGATGCTACAGGCCGTTCTGCTCGCCGCCGCCCTCGTCGCCTTCGAGCGCGCGTAGGAGGTCCGGGCGCCGTTCGGCCGTGCGCGCCAGGCGCTGCTCCCGCTTCCAGCGATCGACGTTTCCGTGGTGCCCGCTGAGCAGCACCTCCGGCACCTTCCAGCCCCGGTACTCGGCGGGGCGGGTGTACTGCGGGTGTTCCAGGAGGCCGCCCGCAAACGACTCGTCGGCCGCCGACTGTTCGTCCCCCAGCGCGCCGGGGATATGCCGTGCAACCGCGTCGATCAGCACCATCGCCGGGAGCTCTCCGCCGCTGAGCACGTAGTCGCCGATCGAGATCTGGCGATCGACGCAGTGCGCGACGAAGCGCTCGTCCACGCCTTCGTAGCGGCCGCAGACGAGGATGAGGCGCGGCATCTCGGCGAGCTCTCGTACGATCGTGTCGTTCAACCGCTCGCCCTGAGGCGACAGGTACACGACCATGCCCGCTTCCGCTGCGAGCGCGCGCACGGCGTCGAGAGCTGCGTCGAGCACGTCCACGCGCATCACCATGCCCTGGCCGCCGCCGAACGGATAGTCGTCGACGGTGCGGTGACGGTCGGTGGCATGGGCACGGATGTCATGGAGACGAAGCTCCAGCAGGCCCGCGTCTCGCGCGCGCCTCAGGATGCTCACGTCGAGCGGCCCGACGAAGGCCTCGGGGAAGAGCGTCAGCACGTCCACCCTCATGCCAGCACGCCGCCGACGCACCCGGGGCTCATCGCTGGCTGATGCGCAAGGCGTGGCCCGTGTCGGCTTCGCCGGAATGCTCCGTGGGGCCCGCCAGCAGGTCGGCGACATGGCCCATCAGGGGCAGCAAGACGTCCATGCCCTCCGCCACTGCGCGGGGATTGCCGGGGAGGTTGACGATAAGGGTACGCTTGCGCGTGACCGCGATGCCACGCGACAGGACAGAGAAGGGCGTCTTCTTCAGCCCCTCGAGGGCAAGCGCGATGGGGATGCCTGGCACCCGGCGGTCAGCGACGTCGGCCGTTGCCTCCGGGGTGACGTCCCGCGTGCTCAACCCGGTCCCCCCCGTCGTGATCACGATGTCGGCGGCCGCCTCGTCGCACCAGCGCTCCAGCACGAGAGCGATCGCGTCGCGGCTGTCGGGAACGATCTGGCGGGCAACGACCGCATGTCCGGCCTCGCGGCAGATGGTCGCGGCGATCTCGCCGGACACGTCCTCACGTTCACCGGCGGCGCTCCGGTCGGAGGCAGTGAGGATGGCAACGCGAACCACACCCGGATCGTAGCGGCCGAACGTCGCCCGCGCACGGGGGCGAAACTGCCGTCCCGGGTGGGAGGTAAAGGTGTTGACAGGCCCTGCGGGGGCTTCTACCCTGCATCGGGGGTGAAATGGGGCGATGTGGATAACCTGTTCCCGTTTTACCGCCTCCGGGGTAACCGGGGGGAACGAACCCAGGAGAAGGCACGTTGGTGGAGTTCAGTGGCTACTGGGAGTACTCCGTCGACGACCGGAACCGGGTACCGGTCCCACCTATCTATCGCGACGCCCTGGCGGTGCGCGCCCTGCTCGTCCCGGGACCGGACCGCGTCATCGAGGTCTATACCGAAGAGGGCTGGCAGGAGCGGGCCGCGCCACTGAAGCGGCTGCGCCTCACGACCCCCGAGACGCGGCGCAAGGTTCGCGCCTTCTTCGCCAGCACGGCGCCGGTCCAGCCCGACAGCCAGGGCCGCCTGGTCCTGCCGCAGCGAATGATGACCTACGCGGGCATCGCCGGTCCGGACCGCAGAGTCGTCATCAGCGGGCGCTTCAACTGCCTCGAGATCTGGAGCCGGGAGGCCTGGGACCGCGAGCAGGGCGCCCTCGAGGATCAGGGCTACAGCGTGCTCGACGACCTGGACGACCTGGACCGGCTGGCGCAGGAGGAAGGCTAGGATGGTAATGATGGCCTCGGCCCCTGCCCATGCTCCCGTCCTTTTGGCCGAAAGCCTTGCCATCCTCGACGTGCGTCCGGGCGGCCGCTACGTCGACGCCACCGTCGGCCTGGGCGGCCACAGCGCCGCCATCGCCGAGCGGATGGGCCCGGACGGCGCCCTCCTCTGCGTCGACCAGGACAGCGAGGCGCTGGCGTTCTCGCGCGCGAAGCTGACACCGTTTGGGAGGCGGGTCAGCTTCGCGCACGGGAACTTCCGCGATCTCGCGCGCCTGGCAGCGGCGCACGGCTTCGCCGCCGTCGACGGCGTCCTTCTCGACCTGGGGGTTTCCTCCTTCCAGCTCAACACCGCCGCGCGCGGCTTCGCCTTCGGGCTCGAAGGGCCGCTCGACATGCGCATGGACCCGTCAGCCGGCGACCTGACCGCCGGCGAGATCGTCAACACCTGGGGCGAAGCCGATCTGGCCGACCTCTTCTTCCGTTATGGAGAAGAGCGCCAGTCGCGCCGTATCGCCGCCGGGGTCGTGCGGGCGCGCCCGTTGCGCACGACCTGGGATCTGGCCAGAGCCGTCAAGCAGGCTGTGGGGGGTGCAAGGGGCCGAACCCATATCCACCCCGCCACCAAGGTCTTCCTTGCGCTCCGGATCCGCGTCAATGGTGAACTCGACAGCCTTGACGCGGTCCTTCCGCAAGCCCACAGCCTGCTTGGCTTTGGACCTGATCGCGACCGCGGCGGACGCCTGGTCGTGATCAGCTTCCATTCACTCGAGGACCGCACGGTCAAGCAATACTTCCGCCGCGAGGCCAGCGGCTGCCTCTGCCCACCAGAAGCGCCCATCTGCCGCTGCGACCACCAGCCATCCCTGCGCGAACTGACGCGACGGGCGGTCCGCCCCGGCGAAGAGGAAATAGCCACCAACCCGCGCGCCCGCAGTGCCGTCCTGCGCGCGGCCGAACGGATCCACTAGCGATGCCTGCACGCAGCGCACGCGCGCGGGCAGACCGACACCGCCCGCGCCGGCAGCCGGGAAGCAGATAGCATGGCAGCGATCAATCATCCCCTCGGCCACGCCCGTCGCGTCCCGCTGCCGGGGCGGCCCGCACAGGTTAACTGGTGGGTGCTGGCCGCCGTCTTCGTCCTTGGCCTGGGCGCCATGCTGCCCGTTCTCCAGAACAGCACCGCCACAAGCCGTGGCTTCGACGCACAGCGTCTCCAGCTCGACCAGGCGCGCGTCAACGGCGAGATCCGCGAGCTCGAGTCCGAGGTCGCCTCGCTGACCTCCCTCGACCGCATCCAGCACCGCGCCGAGGAGATAGGCCTGGGTCCCGGCGATCCGCCGGTCTTCGTCAACGTCGGCGAGCCCGGGCCAGCCCCGGCCAAGATCCCGTCCGAGTATCTCCCCGGGCCCGTCCCAACAACGGAAGAGCCCGACCCCTGGTGGCGCTCACTCCTCTCGTGGGTGTCGCTGGGGAACTAACAGGCACCGGCTGCCGACGAGGCCGCCGGCCGGAGGCGCGTTCGATGGCACAGGCGCGAGCCCATGGGACTCGCCGGGTCTGGGTGCCCGCGACAGCGTTCGCGGTGTTCGCGCTCGCGGTCCTCCTCCGCCTGATTCAGCTCCAGATTCTCGACCACCCCCGCTATGCGCGTGCCGCGCACGAGGAACTCACCGCGAGCGACGTCATCTACGCGCGCAGAGGCGCGATCCTCGACCGCAACGGCAACGCTCTCGCCACCAGCGTCGACACCTGGGACTTCTACGTCAACGCGCGCACCTGGAAGGACCCGGCCAAGGCCGAGCGCTCGGCCCAGGCCCTGGCGGCCGCGCTCCATGTGGACGCCGCCCGCCTCCGCGCGACCGTGGCCGCGTCGACCGCCATCGACGTTCTCGTGGCCCGCGACGTGGAATACGAGACCGGCAAGGAGCTGATCGACAGCGGCGCCGTCGACGGCCTGAATCCGGTCCCCAGCAGCATACGCGTCAACCCGGAGCGCGACACCGCCGCCTCCATCCTGGGCTTCATCGGCCGCGACAAGACGGGCCTGGCGGGCATCGAGGCGGCCTATAACGAGGTTCTCCAGGGTAAGCCGGGTCGGGCCGTCTACGAGCGCGACACCGCCGGCGACCCCATCCCCTTCGGGCGCCGCGTCACCAGCAACCCCCTCCCGGGCAAGGACGTCGTCCTAACGATCGATCGCTACCTGCAGCGCATGGCGGAGCAGCGGCTCGAGGAAGCCGTCCGTCAGCACCGCGCCAAAGGGGGAGCGATCATCATGATGGACCCAAGCACCGGCGAGATTTATGCGCTCGCCACGCAGCCCGGGCTGAAATACTCCACGCTCGACCTGTCGGACGCGAAGCAAATCGAGCTGCTGCGCAACCGGGCGGTGACCGACCTCTACGAGCCCGGGAGCGTTATGAAGGTGATCACGGCAGCGGCGGCGATCGACGCGGGCGCCGTCACCCCCGACACAACCTACGTCGACACGGGCACCGCCTACATCTATGGCATCGCCCTTCAGAACTGGGACTTCAACACCTACGGCCTCCAGGACATGCGCGGCGTCCTGCGGAATTCCATCAACACAGGCGCCATCTTCATGATGCAGCAGCTGGAACGCATCCAGCCCGGCGGCTTCCAGCGCTACCTCGACGCCTTCGGATTCGGCAAGCCCACCGGCGTCGACCTCCAGGGCGAGGCCAGCGGCATTATCCGCCGCCCCACCCACCCCGGCTGGTCCCCCGTGGACCTCGCCACGCAGGCCTTTGGTCAGTCGATCAGCGTCACGCCCCTGCAGATGGCGGCGGCGGTGGCCGCCGCCATCAACGGCGGTAACCTCGTCAGGCCCCCCTTCGTCCGCCAGATCGTCGGCCCCGGCGGGAGCGTGCAGGACGTGAAGCCCGAGATAGTGGGCCGCGCCATCTCCGCCCAGGCGAGTGCGACGATGCGCGACATGATGCACGCCGTCATGGACCCCGGGCATTTCCCACCCAAGGACTACACTGCTGGCGGCAAGTCCGGCACCGCGAACGTGCCAATCCCCAACGGCTACGACGACCGCCAGGTTGCGTCGTTCGTCGAGTTCGCCCCCCTCGACAACCCCCGGCTGCTCGTCTTTGTCAAGCTCGACGAGAATGCCGACCTCCTGACCGGCACCGCCGCGGCCGCGCCCATCGCCTCCCGCATCATGGACGACGCCCTTCACTACCTGAACGTCCCCGCCGACGCCGGGAAGAGCGCGGTGACGCGATGAGCCAGAGCCTCACCACCGGCTTCGTGACGCGGGAGATGCGCCGCCGCGGCTACCACGTGATCGCTGGTCCGGACACGCCCGTCCGCGGGGGCGCCGCCGACTCCCGCGTGGTCCGCCCCGGCGACCTGTTCACCGCCTTCCCCGGCGAGAACACCGACGGCAACCTGTACGTCGGCGAAGCCCTCGCCAGGGGCGCCGTCGCCATCATCTGCGAACGCGCTCCCGAAGGCGAATGGCCCGGATGCACCATCGTCGTCGCCCCGGACGCGACGCGCGCCGTAGGCGAGCTGGCCGCCGCCTGGCGCATTGCCTGCGCCCCACGCGTCGTCGGCATCACCGGCACGGTCGGGAAGACGACGGCGAAGGAACTGACCGCGTGCGTCCTCAGCGCGCGCTTCCGCACCCATCGCAGCGAAGGCAACCTGAACTCACGCGAAGGGCTGCCGCTGGCGCTCCTGACCCTGCGCCGCGACGACGAGGTCTCTGTCCTCGAGATGGGCATGGACAGCGTGGGAGAGATCGCGCGCCTCTGCGCCATCGCCCGGCCCGACCTCGGTGTCGTGCTGAACATCGGCTTGACCCACCTCTCCAAGCTGGGCAACGTCGAGGCGATAGCCACCGAAAAGCTGTCGCTCCCGCGCAGCCTGTCCCCCAACGGCACCGCGGTCCTCAACGCCGACGACCCGCGCCTCGCCGAGGCGGCACCGCCCCTCGGGTGTCATGTGCTGACCTTCGGCGGAGCGGAGGGTGCCAGCCTGCGACGCGGCCCGGTCGAGATGCGCGGGCTCCAGGGCACGCGCTTCGCCCTCTCCTGGCAGGGACGCCATGCTGAGGTGCACTGCCCGCTGCCCGGCGAGCACGTGGTCGCCGGAGCCCTGGCCGCCATCGGCTCGGCACTGACCCTCGGCATGGGCCTGGACGAAGCAACGATGGCGCTCGGGAATGCTAGCGTCGAGGGCCGACTGCGAACTATCCGCACGGCCAGCG
>JADLBJ010000286.1 GCA_020847765.1 Dehalococcoidia bacterium
GTCCACACGCCGACGCCGGAGCGCGCGCCCCGGCCGGCCGCGCGCGCGATCTCGCTCGCCGGCAGCGACCGGCCGTTCAACTCGACGAGGGCCTGACAGACCGCGAGTCCGAGCTTCGTGCCGGATCCGAGGCCGACGTGCGGGGGTATCGCCTCGATCACGCGAATGTGGGCACCGGTGGACAGGCCGAGGACATCGGCGCTGCGACGGGCGAACGCGAGCGCGCGCTCAGCGTCGGGACCCTCCGCCGAGAGATCGTCGGCCGCGCTGGCCTCGATTGCGACGGCCGGCCGGTCGAGGGCGAGTCCGATGCCGCCGTAGCGACGTGTCGTGCTGCCCGCGACGTCGAACATGCCGAGATGCAGTCGTGCGGGCGCCCGGACCCTGACGGTGCTCATTGCGTGCGGCTTCTCTCCTGCACGTAGTCGCGCACCCACTGCATGGCCGTATGTTCTCGTAGACCCGCGGTCTTGTCGACGACGACCTGGAGGCGGTCGAGCTCCGCTCGAACCTGCGCGGCGGGAACGAGGTGAATCCGGCTGGCGAGGATCGATGCCTCGAGCACGGCGGCAGACGCTCGGTTGAAGCCGACGAACTCGCGGCCGAAGCCGCGCTGGACCACCCGGGTCTCGACTCGTGCCCGCTGGCCGCTGTCGTCGATCGCCGTCACCTGCACCTCGCGCCATGAGCACGCGTCTTCGAGCACCGCGCCGTGGACGACCTCGGCCGGACGGCTGGCGGGATGCGGGTCGCCGAGGGCCGCCTGCGCGAACAAGAGGATGTCGTCGGTGATGTGGACGACTGCCGCAGGATTGGCGCGCAGGTTGCGCATCGTGCGCGTGCGCAAGAACGGCTTGAGGACGATCTCGTGCACGCCCCATTCGACGCCCATCGCGCCGCAGTTGGTGCTCCCGTCCGGGTTGGTGGTCGTGACGACGGTTTCGACGATCAGGACCGGGACCGCTCGCTTCGCTCCCGCGGCCTCAGAGGCCGAGGATCGCCCTGACCTCGGCGACGTGACGCCGCGAGACCGGGACGATCTCCTCGGGTGACCCATCCATCACGAGGCCGAAGCCGCCCTTGAAGCTGGGGGCGATCTCCCTGACCCGATTGAGGTTGACCAGGGACTGGCGGCTCACCCGCAGGAACCCGTGACCGTGGACCCGCTCCTCCAGCGCGCTGAGGCCGCGCCCGAAGGCTCGCATGCGCCCTTGATCCGTCGTCATCCAGACGGTGTTCCCATCGGCCTCGGCGAATCGGATCTCTTCCGGCGCCAGCACGAGCAGCCGCTGCGCGCGGACGCCGAGCAC
>JADLBJ010000191.1 GCA_020847765.1 Dehalococcoidia bacterium
AATCGTGCCGCGGGCGCCCGCTCCGGTGGTTGCGCCGCCTCCGCCGGCTACCCAGCCTCCGACGCCCGGGCCGGGGTCACTTCCGCCTCCCGTGCCGCCCGTCCCGCCCGGGTTGCCTGCGGCCGCCTTGCCCGATGCATCCAGGTTGAGATCCGCCAGGACGTTCAGGGCGGCCATGGCCGCGGCATCCGTCCCGGCCCCGGGCACGCCCACGGTTGCACCGAGGACCGCGGATGCCTGCCCCGTCACGTCGGTGGCGCCCGTGCTTGCAGTTGTCGTGGCAGCGATGTCGACGCCGGCGTGACCGTCGAGTGAGACGGCGGCCGCCGACGTCGCGAGCAGCGCGGCGGCAGCCAGCGCACCGGAGAGCGCGGTCAGCCTGCGTCGCTTCCTGTTGGCCCTGATCTGTTGTGTGAACTCGGACATGTAGCCCTTCCTTTCCGGCTGCTGGGAAGGATTCGCCCCCCGGCAGGCAGCCTCTGTCTAGAAAGAGATCGGAGGGGCCGTGTTCATTACAGCTCGAGACGAACTTTGTGCAGGTATGGACATGGACGGCCTCGATGCAGCCGAGAAAGAAGCGGTCGTAGACCTCTGATGATTGCGGATGAGCCTGCCGAAGCGGGTTGTCGATCTCGACGGAAGTGCGCCCGCCAGACCGGCTCTCCGAGTGTGGACTGTAGAGTTATGCTCAATTCCTACGACCGCGGAAGCTGCAGCCCGAGCGCGGTACGCGCCCGGGGCATGGCGGGAGACTACCCTGGTCATCGCCAGCCGGCCGGAGGCAGTTGGGGCGGACGCAGCCACCGTCGCACGGGCGCGTGCGGGCGAAACCAGCGCGCTCGTGGCGCTCATCGAAGCGCACGAGCGGCCGCTCTACCATTTCATCCTGAGCCTGGTCCGCCAGAGCGAGGACGCGAGCGACGTTGCCCAGGACGTCTGGCTGGAGGTTTCCACTCATCTGCCGGCGCTGCGCGACGTGGACCGCTTCACCCCATGGCTCTATCGCATCGCGCGGAATCGTTGTCTGTGGCTCATTCGGACGCGAAAGAAGACGGTCGAACGCGATACCGAGCAGCCCGTGGAGTTCGAGGCGGGCGGTGATGCGGGAGGGATGCCGGAACAGCACGTCCTCTCACTGGACGAACGCCGGAAGGTGTGGGAGGCCCTGGGCGTGCTCTCGCGGGAGGACCGCATGGCGCTCTTCCTTCGCGACCAGCTCGACCTCCCCTATCCGGAGGTGGCGGAGGTGCTGGGGGTGTCGCGCAATGCGGCACAGGTGCGGGTGTTTCGCGCCCGCGAGCGCTTCCGCCAGCACTTCAGGGCAGTGGACGCCGCGGCGGCCGGGTGTGACGTCAGCCTGCTTCAGCTCGGTGCGTTCGTGGATGGCAGCCTCTCCCTCGCAAGCGCTGCCGGAGTACGGCGACACCTGGATCGCTGCGAGGAGTGCGGCGAGCGCGTTGCGTCCATGCAGGAGGGGAAGCGGTTGTACCGCCAGCTGGGCCTGGTGGCGTCGCCGCCGGGGTTGGTGGCCGCGGTGATCGCGCAGTCACAGCTCGCGGTCGGGGGTGTTGCGGGAGGCGGCGTGGTCGCCGCGATCGGCTGGAAGGCAGCGGCCGCGGTGATCGCGCTGCTGACGGTTGCGGTGTCCGTCGCGCCGGACGTGGCGGCGCCTCTGCCCTCGACGGCGACCGAAGCGGCCGGCCAGCCGACGACGGCCGTGGTGGCGACGGCAGACGGGCCCCTGTCCCCGGCCATGCTGGTGGTCGATCCGGCGGCCGGCGCCGTGGCGCCGAGTAGCGACAACGAATCCGCCCTCGCGCCCGCGGCGCAGGCCGTGGCGCATGACGCCGATGTGCCGCCAGCCGGCCCGCCCGCTGCCGCGGAGGTCTCCGACCTCGGGCATGGGCACGCCGCCCTGGTTGCCACCGAGGAGACGCCGCGCGTCGAGCCAACTCCCGGCATCACGGTGCCGGGCGTCCCCGCCGCGCCGGCCGTGCGCGTGGATCCGCCGACCGGCACGAGCATCGTGGAGCCGGTGCTGGCCGACGTACCGCTGCTGGCCGATGTACCGGTGCTGGCCGACGTGCCTGTCGCGGTGGCGATTCTCGAGACGGTCGTCGCGCTCCCCCAGATCGTACCCGACCTCAACGCGCTGAGCGGGGCGACCGACGACGTGGTCGGGACGGCCCTCGGCACGGCGAGCACGCTCGCCGCAGACCTGCCTTCGGTCCCGGTCGTCGAGGCGGACGCGGAGGTCGCCCTGGATGCGGTTGCCCCCGTGCTTCCTTCTTTATTGCCGCCGGTACTGGGTCCGGGAGTGACGCTCGGCCTGTACCGGTAGTTCGAGACGACGGTGGTGTCGCCCGGTGCGCACGTCCTGGGGGCGGCCGGGTGAGCGATCTGGACCAATCAGCCCTCGGCTCCCAGGCGGCTCACTGTGGCACGCATGCGAGACGCGCGTCCCCAGTGGTGCGGGGGGCGCTATGATGGCGCGCAGCGCGGGCGTCGAGGGGGGATGGAGCGCCTCGGAGGGCGGCCGCGGTGGAGGAAGTGGAGGCTGAGCGAGTGGTTTCCGAGATCTTCGACCCGAGCGCGTGGGAGCCGGTGCCGGGCTTCGACTTCTCCGACATTACGTATCACCGCACGCCCGACCGGAAGACGGTGCGGGTGGCGTTCAACCGGCCAGAGGTGCGGAACGCGTTCCGGCCGCTGACGGTGGATGAGCTGTACCAGGCGCTGGACCACGCGCGGATGACGAGCACGGTGGGGTGCGTGCTGATCACGGGGAACGGGCCGTCGCCGAAGGATGGGCGATGGGCGTTCTGCTCGGGCGGCGACCAGCGGGTGCGGGGCAAGGACGGGTACAAGTACGAGGGCGACACGGAGGGTGAGATCGACCCGGCGCGCCTCGGACGGCTGCACATCCTCGAGGTGCAGCGGCTGATCCGGTTCATGCCGAAGGTGGTG
>JADLBJ010000192.1 GCA_020847765.1 Dehalococcoidia bacterium
AAAACGATCGCGGGCTGCGCTGGATGTCGTGTCCGCTCCACACATCCACCGGCCCTTTCCGTTACCCCGAGCTTCGCCGGGCCTACCAGCCGAGGGCGCGTTCCACGCCTGCCACGGTCGCCTCCGCGCGGATGACGTCCGGGTGATACTGGGCGGTCGCAGTCTCCGGGTCCTTGAGCCCGTTGCCGGTGAGGACGGCGACGGCGCGCCCGCCCCGCGCCCGCCCTTCGCGTGCCAGCTTGAGCAGGCCGGCCACGCCCGCCGCGCTCGCGGGTTCGGCGAACAGCCCCTCGCGTTCGGCGAGGAGGCGGTAGGCCTCGAGGATCTGGTCGTCGGTGACGGCTTCGATGAGGCCCGCGCTTTCGTCGCGAGCGGCGAGGGCGCTCTGCCAGCTAGCGGGGTTCCCGATGCGGATGGCGGTGGCAACGGTCTGCGGCTCGGGGACGAGTGCTCCCCGAACGATGGGGGCGGCGCCGGCTGCCTGGAAGCCGAGCATGCGGGGATGAAGGGTCGCGTAGCCGAGCTCGGCGCACTCGGCGAAGCCCTTCCAATAGGCCGAGATGTTGCCAGCGTTGCCGACCGGCAGGGCGAGCATGTCGGGGGCGTCGCCGAGGGCGTCGCAGATCTCGACGGCGGCAGTCTTCTGGCCCGGGATGCGGTCGGGATTCACCGAGTGGACCAGGGCCACGGGATGCCGCGCGGTCAGGGCGCGCGCGGCGGTGAGGGCGTCGTCGAAGTTGCCGTCGATCTCGACGATGCGGGTGCCGAAGGCGATCGCCTGGGCCATCTTGCCTGCAGCGACGCGTCCGGAGGGCACCAGGACAAAACTCTGCAGGCCCGAGTGGGCGGCATAGGCCGCGGCGCTCGCGCTCGTGTTGCCGGTGCTGGCGCACATGATGGCCTTTGCCCCGTCTTCCAGGGCGCGTGCCACGGCGACCACCATGCCGCGGTCTTTGAAGGAGCCCGTGGGGTTGCACATCTCGAGCTTGAACCAGAGTTCGTCGAGCCCGCAGAGGCGCTCGAGGGCTGCCGAGCGGACGAGCGGCGTGTCCCCTTCGCCGAGCGAGATGAGCGGCGTACGCTCGCTCAGCGACAGGACGCTGCCCCAATGGTAGAGGACGCCGTGCGGACGCTGGCCGGCGCCGGTCATGGCTCCTCTGGCGGGCGGAAGGCGTGGAACTTCATCTCCCGAAGCTCCTGCTCCAGCACCTGGATTTGCTTGCGGCGCTGCTTCTCCGTCATCTGGTTGTACTTGGCAAACTCCTCGCGCACATGGTCCACGACCTCGGCGATGTCGCGCCGGATGCCCGCGACCCGCTCGCCGAGGCCGGCATGCCGTCCTTCGAGGAGCGCGATCTCGCCCTGGAGCTTGTCGACGTGGGTGAGGAGGCGGTCGCTCGCTTCTTCGAGGGCGTTGAGGCGGGTGTCCGTGCGGCTGTGCTGGTCGCGCCAGACGGCGATGGCGTCGAGCACTTCCTCGCGCATCGTCTGCTCGGCGGTCGCCGCGCGGATCAGCTCTTCGTTCCGCTTGACCATCTCCCCGACGACCTGAAGCCGTTCGAACACCACCTCGAAGCGCTCGTCCTGGTCGGCGGTGAGGGCGGTGACGACGCGCTCCTCGAGGTCGCGATGGACTTCGATCGAGCGGTCGAGGCGCAGGCCAAACTGCTCGACGCGCGCTTCGATCTCGCGCTGGCGCTCGAGGAGCGAGGCCGTCGTTTGCGCGACCTGGGCCGTCTGGGCCTGCACCTGGGCGACGTCGGCGACGATGAGACCAAGCTGGTGGGCGGCGGCCTCGATTCGCTTGAAGGCTTCGGCGCGTTCCTCGCGGTCGTACTCCGCTTCCGCGCGGACGAGACGGAGGGCGTTGTCGACCTCGGCCTTGTTGGCGCTGATCTGCTGACGGATATGCTCCGTGCTCTCGTCGAGCCCGCGGATCTTCTCTGGCAGCCCCTTGAAGGGAATGAACTTGGGATCGACCTCGCGGAGCGCGCGTTCATTGACGGTGACGTCCTCGGCGAGGTCATGGACCTGGCGGCGGAGCTGGTCGATCTGGGCGACGGCGCGCACCTGGTCCTCGCGCGCGGTGCGCAGCTGTTGCTCGAGCCAGGCGAGCGTTTCGCCGATGGCGTGGGCCTGTGTCTCGCTCGCCATGTCAGCCCTCCACGCGCAGGAAGGCGCTCACCTGCGCGACGACGTCGAGTGCAGCGATCTCGCGCAGCGCCGCCTGCATCGCCCCTTCGCGCGCGCGGTGCGTCATGACGACGAGCTCGGCCGTCTTCTCGTCCGCGTCCGCCTCTTTCTGGCTGACGGCGGCGATGCTAACGCCGTGCTCGCCGAGCGTGCGGGCGATCTGCGCGAGGACGCCGGGCTGATCGCTCACAGTGACGCGGACATAGTAGCGCGTCTCGACGGCGTCGAGGCCGAGCACCGGCGTTTCCCCCTCAGGGCCCCAGTATTTCCTCTCGCGCGCGCCGAGGACAATGCTGTGGGCAAGGTCCAGGAGGTCGGCCACCACGGCCGAGCTTGTCGGGTCGGCACCGGCGCCGCGGCCCTGGAAAAGGACCGTGCCCGTCAGGTCGCCCACGATCTGCACGGCGTTGTAGACCCCGTCCACCTTGGCCAGCGGTTCGGACTGCGGGAGGAACACGGGCGCGACGCGGGCGACGATGCCGCCGTCGTTCCGCTCGGCGATGGCGAGCAGCTTGATCGTGTAGCCCAGCTCGCTGGCGTAGCGGAAGTCGCGCGCGGCCAGAGCGGTGATCCCTTCGACACGGACCTGCTCCGGGCGGACACGCGTGCGAAAGCCAAGGGTGGCCATGATCGCCAGCTTGTAGGCGGCGTCGTAGCCTTCGACGTCATTCGTAGGGTCGGGCTCCGCGTAACCGAGTTCCTGGGCGGCGGCGAGCGCGCTGCCATAGGCGGCACCGCCGGAGGCCATGCTCGTCAGGATGTAGTTTGTGGTGCCGTTGATGATTGCCCGAATGGAGGTGATGCGGTTCGCCAGCAGGTCGCGGCGCAGAGGGGCGATCAGGGGAATGCCGCCGCCGACGCTCGCTTCGAACATGATGTCGAGGCCACGGCTGTGGGCGTCGGCGAGCAGCTCCGGGCCCTGCTTGGCGATCAGCTCCTTGTTGGCGGTGACCACGTGCTTGCCGGCTTTGAGCGCCGCGCGGATGAAGCTGCCCGCCGGCTCTTCCCCGCCGACGACCTCGACGACGACGTCGATTGCCGGGTCCTCGAGAACGCTCACCACGTCGTCGGTCAGAACGCCGGGCGGCAGATCGACCGTACGCGGCTTGCGCAGGTCGCGGACGGCCGCGCGCCGTACGACGAGGGGAGCCCCCACCTGTCGGGCGAAGTAGTCGCGCCGTTCGAGCAGCGCCCGGGCGACGCCGCCGCCGACGACGCCCAGTCCGATGAGGCCGACGCCGATGTCCTGCTTCACGGCGTCAGTTGAGGTTCTTCTCGGCCCACTTGATGTCGTCGGCGTCGAGGCTGGTGACGATGCGCGTGGAGGCGCGCTTCTCCTTGAGGGCCGCGTCGAGCTGCTGCTGCGCGAGTTGTCCCTTCTGGGCGTCGGTATAGGGAGTGGGCTCGCGCTTCTCGACGCGGAAGATCCACCAGTCGGTCTCTACCTGGATCGGACCGATCAGGTCGCCGACGTTCTTACCGGCGAGTGCCGCCTGGACGGACGCCGGGAGAAGGGCCAGGGGTTCGGGGTCGAGGAGGCCGTCTTTGCCCCGTCCCTCGAGGTCCTGCGACTCCTTTTGCGCGACCGTTCCCATGTCCTCGCCCGACTGGATGCGCTGGAGGATGGCGTTGGCGACATCCTGGTCGCTGAGCAGAACGGTGCGCAGGACGAGCTGCTCGCCGCTTTCGCCGAGGTCGGCTTTGAATTTGTCGAGGAGCTTCTCGCTGGCCACCTGGGCCTCAGTCAGCTTGCGGAAGTTGCCGTCGCTGATGTGCAGAGTCTGCAGGCGCTGGCGGTAGAGCGAGTCGAAGGCGGAGCCGTTGCCGCCGACGGGCACGCCGAGCGAATCGGCGATGCTTCTGGTGATGTCGTCTGCCGTGATGGCGACGCCCTTGTCGTGGGCGAGCTGAATGGTCAGCGCTTCGTCCTGAAGCTTGGTGATAAGGTCCTGCTCGATGAGCGCTACGGAGTCGTTCTGACTGGCGTTGGCGCGAAGAAACTGGGAGAGGCGGTCGCGGTAGTAGCCCAGGGTGTAGTCGGTGGTGCCGACTTCGAGGACGACGGTGCGCGGCCGGCCGATGCGGTCTTCATAGATCCGATAGGCGAGGACCCCGAGGATGGCAACGAGGAGGACGACGGCGCTGCCGATGATGGCGAGGCGGCCGTGCTGCTCGGTCCAGGTGACGCCGGCGAAGCGGCGGCCGCGCGGCGCCTTCTCCCGGACTCGCGGTCGGGGCAGGCCGGTGGTGCGTTCGCGTCGTGCTGCCATCGTCCCTCACTCTGACGCCCGTCGGGGGCGCCGCTGTCGATCCTAGCCGCGCGTCGGGAAGATGTTGGTGCGGCGCACGTGCTCGAGCGTGTAGGGCAGCAGGGCGAGGTGGCGGGCGCGCTTGACGGCAGTGGCGACCAGCCGCTGATGCTTCAGGCAGGTGCCGGTCTTGCGCCGGGGCTCGATCTTGCCGCGTTCGCTGATATAGACGCGGAGACGGGGCACGTCCTTGTAGTCGATGCCTTTCATGTGGTCCGCGCAGAAGCGGCAGACCTTGCGGCGGCCGCCGTAGCGGGGCCGCTGCGGCCGGGGTGGGCGGTCGCCGGCGGGTCGCTCAGGTCGCTCGGGTCGCTCACCGCTGGGGCTGCCACCTTCGCCGTGCGCAGGCCGGTCGTCGCGTGGGGGGCGTTCTTCGCTTGTCATCGTCATCCTTCCCAAAGGCGCAGGAGCGCGGGCAGCGCGTCTGACCGCGCTGCTATTCGAACGGCAAGTCGTCCGGGTCGACCGACCCCCGCGCCCGCGACTCACCGGGTGCGGAGCGGCGGCCGGCTCCCGCACGGAAGCTGTCCTCGCCGTCCGACCAGCCCTGGTTGCCGCCGTCGCCGCGGGGGCCACCGAGCAGCTGGACCGCGTTCGCGATTACCTCGGTGCGGTAGTGCTTGACACCCTGGTCGTCATCCCAGGAGCGCGTCGACAGCCGCCCCTCGACGTAGAGCTGCTTGCCCTTCGAGATGTACTGGCTGACGCGCTCTGCCTGGTCGCCGAAGAGCACGACATTGAACCATTCGGTGGACTCTTCCCAGTCGCCCGACTGGCCGCGACGGCGGGAGTTGACGGCGAGGCTGAACTCGGACTTGGCAAGGCCGCTCGCCAGGTAGCGCAGTTCGGCGTCCCGCCCGGCATTGCCGATCAGCATGACCTTGTTCAGGCTCGCCATGGTCGCGACCTCCTCGTCGGTCAGGCTCCGGTTTCGGCAGGGGTGTCGGCCGCGGTGCGGGGTTCGGCCGGTTCAGTGGTGGCCGGTTCAGTGGTGGCCGGTTCGGCGGCGGCCGGCTCAGCGGTGGCCGGGCCGAGAGCGGCTTCGGCGGCTTCGACAGGCACCGCGGGCGCGGGCTCGGCCGCTGAAACGGGTGCCGCCGGCCGATCAGCGGCCGCTTCCGGAGCGGCGGCCTCGACGGGTTGGCGTCGTGGCTCGCGCGGCACGGGCGGCGGCGGCAACTCGTCCGCGCGCACGATCAGGTGCCGGTAGACGCGCTCGTCGATGCGGAGGGCCGCCTCCAGAGGGTCGACGCCGGCTGGTTCGATCTCGACACGCGAGACCAGGTAGTCGGCGTCGAGGGCGCGGTTGATCGGGTAGGCCATCCGCCGCCGGCCCCAGTGATCGACGCGGAGGACGCGTCCCCCGCGTGCCTCCACGGCGGTGGTGAGGTGCTGGACAGGGGCGTCGCCCCCACCCGCTTCGGCGACAGCGAGGTCGTAGACGACCGTCAGCTCATATTCCCGCACAGGTCTCCATGGCCGGGCGATGGGTTTGCCCGCGCGGCGGGCCGTGCTCCCGGCACGAATGGCAACCGTACCATTCGCGCCCGCTCTGCTCAACGCGGAGCGGGGTGGCAAGCGCGCCGCGCTGGCCCCTCTGCCTCAGGCGTCGGGCGCCGGCACTTCGTCGCTCGGCGGCGAAGACCATTCGACGGGGAGTGGGTTGTGTGCGTAGCGCCGGCCGTCCGGCGGCAATTCGAGCCAGAACGGACCGAGCGGCGTGATCGCCAGGTAATGAACGACATGGAGGGCGCGGGCCGGGCCAGACACCTGCTCTGGGTCCGACGCCGCACGGTGGCGGCCCTCGTCGCTGATGGAGACTTGGTCCCGCGGCACGTGGGACGAGGAGGCAGAGGCCGCCCGCGCAGTGCTTGTCGGGAGGTTGACGGTTGAGCTCTGGACCGGGGTCGTGCGCATGCCCGTCTCCGCGGGGGCGGCCGCTCCCTGCCTCGTTGTGATCGTCGTCCGCCAGACGCGGCCCTCGGGTGACGGACGCGCGACGGGTCGGTGACGGTTCGGTGCCCGGGAAGCGCCAGGGCCGGGAGAAGGTTCGTGCACGCCGGCGTCTACTCCGGCCTCGGGACTCGACCCCGACCGCGTTGTTCGGCGAGTGGAGCCGCTGCCTCTACGCGACCCTTCCGGGCACCGCTTCTCCACGAGAACGCGGTCCGCGTCCACGGCCTTCGCCGCTTCTTGGGGATCTACGGCGCCGCAAACGCGTCCGTTTTGAGTGTTGAGTTGAAGCGCTGCGGCCGCGGCCATAGACTGGCACTCCCGGGGGCGGTTAGCTCAGCTGGTTAGAGCGCGTCGTTCACACCGACGAGGTCACTGGTTCGAGTCCAGTACCGCCCACCACCCCCGAACCCGCGGCCGCGCCCCCATCGGCCCGAAGGGAGAGCGCTCTGGCGACCTCTCACGCTGGCCACGATCCGGCGGCGTTGCGCGCCAATATCTGGAAGTTCGCTCTCTTCCGCTTCCTCGTGAACTTCCAGCTCTGGCTGCCCATCTGGGTCGTCTACCTCACTGACTACCGCGGCCTCAGTCTGACCGAGGTCACCGTTCTCGACTCGGCCTTCTGGGTGCTGCTCGTCTTCATGGAGGTGCCGACCGGTGTGGTGGCCGACCGCTGGGGTCGAAAGCTCTCGCTCAGCTGCGGTGCGGCCGCGAACGCCGTCGCCGTTCTCGTCTTCGGTGTTGCCGACAGCTACCCGCTCATCCTTGCGTCCTACCTCGCCTGGGGTGTCGCCTGGACCCTGTTTTCGGGTGCCGACGCGGCGTTCTTCTTCGACACGCTGCGGGCACTCGGCCGGGAGGACGAGTACCAGAAGCTCTGGGGGAGGACCTGGGCGATCCAGTCGGCCGGGGTGCTGGCGGGCCTCCTCCTCGGGGCACCGCTCGCGCACCAGACGAACCTGATGATCCCGATTGTCCTGAGCGCGGCGCTGATGGGACTCGCCTGGGCAGTTTCGCTCAGCTTCCACGAGCCGCCGCACCACGGGGACGCGCCGCCGGGCGGCTACTTGGCCGGCGTGCGCTCCGCCGCTGCCACTGTCTGGCGGTCGCAGCCGCTTCGCTACATGATGTTCCTCGCAGCGGTGGTCGTCGCCTGCGCGATGTGCCTGTCCATCCTGACGCAGCCCTTTCTCGACGCGCACGGTGTCGGCGTCGGCCAGTTCGGCTGGTTCTTGGTGCCCGGCAATCTGCTCGGAATCGTGACGGCCTTGTTCGCCTATCGAGTGACGGGTGCGCTCGGCGTCAACCGCGTGATCGCCATCATGCCGTTGGCCGTCATGGGGGTGGCGGCGGCGCTGGGTGCCTGGAATTCGCTCGGCGCATTCGTCTTCTACCCGCTGAACTCCGCTGTCTACGCCTTCTCGTTCCCCGTTGTCTCCGACTACCTGAACAAGCGCATCTCCAGCCATCAGCGGGCGACGATCCTGTCCATCTACCAACTGCTTTTCAGCCTGGTGCTGGCACCGCTCGAACCGCTCTTCGGCGTCGTGGGCGACGGCTGGGGGCTGCCCGCGGCCTATCGCGTGCTGGCGCTGTCGGTGGCGATCGGCGCGGCACCGCTGCTCGCCCTCTGGCTGCGCGCTAGCCGGGCCGAACGGCTCGAAGCCGAACCCATAGCCGAACCCGCGACTGGCGGCTGACCCCGGCCCGCGTCTTGCCGTCGTGCTGCTCGCGGCCGTGGGCCGCGCCCGCTACCCTTGGTCGCGTGAGTGACGAGGCGCCACCGGTGCGCGCCGGGCAGCGGGGAGTGCGCCGCGCGGGCGTCCTGTTGCATGTGTCGGCGCTGCCCGGCCCCTTCGGCATCGGCGATTTCGGCCCCGAGGCGCGCCGCTTCGTCGAGACGCTCGCGGCTGCGGGCCAGACCCTCTGGCAGATCATGCCGCTCGGGCCGCCGGGTCCCGGTAATTCGCCCTATGCCGCCCGCTCCACGTTCGGCGTCGACCCACTCCTGGTCTCGCTGGAGGACCTGGCAGAGGACGGGCTCCTAGACCGCGCCTGTCTTGCCAACCCGCCCTTCGCGCCGGGCCGGATCGACTTCGATCGCGTGCACGCCTGGAAGGAGGGGTGGCTGCGCGAGGCATATCAGCGTTTTGCGGTAGCGCCGCCGCCGCCCGAGTTCGCAGCCTTCGTCGCCGAGGTCGGCCACTGGCTGCCGGATTTTGCCCTCTTCATGGCGCTGCGGGCGCGGGAGGAGGGGCGTTCCTGGAGCGAATGGCCCGACCCGATCCGGCGCCGCGAAACAGAGGCCCTCGCTGTCGTCGGCGCAGAGCTGGTCGGCGAAGTGCGCTTCCAGACGTTCGTGCAATGGGCCGCTCACCGCCAGTGGCGAGCGCTACGTCGCTACGCCAACGCGCGCGGCGTCGGTGTCGTTGGCGACGTTCCCATCTTCGTCGACTACGACAGCGCCGACGTCTGGGCTCATCAGCACCTTTTCAAACTCAACGCGCGCGGCTACCCGGCGGTCGTCGCCGGGGTTCCGCCAGACGCCTTTTCGGCGACGGGTCAGCGCTGGGGGAACCCGCTCTACGACTGGGAGGCGGCCCGCGCGGACGGGTATCGCTGGTGGATCGACCGGTTTGGCTGGGCCCTGGGATTGGTCGATCTCTTGCGGGTGGACCATTTCCGCGGGTTCGAATCGGCCTGGGAGATCCCGGCGGACGAGCCCACGGCCGAGCGTGGGTGCTGGGTGCCGGGGCCTGGTCGCGAGTTGTTCGAACAGGCAGCGACGGCGCTGGGGCCGCTTTCGCTCATCGCCGAGGACCTGGGCGTTATCACACCGCAGGTGCGGGCCTTGCGCGACGGCCTTGGCTATCCCGGCATGAAGATCCTGCAGTTCGCCTTCGGGGACGACGCGCGCAACCCCTACCTGCCGCACAACCTCTCCCGGCTGTCGGTCGTTTACACGGGCACGCACGACAACGACACGACGGTCGGCTGGCTGGCGACGCTGGGCGAGGTTCCCCGGGGCAATCTGCAGCGCTACCTGGGAAAGCACGCTCCCGGCCTGGACGACCTGGTGCGGATGGCCTACGGGGCGGTTTCGGAGACGGCGATTCTGCCGATGCAGGACGTCCTGCGCCTGGGGAGCGAGGCGCGCACGAACAGGCCGGGTGAGCCCGAGGGGAACTGGTCGTGGCGGTTCAGCTGGGAGCAGCTCGAGCCGGCCCGCGTGGAGGAGTTGCGCGCGCTCGCCGAGACGTACGGCCGCTACCCCCCGCAGCCCGAGGAGCCGTAAAGGCCGGCACTCGCCCGGGCCGGGGGTGTAGACCACCTCCCTAAAGCGGAAACGAGGCGAGGGCCACTGCCCTCGCCTCGTTCGTCGTTTTGCTGGTGGGCCCGCCGGGATTCGAACCCAGGACCAACCGGTTATGAGCCGGCCGCTCTCACCGCTGAGCTACGGGCCCGCCGCGAGCGTGGCGCCGGGCTGCGACCCCGGAGCCAACCGCTACCAGCGGCGCGCACCCCGGCTGCCGCCGCCACCACGGCCACCACGGTCTCCGCCGCCGCCGTAGCTGCCACCGCCGCCGTAGCCACCACCGCCGCCCCGGCTGCCGCCGCCGTAGCCGCCACCGCCGCCGCCATAGCCGCCGCCCGAGGAGCGGGGCTGGGGCTGGAAGCAGTCGCTGCAGTAGACCGGGCGATCGCCGCGTGGCTGGAAGGGGACTTTGGCGTCTTTGCCGCACGAAGCGCAGGTGACGGAGTAGAGCTCGCGGTCGGAGCGGAAGCCGCCCCCCCCACCACCGCCGCCGCCGCCGCCAGCGTCGCCCCGGCGGGCGCGCCGGCAGGTGGGACAGCGTCGTGGCTCGTTCGTGAAGCCCTTGGACTGATGAAATTCTTGTTCACCCGCCGTGAAGGTGAACGGCGACCCGCAATCCGAGCAGGTCAGAGTCTTGTCGGTGAAAGGCACCCGACGACCTCCTGAAAAGTGCTGGTCCCTAACGGTCATCGAGCGCCAGATTGAGAAGCCTCACCGTGAGGCCGATGGAACGTGAGAGCCGCCCTGAGCGTAGCAGTTTCGCGCGCGTCCTGTCACCACGTCGTTCGGCGCCGTCAATCGGTGAAGACGGTGACGTAGAGCCACAGCTTTCCCCAGGAGACGGCGGCCACGCCGGCGCGGGCGAAGCGCGGCTCGAGGAGGTTGGCGCGGTGGCCGGCACTCGCCATAAGCCCGTCGAAGGCGCCCTGCACGGTGCGGGACTCGGGATAGTTGTTGCGGGCGAGGTTCTCGCCGGCCAGACGGTAGCGAATGCCGCGGTCCGCAAGCTCGGTAAAGGCGCTCTCGCCGTCGGGTGCGTAGTGGTCGAAGTAGCCGTTCGCCAGGAGATTGCGTGCCCTGGCGAGCGCCACCTCAGCGAGGGCCAGATCACTCGTCAGACTGCCCAGGCCCTCGGCGGCGCGCGCGCGGTTCATGAGGGCGACCAGGGTCTCTGCCCTGGCAACGGCCGAATCGACCGCTCCGACCGCCGCGGCGGCCGGCGTGGCAGCACCTGGGGAAGGCGGTGCCGGTGCTGCCTCCGGTGTGGCTTGCGCCCCCGCCACGCTGTCGGCCGGGGTCGGGCCCGGGGGGACGGCGGTTCGGGCCTCCCACTCGGCATCCGGAGTGACGGTGCTGATGGTGGGGGCCGCGTAGGACCGCGGCTCGGCAAACCCCGAGCGAACCGCGCCCACGGCGGCCAGGCCGAAGCCGAGCAACGAGCAGACGCCACTGGCGACCAGGGCAACCGGCACAAGACCCGCGAGGCGCATGTCTAACCATTCGACCGTTCGCGCGCTGAGCGACATCGGGGAAGCGCCTGAGGGCGTGTCGTCGAAGAACGAAGTTGCAGGTTCAGCTCGGCGGCCGGCGTCGATACGGGATTTCAAGCCTTGGCCGGTGCGCTCCTCGGTGTCGGCTAACGCGGGTCCATTACACTCGATCCATGCGGACGTTCGTCCTGACACGGCAATTCGGCTTCCGGCGGGCGCCATCGCGTGGGGAGCGGCTGGTGGCCTTCGTCATTCGCTGGCTGATCACCGCCGTCGCTGTCTGGGTGGCGGCCCAGGTCGTCGGTGGCGTCCACCTCGCGGGCTGGGGAAGCACGCTCGCGGTCGCCTTCATCCTTGGTCTGCTGAACGCGTTTCTCAAGCCGATCCTCTTCTGGGGCTCGATTCTGCTGACCATCCTGACGTTCGGCCTCTTCGCGATCCTCATCAACACCGCCCTGCTGGCATTGACTGCATGGATAGCGGGCAAGTTCGACAACGTTCATTTCGCTGTCGACGGCTTCTGGGACGCCTTCTGGGGGGCCGTCATCATCAGTCTCGTCAGCTTCGTCCTCTCGCGGCTCATCGGGCCCGACCGGCTGGCGCGGCGGATCGCCTGACGGTGGTCTGCGCTTTGGCGCGACGGCAGAGCGGGGGGTAGGATGCGGCCGTGCAGATCGTCGAAGGTATCTATCAGCTTCTCACACCGTTCCCGCAGTTCACATTCGAAGACGCGCGCGCGCTTCGCCGCCAGCTCCAAGAGCATCCCCGCGTGACGAAGGGCCTGCCCTACGTGCTCCCCTACATGATCCGCGACCGCGGTGAAACGGCGCTCGTCGACTGCGGCTGGAACACGGATAGTGCCTATGAGGCCCTCGAGGTCGGCATGCGCGAGCACGGCTCCCATCCCGCCGACATCCAGCGGCTGGTGATCACCCACATCCACCCGGACCACTACGGCATGGCGGGGCGGCTGAAGCGCATCGCCGACTGCGAGGTGGTCGTCCACGAGAAGGACGCAGAGATCATCAACACTCGCTACTTCGCGCCGAAGGGCCTCACGGAGAGCATGAGCCGCTTCATGCAGCTGAACGGTGTCCCGGAGATGGACACACCCGCGATGTCTCAGGGCTCGATGAACATGCTCGGCAACGTCGCACCCGTGCCGCCCGACACGGAGGTGAAGGGTGGTGAGCGCTTCACGGTCGGGGGCTTCGACTTCGAGATCATCTGGACGCCGGGCCATTCACCGGGGCATATCTGCCTCTACGAGCCGAACCGCAAGCTCCTGCTGACGGGCGACCACATCCTCCCGACGATCACGCCGAACGTCTCCATCCACACGCAGACCCACGGCAGCCCACTCGGGGACTACATGCGCTCGCTCGAGAAGCTCGCCGATCTGGACGTCGAGCATGTGCTGCCTGCCCACGAGTTCGACACCAAAGAGCTGAAGAAGCGCATTCTCGAAATCGAACACCACCACGAAGAGCGGCTGGACGAGATGGTGCGCTGCGTCGACGCCGGCGGATCGACCGCGTGGGAGGTCGCGGGCCGGGTGCAGTGGGCGACGGGCCGGCTCGCAGACTTCGAGCCGTTCATGCAGCGCGCCGCGGTTGGCGAGACCCTCGCCCACCTCGAGTACCTCTTCGAAGTGGGACGTGTGGCCAAGGTCATGCGCGGCAAGCAGCTCTACTGGCTGCCCATCTAGTCTGAGTCGCCCCGGCCAGCGCGACTCGGCACGCAGATGCTCAGGCGATCCCCCGCTCCTGGAGCGCGCGCTTCATTGTTGTGCCGATGTCGGCCGGGGAATCGCTGACGTAGGCACCGGCAGCGCGCAGGGCTGCCTTCTTGTTCTCGGCCTTGCCGTCCTCGCCGCTGATGATCGCGCCCGCATGACCCAGGCGCCGGCCGGCAGGGGCGGTCGCCCCCGCGATGAAGGCGACGACCGGCTTGCGCACGTGCGCGCGGATGTAGGCAGCCGCCTCCTGTTCGGCGCTGCCGCCGATCTCGCCGACCATGACGATCGCTTTCGTCTCAGGGTCGTCGTTCAGCATGCGCACGGCGTCGACCTGGCGCGTGCCGATGATCGGGTCGCCACCGACGCCGATGCAGGTGCTCTGGCCAATTCCCTCGGCAGTCAGCTGGGCGACGACCTCGTAGACGAGCGTGCCCGAACGGCTGACGACGCCGACGTTGCCGGGGAGGAAGACGTCGCCCGGCATAATGCCGACGCGCGTCTTCGCGCCGGGGGTGATGACGCCGGGGCAGTTTGGCCCGATGAGGACACTCGGTCCGCCCGTGAGCGCGTTCTTCACCTTGACCATGTCGAGCACGGGGATGCCCTCGGTGATGCAGACGATGAGCGGCAGCCTGGCGCTTGCCGCTTCGAGCATGGCGTCGGCGGCGCCCGCTGCCGGCACGAAGATGATGCTGACGTTGGCGCCCGTCTCCCGGACTGCCTGGTCCACGGTGGTAAAGATGGGCACTCCGTCCTGCTGCTCGCCTCCCCGTCGGGGGTGTATTGCCGCCACGACGTTCGTCCCATAGGCGACCGAGCGCCGCATGTGGTTGGCGCCTTCCGTGCCGATGCCCTGGACGAGCAGGCGGGTGTTCTGATCGACGAGCACAGCCATCAGGTGATCCCGAGTGTGGAGTATTTCCGGTTGCCGGATGGCGCGCAGCCTCGGCGGGAGCGGATGCCCGGCGGCAAAGGATACAGCCGCGGGCCCTTACTGTCCGGCCGGCCGGACAGTAACGGGGGCCGGTCGGGATGGCACACCGCCGGCCGGTAGCGGCACAACCGGTGGCCTCTTCGCCTCCAGGAGCTGTCTGAGTCGCCGCCAGTCGCGACCCCGGAGCTCTCGGTAAAGGGTCGGAAAGCCCGCGCGCAGCTCGACGGCCTGGCGGGTATAGCGGTCGCTGATGGCTCCCATCACGAGCAGGGTGGCGTGGCCCAGGCGGCGCGCTTCGCTGGCGGCGAGGGCGTGGAGCGCGACCACCGCCACCTCGGCGTCCTGATGGAGGCCGAGCAGATCCTGGAGGGCGGTCACGCGCCGGCTGAAGTCGGTCGCCTGCCTTCCGTAGAGGGGGCCGAAGAACTCCAGCGCGTAGCGCAGCTTCTTCGCCTCGATGCGCAGGGCGTGGTACTCGGTCGGTGGCGAGCTCCGGCCGATTGCGTCGCCCAGTCGGCGCGCGCGGCGGTACCGCTTCTCCAGCAGGTCGGGGGCGACGGCGAGGACTGGCGCCTGTCCGGCGAGGAAGCTCCGCGGCGGCCCGCGGCGGAGGATGGCGGCGAAGCGTTCGACGAGCACGGCGTAGCGGCGGGAGTTCAGGGCCGCGAGCATCTTCGCTCGCGCGACCCGTCGCCTCGCCTGTAGCAGAGCTTCCAGGTCGTCGAGCGCCGCCGCCTGCGAGGGCGTGAAGCCGGTCCGCCATTCGGTCAGGCGTTCGAGCTGGACGTCCAGGTCGCGCACCTCCCCCAGGACTCGCGCGGCCCAGCCAAGCTCGTCGCGAAAGCGCTGTGTCCGCGGCGGCAGGAACGCGCGGAAGGCGGCAAGTGCGGCCCGCAGACGGCGAGCGGCGACGCGCATGTCGTGCAGACCCTCGGGATCTTCGCCCAGGCGCGTTCCCGGCTCATTCGCGAGAAACGCGCGGAAATGGCGTCGCAGGATGGCGAACGCCGCCTCAGCCGCTGTCATCGTGGCGAGCATGGTCTCGTCGCCGAGGGCGGGGGCCGGAGGCGCCGGCACCAGCCCCGTGGCGGTCACCGCCGCGCCGAACTTGGACGTGCCGGCCGGGGCCAGGCCGGCCGCCTGGACAAGCACGTTAACAAAACGCCGTGCCCTCTCTGGATCGGCGCCCGGGAGCATCTCTACCTCGACTCGCTCGAGCGTCGCGGCCTGGTCGCCGGCGCCGACGACGCATGTCTCGTCGACCGCTATCTCCGCCATGGGGCCACCCTCGTCGGCCAGCACAAACGTCTCGCGTAGCTGTTCGAGGGTGAAGAGGGGCGCCAGGGGGATGCGGCCGGCGAGCGCCCGAATGGTTTGTCCGCACGGCCCGGGCGCGCTCGCGGGGTCGGATCGACCGTCCCGCGACAATAGCTCAGTTATCTCGCGGCGGCGTCGGAGTCCGGCTTCGGCGGCGGCCATCGACTTCAGGGTGAGCTCCACGCTCTCGTCCTTCATGCGGGTGCGGCAGGTGAAACCGGCGCGGTAGAGGTGCCAGGCGACGGTGTCGAGGTAGGTGTCGCGCATGGCCTTGCGGGCGCCCGGCGCGACCGTGAAGCCGGGGAGGCTGGCGACCTTCAGCCACCGTCGCGCCGGCTCGACGTCGTCGGCGGCGAACTGCCACTCGACTTCCATTGCGCCGCTGTCTTCAGCCATCGGGCCCATGATAGAGGCCGGCACCTCTGTGGGCCGCGCCGCCACTGCGGTTGCACCGCCGGGAGCGCGCGGCGATGCTAGCCGCCAACCACAGGGGTGCGCTGAGGCGTGCCAGAAGGAAGTCTCCGATGGTGACGGCTCTCGAGGGCATCAAGGTGCTCGATCTCTCCCGGCTGGCACCCGGTCCTTTCGCGTCGATGCTGCTCGCCGACTTCGGCGCCGACGTCACGCTCGTCGAGGCCGTGCCGGGCGCCTCGGCCAAGCTGGCTGGCGGCCCGCGCAACGCCGAGAGTGCCCAGCGGACAGCCGCCTACAACGCCCTCGGGCGCGGTAAGAAGTCGATCGCCCTCAACCTGAAGGACGAAGCCGCCCGCCAGGTGTTCTATGACATGGTCAGGGGCGCGGACGTGGTCCTCGAAGGTTTTCGGCCGGGGGTCGTCAAGCGCCTCGGCGTGGAGTACGCCACGCTTTCGCAGATCAACCCGCGGGTCATCTGCTGCTCGCTCTCCGGCTTCGGACAGACAGGGCCCTATAGCAATCTCGTCGGCCACGACATCAACTACATCAGCGTCGGCGGTGCGCTGGGGGTGACGGGCTGGCCCGGCCAGCCGCCGGCGATCCCGGTCAACCTCGTCGCCGACTTCGCCGGCGGCGGGCTGATGGCGGCCTTCGCTATCTGCGTTGCGATCCTGGCGCGCGAGAAGACGGGTCGCGGCCAGAACGTGGACATCGCGATGAGCGACGGCGTCATGGCGCTCATGACGTCTGCCTTCAGCGGTTTCTTCAACAACGGGCAGCCGATCCGGCCGGGCGAGTATCTGCTGAACGGCGCCGCCCCGTTCTACGGCGTCTATCAGTGCAGCGACGGGCGCTGGTTCTCGCTGGGGAGCATCGAGGCGCACTTCTTCGACGCCCTCTGCGGCGTTCTCGGCCTCGAGCAGTATCGCAACCGCCAGTACGACCAGGCCTCCTGGCCCGAGCAGAAGGAGGCCATCGCGCGCGTAATGCGGACGAAGACGGCCGACGGCTGGATGGCCCTGATGTCCCAGCACGACATCTGCGCCGCGCCCGTGCTGGAGATGGAGAACGTACCGCTCGACCCGCACAACGTGGCGCGGGGCATGGTCGTCGAGATCGACTCGCCCGTCGGGAAGGTGAAGCAGGTGGGCGTCGGGCCCAAGCTGAGCGAGACGCCGGGGAGTGTGCGGGGGACTGCGCCGCTGATCGGCCAGCACACCGACGAGATCCTCGCCGCCCTCGGCTACGACAGTGCCCGGATCGCCGCTCTGCGCGAATCCGGAGCTGTGGGATAGACGGCGCGGGCGCTCGGCGCCTGGCGCCCTCCTGTATGATGCCGCTCCACCTCCTTCAGGAGCGCTGCCATGCAAATGCGCATTATCACCGACGGGCTCGCCTTCCCCGAGGGCCCGCTCGAGCTTCCCGGAGGGGACATCCTCGTCACCGAGATCCGCGCGGGCGTCCTCACCCGGGTGCGGCCCGACGGCACGAAGTCGCACTTCGCGACCACCGGTGGCGGTCCGAATGGTGCCGCCATCGGCCCGGATGGCGCGATCTACGTCGCCCAGAACGGCGGCTTCGAATGGATCGAGCGGGCCATGCCCGATGGCTTCACCTGGTACGCGCCCGGCGACCAGCCGGCCAGCTACGTCGGTGGGCAGATCCAGCGCGTGACCTCCGACGGCGCGGAGGTGCGAACGCTTTACCGCGACTGCGACGGCGAGCCGCTGAAGGGCCCCAACGACCTCGTGTTCGATCACGAAGGCAACTTCTACTTCACCGACCACGGCAAGTCGCGGGGCAGAGTGCGCGATCGCGTCGGCGTGTTCTATGCCTCGCCCGACGGCCGCATGATCCGGGAGATCGTCTATCCGATGGAGGCGCCGAACGGCATCGGCCTCAGCCCTGACGAGCGGACGCTCTACGTGGCCGAGACGCCGACTGGCCGTGTCTGGGCCTGTGAGCTCGCCGGGCCGGGGGAAGTCAAGTCGCGACGGGTGCTGGCGACGCTGCCCGGCGCGCCGCCCGCCAACCTGGCGCTCTGCGACTCGATGTGCGTCGACTCGGCGAGCAACGTGCTCCAGGCAACCATCGTGAACGGCGGGATCACGTCGATCGCCCCGGACGGGACCACGACGCACTATCCGACAGGCGACTACATCACGACGAATTGCTGCTTCGGCGGGCCGGACCTGCGCACCCTATACGTCACTTTGAGCACGAAGGGCCAGCTGGTCGCGTTCGACGACTGGCCCGTTGCCGGCCTCCGTCTTCCGTTTCAGACTCCCCGGTAGCGGGCGCGGCGCTCAGCCACCCTGATTGAGGAGGACCGGGTCGAGGCCGAGCATCCCGCGGAGCAGGTTGATCTCGCCGCGGTGGCCGTTGAGATGGATGACGAGGTGGAGGTTGATCGACTCCCCAAGCGTCTCCGTGCGGTCGCGGAGCTTGACCTCCCGGCCGAGGTCGGCGTCCGTCAGCGCCTCGAGGAAGTCGGCGCTGAGGTCCGCCACTTTCGCCTGGTAGGCCTGGAACGCGCCCAGGTCGTCGATGCGGACCGCACCGGCCTCCGGGGTCGATTGGCCGGTGCCGAAGCCCTTCTCCGGGAGGCCGGTCTTCGTGGCCCAGCCGCCTGTTTCCCACTCGGCGGGGCTGCCCTGGAAGAGCTGCTGGAAGAACAGGTCCTCCACGCGCGCGGCGTGCCACATGCACCAGGCGATCGAGTGCGACTGACCTTCGGGAACGAAGTGCAGCTGGTCGTTCGACAGCCCGTCGGGCGCGCCGCGGAAGCCGCGGTGGATGAAGTCGAGCGTCTGCTTCATAAAGTCAACCGCGGACACGGGCGGGGCCTCCTAGGCGTGATGGCCGCATCATAGCCGCCCGGCGGAGGGGCCTGGCTCCTTTTATCCCTTCGCCTGCGCCACCAGCTGCACCTGGAGCGTCACGTTGTCTTCGACGGAGACGAAGCCGGCGATGTTCGGAGCGGTGATGCCGAAGTCCGCGTACTTGAAGTTCACGGTGGCCAGTGCTGTCAGCACGTTGCCGTCCTTCTTCGCCTTGACCTCCCAGGTCACCTCCTTCTTCACGCCGTGCAGGTCGAGGATGCCCGTCAGCTGCATGACCGAGTCCTGGGTGGCCGAGAACTGGGCGGGAAGACCGGTGACCTTGGTCGCGGTGAAGGTGATCGTGGGGAAGCGGTTCGTCTCGAGCGCCGACTGGACACGCGAGTCGCGCCGGCTCTCGTTGCTCTTCAGCCCGCGCAGATCGACGGTGAAGCTCGACGACAGGGAGCCGTCCAGGCCGTCTGCGCGGAGGTAAACAGTTCCACTGATCTGCTGCGTGGAGCCCTTCGCCGTCGAGGGCAGTGAGAGGCTGGCCAGCTTCTCGCCGGCGAAGTAGGCAGCCTCCGAACGCTCCGGGATGACAGCGAAGGCCTGGGTGCCCGCTGGCACTGAGACGGCCGTGGCTGTCACCGAAGCAGTGGCGCTACCGGGGGGCGAGCTCGTCGTCGCCGCAGTGCGACTGTCCTGGCTGGTGGCGGCGAGCTCACGGGGGATATCTGGCGCGCTGGTGGCCAGTTGCGCGTCTTCGCGAATGAAGAACCACCAGCCAGCCGCGGCCAGGACGACGAGCAGGACGAGCGCGCCGGCGAGGCGGACGATCCAGCTGCCCAGGCGCCGGTGCAGGATAGACATCTGTTCCCCCCGTGTGCCACCGGCGCTGTCGCCGGTCCTCGTGGCTGTGGCAGTATCCGGGCAGCGGCTGTAACCCAGGGTAAATGCGGCCGCAACCACTCCCGCCCGAGCGTTGCCTCCCGTATTCTCCGCTCGTGTGGCGCGGCCTGCTGGTGACCCTTGCGCTCTGGGCCGGGGGCGCCCTGATCCTCCGGGCCACGGTCGCCGCGGCTGAGCACTGCCCGTCCATCACCGCCGACGAGGCGCTCGCCGGGGCCACGGAGGCGGCTGCCTGGATCGCGCGCGTGCAACGCCCCGACGGCTCCTACCTGTATGAGTACAACGCCGCGCAGGATGCCGAAACCCCCGCCTACAACGTCGTGCGTCACGCCGGCGTCACGATGTCCCTCTACCAGCTCGCGGCCGGCGGCGTCCCCGACTTCCTGCCCGCGGCGGACCGTGCCACCGCCTGGATGGTCGCCCGCCTTTACCGGCACGACGACTGGCAGGCGCTGCAGGACGCCGACGGGGGGATCGAGACCGGAGCGAGCGCCTTGATGCTGGCGGGGCTGGCGCAGCGCCGTCTTGCCACGAACGACCCGACCTTCGACTTCGTGATGCGCGCCCTCGCACGTTTCCTCCTCGCCATGCAGCAGGCAGACGGGAGCTATCTGCTGACCTGGGACCGGGCGGCGAGCGCACCGGACCCGCGCGAGCGTTCGAAGTACGCAACGGGGGAGGCGTTCTGGGCGCTCGCTCTCATGCACCGCCTCTTCCCCGGTGAGGGCTGGGATGCGGCCGCCCGCGCCGTGGCCGACTACCTCTCGCTCCACCGGGACCGGATCGAGCAGCAGAAGTTTCCCCCGTGGGCCGACCAGTGGGCGGCGTATGGCCTGGCGGAGATGGCGGCCTGGCCAGAGGCCGCAAGCGGCCCCGTTCTCTCTGAGGCGAACGTCCGCTACGCCCGCTCGCTGGCCGAACGGTTCGGCTTCCTCGTGCGCGTCGACTCCCGACGGACGGACAGCTGGCTGTCGAAGCTGCTCCACGGCAGGCGGGCGCGGGGTGCCGGCATCGGTACCTGGGTTGAAGCGCTCGACTCGCTCTGGCGCCTTACCGGCGCCGACGGCAGGATGGCCGACATGCGGCCGAAGGTGGCTGAGCGGGCGGTCTGCAGTGCGGGCATGCTTCGCGATCGCCAGGTCTCCCCCGCCAGAGCCGCAACATTTGCCCGGCCCGACCTGGCGCTCGGCGCCTGGTACACCGACGGCGTCACGCGCATGGACGACCAGCAGCACGCGCTCTCGGGGATGCTGCGGGCGCGCGAGATCCTCGCCAGCCAGGCTGCGGCCCGCCCGTGACAGATTTCCTCCGCCTGCTCGTCGTTTTCCTGGCGGCGATCAATCCGGCGGGAGTGGCGTTCGTGGCTGCGGCATGGACCCCCGAACGCGGGCGGCGAGTCGTGCTCGCCACCGGCGGACTGCTCGCCGAGGCGCTCGTCCTCGCCGCTGTCTTTGGCGCCGACGGGCTGCTCGACTTCCTGGAGGTCGCACCCGAGTCGTTCCGACTCGCGGCCGGGATCGTCCTTCTGGTCGTCGGCGTGCAGGTGCTCTGGGGGCTGACCCCGTCCGCGGCGGCGGGTGCGGGCCTGTCCGCCGGGCTCTTCCCCTTCGCCATCCCCCTGCTCGCCGGCCCGGCCACCCTGGCCGCAGCCGTCAGCCACAGCGTCGACGACGGCGAGGGCGTGACGCTCGCGGCGGCGGGCTTGGCGCTTGCGGTCGCGTTGGCCCTCGCCCTGCAGGCGCCGGCTGCCCCGCGCGTTCTGGATGGGCTGTCACGGTTGACGGGCGGCCTGCTGGTGGTTGTCGCGGCGGGCCTCATGGTGTCGGGCGTACGCGCGATCTAGCATGCGCGGGTGAGCCTCGGGCGGTCGCCGGGTAGGATGGAGGCGATGCCCCGGAAGATCCTCGTGACGAACGACGACGGCGTCGACTCGCCCGGGCTCTGGGCCCTCGTGCGGGCCGTCATGCCGGTCGCGCGCGAGGTCGTGGTCGTCGCCCCGAGCGTCAACCAGAGTGCCGTGGGCGCCGGCTTTACCCTTCGCCGGGAGCTGCAATGGGCGCGCGTTTCGGAGCCCCCCGCCGACGTCGAGGCATGGCACGTCGACGGCACCCCCGCCGACTGCGTGATGGTTGCCCTCGACCGGCTCCTCGTCGACCGCGGTATCGACATGGTGGTCTCGGGCGTCAACCGCGGTGCGAACGTCGGGAACGACGTGCTGGCGAGCGGGACGGTTGGCGGGGCGCTGCAGGGGCATTTCCGCGGATTCGTCGCTCTCGCCTTCTCCCAGGCATTCAGCGGTCCCTATGAGGAGGCGGAGATCGACTGGTCGGTGGCTGAACGAGTCGCGGCCATGGTCTGCCGCATGGAAGCCGAAGGACGGCTGCCCGGGTCGCTCTTCCTGAACGTCAACGTCCCCGCCTGCAGTTTCGACGAGATCGCAGGCATGCTCGTCACTCGCATGGGGCGCCACGGCTACGTGCGCCTGCAGGAGATAACGGGAACGAGTGCCGTGCTTGAGCGGGAGGCCGCTCTCCTCACCCATCCGGACGCACCGCCCGGGACGGACATCTGGGCCCTCGCGCACGACTACGTCAGCGTCAGCCCGCTTCAGGCGAACCTGACTGACCACCGGCTGCTCGACCTGCTCGGCCAGCGGCTGAACGCGGCGTTTCGCGGGTAGCCGGCCCAGCGTCCCGCGCCTCGTCGGCACCACTGGTACACTGGGATCCCGAACCCATCGCTGGAAGGAACCAGTCCATTGCGCGAAGTCGTGATTGTCGACGCTGTGCGAACGCCCCTCGGGCGGCGTGGCGGCGCCCTCAGCAAAGAGCACCCGGTCGAGACGTCGGCCCTTCTCCTCAAGGCCCTCGTCGAGCGCAACCACTTCGATCCCGAGGTTGTCGACGACGCGATCTTCGGCTGCGTGGGCGAAGTCGGCGCGCAATCGACGAATCTCGCCCGGAACGTGGTGCTGACGGCCGGCTGGCCCTACACCATCCCGGGCGTGACGTTGGACCGCCAGTGCTCGTCGAGCCAGCAGGCGGTGCATTTCGCAGCCAACCAGATCGCAAGCGCCGCCCACGACGTGGTGGTCGCGGGCGGCACCGAATGGATGTCGCAGATCCCGCTCGGCTCCAACGTGATAAAGGAGCTGGGGTACCCGTTCACGAAGACGATGCGCCAGCTGTACGACCTGAAGTCGCAGGGGGTGTCGGCCGAACGGATCGCCGAACGGTGGGGCGTGACACGGGAAGAGGCGGACGAATTCGCCGCCGACAGCCAGCAGAAAGCGGCTGTCGCCCAGAAGGAAGGCCGCTTCCGGCGCGAGATTGTGCCGGTGCCGGGCAAGAAGAAGGGCAAGGACGCGGACGGCAACGAGACCTGGGAAGACGCGATAATCGACTCCGACGAAGGTATCCGCCCGGGCACGACGCCGGAGACGCTCGCCGCGCTCAAGCCCTCGTTCAAGGAGAATGGCGTCCACCACGCGGGTAACTCGAGCCAGATCACCGACGGCGCCTCGGCGGTCCTCCTTACCCACCCGGAGATGGCGGCGCGCATGGGCTGGCGGCCGCGCGCGCGCATCCTCTCTCAGGCGGTGGTCGGGTCCGACCCGGAGCTGATGCTGACCGGGCCAATCACGGCGACACCGCTCGCCCTCCAGCGCGCCGGCCTCAGCCTCCAGGACATGGACCTCGTTGAGATTAACGAGGCGTTCGCCAGCGTTGTCCTCGCCTGGAAGCGCGAGATGAACGCGGACATGAGCAAGGTGAACGTGAACGGCGGCGCGATCGCGCTGGGTCACCCGACCGGTTGCACCGGCGCCCGCCTCTTTGGCACCATCCTCAACGAGCTCGAACGGACCGGCGGGCGCTACGGGCTGATCACCATGTGCGTGGGCGGCGGCATCGGCACGGCTACGGTCGTCGAGCGCGTCGCCTAGCCCAGCAGCAGTGGGTCGCGGGTGCGGCCCACTGCTGCCTGCTCACAGTGCGCATGAGATTCACCGCTAGGGACAGCGGTAGTTCGTGTCGAACTGCTCGACGTACTGGACGAGGACGACGCGGCCGCCGCCGAAGGCGTAGGCGGGGCTGCAGCGCGCCTTCGCTTCGGCCAGGCTTTCGGCGCCGGCCGTCCAGACGGGCAGCCCCGGGGCGTAGCGGCCGGCGATGACGGCCCACTGGTAGGGAGTCGAATAGACGCCGACGTTCGCGCCTTTGCGCTGCAAGTAGTCGACGGCGCCCTGGATGACCTGCGCATTGGCTCGCAGGTCGGCGGACCAGGTGTTCATCGTCTCGACGTCCAGCCACCATTCGGACGTGACGGCGCCCTGCGAGCGGGCGTAGCTCATGGCAAAGGCAGCGGCGTTATAGCCGTAGTTGTAGGCCGTGCAGGCGGAGTCGCCCGTGCGGCAGCGTCCGCCGGGGCCGAGCAGGCTACTGTAGGTGGCCTTCGGCGGGGAGTTGAGGTTCAGGTAGACGCCCGGCGTGGCGCCGCCGCTCGCGGCCCAGCGGAATTGACTGCGCAGGCAGGGGTTGCGTGTGTTCGCCTTGCCGTGGTTGACGCCAACGACGCCGAAGGCGAGTGGGCCAGCCGGGTAAGGCGAGCCGCACTGCGGCCAGGAGATGTCAAAGCCGACCGCGCCAGCCGGCGGCAGGGCGACGGCGACTGGCTTCGGACTGAGGTCGGCACCTTCCGGTTCTTCGGCGTGGGCCAGTTCCACTCCGGCCAGCCAGGCAAAAGCCAATCCGGCCAGGAAGGCCATCAGAAATCGCTGCCCGCGCGTGCGTGCAATCGCCGCCATGCTCCCCTCCACCCCGCCACCCGCGGGCTCTCGAGAAGGATGGGGGCTGCCGCGGACCCGCGCAAAACGAAAGGAAAGAGGTCGTAATCACCCGTGCCGGATACCTTGCAGAGTCATCGCAAACATGACGCCGGCATGCCCCGCTGCCGGGGGACTTTTGCCCCTCTGCCGGAGAGGCGCATACACTCGTGCCGGTTGCCGTGACGGCGCCGAGGAGCAGGAGAGATGGACGTTCGGGTTGAGCAAGGCGACATAACACAGGCCGAGGCGGACGCCCTTGTCGTCAACCTGTTCGAAGGCGTGACCTCCCCGGGCGGGGGCACGGGTGCGGTCGACGCCGCTCTCGAGGGCGCGATCTCCCGCCTCATCGCCCTCGGCGACATCCGCGGGAAGGCGGGCGAGCTGACCGTCGTCCACACCTTCGGCAAGATCCCGGCGCCGCGAGTCCTCGTCGCCGGCCTCGGGAAGCGCGAGGAGTTCGACCTCGACGTCGTTCGAAACCTCGCCGCAAACGCCATCCGGGCGTTGCGCAAGCCCGGTGTCAAGCGCGTCGTCACGATCGCACACGGCGCGGGCGTCGCCGGCCTGGACCCGGAGGGCTGCGCGCAGGCGGTAGCGGAGGGCTCCGTTCTCGGCGCGTACCGCTTCTCGCGGCATAAGGGCGCCGGCTCGCGTGACGACGACACCAACGGCGCGTTCCCCGCGCTGCTCACGATCGTCGAACGCGACGCCGCTGCCGTGGAGGGGATGACAGCGGCGGCACGGCGGGGCGTCATCCTGGCGGACGCGGCGAACGTCGCCCGCGACATGGCGAACGAGCCCGCGAACCACCTGACACCGGCCGAGCTCGCCGCCCGCGCGACGGCGCTGGCCACGGCGGCCGGCCTGGACGTGGAGGTTCTCGAGCGCGAGGCAATGGAGCGAAAGGGCATGGGCTCGCTCCTCAGCGTCGCCCGCGGCAGCGCACAGCCGCCCAAGCTCATCCGCGTCTCCTACCATGGACGCGGCGGCGACGGCTACGACCTCGCACTGGTGGGGAAGGGCATTACCTTCGACACCGGCGGCATCAGCATCAAGCCGGCCGCGAACATGGAGGCGATGAAGGCCGACATGACGGGCGCCGCCTCGGTCGTTGCGGCCATGCAGGCAATCGCCGCGCTCAGACCGCGTGTCGACGTCGTCGCACTCGCCCCTTGCACGGAGAACATGCCCGGCGGCAACGCCAGCAAGCCCGGCGACGTCGTGACCGCGATGGACGGGCGCACGATCGAGATCATCAACACGGACGCCGAGGGGCGACTCGTGCTCGCCGACGCGCTCTGCTATGCGCGCGAGCTCGGCGCCCGTGCGATCGTCGACGTGGCAACCCTCACGGGCGCCGTCTCGATCGCCCTGGGCGACGTCTGCTACGCCGTCCTCAGCAACGACGAAGGCCTCGCCGCGAAGGTCCAGGCGGCGGCCGCGGCGGCGGGCGAGAAGACCTGGCGCCTGCCCACCTGGAAGGAGTACTCCGAGCTGGTCAAGAGCGACGTGGCGGATCTGCGCAACGTCGCGGCACCGAATCGCGGTGCCGGTACGATTGTGGGCGCCAAGTTCCTCGAGCCGTTCGTCGCTGGCACGCCCTGGGTGCATCTCGACATCGCCGGCGTCGACATGTCGGACAAGGACAAGGGCTGGGTCACGAAGGGCGCGACCGGGTACAGCGTACGCGCCCTCGTCAACCTGGCACTCGCGATGGCCTCCTGAGGAAAGGCCTGCCTCGCTCTTGCGACACTGCCGGTGGACGGCGGTGCGATTGAGGAGACCGTCGGCTCCGGCGTCTGTAGGCTTCGGGCATGCGCACTGTGTATGTAGTGCCCCACTGCCATTGGGACCGCGAGTGGTACCAGCCGCAGGAGCTCTTCCGCTGGCGCCTGGTGAGGATGATCGACGAGCTCCTCGACCACATGGAGCGCTGCCCGGACTTCCGCTGCTTCAACCTCGACGGCCAGTCCATCGTCGTCGCCGACTACCTGGCGCTGCGCCCGGAGAACGAGGGCCGGCTGCGCGCGCTCGTCGCCTCCGGGCGCGTAACGATTGGGCCCTGGTGGGTCCAGCCCGACGAGTTCCTGCCCAGCGCCGAGTCGCACATCCGCAATCTGCAACGGGGCGTCCGCTATGCCGAACGGTTGAGCGACTGCGCGCGCGTGGGCCACTGTGCCGACCAGTTCGGGCACGTCGCCCAGCTACCCCAGATCATGCGCCAGTTCGGCCTGACGAGCGCCTGTCTCTGGCGGGGCGTGCCCGACAGCATTCCCGGCTGGAGCTTCTGGTGGGAGTCGCCGGACGGTAGCCGCCTGCCGGTGCTCTACCTGCGCAACAGCTACTCGAACGGCTGGCGGCTGCCGGAGGACGTCGACGGACTGCTGGCGCGTGCGGGCCGGGAAGAGCGCGATCGACGCGACAACGAGCCCGTGCTGCTCATGAACGGCACGGACCATTCGCGCATGGAGAAGCACGTCCCCGCGGCCCTGGCCCAGGCTGCCGGCCGGGGTTACGACTTCTGCCTGGCCACGCTTGCGGAGTACGAGGCGGCCATGGTCGAAGCCGGGTTCGACGCGACCGTGCACCGCGGCGAGCTGCGCTCCCCCGACCGCTCGAACATCCTCGCTGGCGTGCTTTCGGCGCGCCTGAACCTGAAGCAGCGCGATTTCGCGGTGTCCTCTTTGCTCGAGCGCTGTGCCGAGCCGCTCGAGCTGCTCGCCTTTCTTCACGGCGGGAGCGATCGACGGGCAGCGCTGCGCCGCGCCTGGGACCTGCTCCTCGAAAACGCGCCCCACGATTCGATTTGCGGCTGCAGTGTGGACCAGGTCCATCGCGAGATGTTGCCGCGCTACGATCGGGCCGAGCAGCTCGCCGGGCAGGTCGCGCGCGAAGCCGTCGCCGAGATGGCCCCGCGCTTCGCCCTCCCACCCGAAGGCGGCCTGCTCATCTTCAGGCCGATCGCCGGGGCGCCGGTGCCTGTTGCGTGTCACGTCCCGGCCAGATGGTCGGCCACGCAGGTGCAGCTGCCGTCCGGCGACCGGGTGCCATGCGCGCTCGGGCCCGCTGCAGAGGACGAGACGCTCTCCGACGAGGACCTCTCCCCGGCTGAGATCCTCGCGCGCGTGGAGTTCGTCCGCGAGGGGCTGTACGACGGCCGCCGCGTCCAGGCCATTCGCTGGCAGTTGCGACACCGGCGCCTCGGCGTTGACATCGTGGTGGGTGACGGGATCGCCAGCTTCGACGACGGGCCGGCCCGCGAGGCCCTCCGCGCAGTCGTATGCGACGGACTGGCCGACGCCGCCCGCCTGCGCGTCATCCTCGAGGGGACGCGCACCCTCCGCCTGAGCTTGCCTGCAGCCGATAGCGTCGGGCTCGTGCTGGTGCGCCCCGATTCGGGGGAGGTGGAGACTGTGCGGTCCGACATTGCCGCCGACAAGGATCGGATCGGCAACCGCTTCTTCGAGGTACGCTTCCGCCGGGGCCGGCTCCAGGTCCACGACTGGCAGAACGGGATCGACGTCGAAAACGCCAACGTCTTCGTGGACGAGGGCGACCGCGGCGACGAGTACAACGCCGACATCCTCCCCGACGCCGTGCTGGAACCCGCCTCGGCGGAGCTGCTCGAGGTCTCCGGGGACGGGGTCTCGGCCACGCTCCGCTACCTCACCCTGCTCGACGTTCCGCAGGGCCTGCGTCGCGACCGTAAAGCCCGTCGCCGTCGACGCGACCTTCTCCCCATCGTGACGGAGGTGACACTCTGGTCGGGCGTACCCCGAGTGGACTTCCGGGTGGTGGTCGAGAACACAGTGCAGGACCATCGCCTGCGCGTTCTCTTCCCGCTTCCATTCGCTGCCGCCTCCGTCTGGACCGAGAACCAGTTCCACGTCGCCGAGCGCTCTATCACACCACCACCCTGGAACGGTGTCAGCATGGAGCAGCCGCCGGTGACTTTTCCGCAGAAGACCTTCGCCGCCTGCGAGGCTGAGGAGATCGGTCTGGCCGTGCTGAATCGTGGCCTGCCAGAGGGGGAGGTGGTTCGCGACACGGGAGGCAGACAGGCGCTCGCGCTCACCCTGTTGCGCTGCGTCGGCTGGCTCTCACGTACGGATCTCACGTCGCGGCGCGGGGGTGCGGGCCCGGCAATGGCCACGCCGGAGGCTCAACTTCCGGGGCCGCATATCTTCGACTACGCACTGACAACCTATCGCGGCGGCTGGCAGGCGGCCGGCGTCCTTCCGCTCGCCCATGCCTTCGCCCACCCTTCGCTCGCCTTCCCGGCTTCGAGCGCTGGCGGCGACGAGGTGGCACTGCCGCTTGTCCGCGTCACGCCGCCGACCGCCATGACTTCCGCACTGCATCGCTCCGATGTTGACGGGGCGCCTCTGATCCGCGTCTGGAACGCATCGGAGGAGGCGACCGAGGCGATCGTCCAGGTGCTTGCTGCGGGCGAGGGGGCCGGCCTCGTCGATCTGCTCGACCGTCATGCCGGCAATGTCGACGACGCGACAACGGAGGGCTGGCGCTTCCCCCTTCGCCCATGGGAGATCGCGACCGTTCGCTTCGGCCGTCGCGGCTGAACGCCGTTGCGGGCGCCCCTCGCGACTGGACAAGTCGGCGCTGAGCGGGTTCAATGGTCGTTCGCGGGGTGCGAAGAGGTGTGATGATGCACCCTGCATCCCCGCGTGGCGTGTTCGCCGCCAGCCTTCCCCCTTCCGCTTCTCGTGTCGCCCTGCCGGCCGCACCGGCGCTGGTGGCAATGCTCGCCTGGCTGCTCCTCGCACGTGCGGCTACAGCCGAGACCCGGGTTGTCCAGCCCGGCGACACCCTCTCCGCCATCGCCGACGAGTATGGCGTGACGGTCGAAGCGCTCACCGAAGAGAACGGGATAACGAACCCCGACCTCGTGGTGGCGGGCTCGACCCTTCGCATCCCGGAACCTGCCGGCGAGGCGGAGGGCCCGGCCGCGACCTACACGGTGCAGGCGGGCGACACCCTCGGCCAGATAGCGCTCCGTTTCGGCGCCTCCGTCGCGGGACTTGCCGAGGTCAACGGGCTCGCCAATCCCGACCTGATCGTCCCGGGACAGATCCTGGCCGTGCCCGGCGGCCCGGCCACGGCGCGTTCCCTGCATCCTGAGGTCGCGCCCCTTCTCGACCAGGCGGCCGACGAGTTCAGCCTGCCACGGAGCTTCATATCGGCGCTCGCGTGGCAGGAGAGCGGCTGGCAGCAGGCGATGATCAGCCACGCGGGCGCCGTCGGCATCATGCAGATCCTGCCGGAGACCGCCGAGTGGGCGATCGGCTCCCTCGTCGACGGGCCGCTCGCCTGGCAGGAAGACGCGCTGGCCAACTGCCGGCTCGGCGCTGCCCTGCTGCGGCACTACCTCGTCCTCTCCAGCGGCGACAAGTCGATCGCCATCGCCGCCTACTACCAGGGGTGGAACGCGGTCGTTAACGTCGGCTTCTACGAGGAGACGAAGGCCTACGTCGCCAACGTGCTCGCACTCGAGAAGTACTTCGAATAGCGGCCGCGCGGCCACCCGCCAGCCGACCGAGGCCGGCGAGGATGACCCGGTGTCAGTCGCGCGGCAGGCCGAGGCCGCGGGTGGCGATGATGTTCCGCTGAATCTCGCTCGAGCCGCTGTAAATCGTCGGCGAGACGTTCGAGAGGTGGCCCTTTTCGAGCACGCCGTCGAAGGGCGCGCACTTCGAGCCGGGTTCGAGGCCGCCGGCGGGACCGAGCAGGTTTACACCGAAGTTCGTGATCTTCTGGGCGAGCTCCGTCGCGAACACCTTGATGACGGACGCCTCGTAGTTCGCTATCTTGCCCGCCTCCTGCATCCAGGCCGTGCGGTAGCTGAGCAGCCGGCCCGTTTCGTTGGCGACCCAGAGGTCAGCCAGCCGGTGGCGAAGGACGTCAAGGTAGGCTCCGTTTGGCTGCTCCTCGCGCAAAGATCGGGCCAGCGTCTCGAGCGTGCGCTGGTTCGCCGCGATCGAGGCGACGTTCGAGCGCTCGAAGTCGAGCAGCGTCATCGCGACGTACCAGCCGTTGTTCTCCTCGCCCACGCGGTTGACCGCGGGCACACGCACGTCTTCGAAGAAGACCTCGTTGAATTCGTGGTAGCCCGCCATGTTGACGATCGGGCGGACGGTGATGCCCGGCGAGTCCATGTCGACGAGCAGGAAGGAGATGCCCCTGTGCTTCGGGGCCTCCGCGTCGGTGCGCGCGAGGAGGAAGCACCAGTCGGCGTGGTGCGCGCCGGTGGTCCATATCTTCTGGCCACTCACGACATAGTCGTCGCCGTCGCGCACTGCCCGCGTCTGGAGCGCGGCAAGGTCGCTGCCAGCGCCCGGCTCGCTGTAGCCCTGACACCAGACCACCTCGCCGCCCGTGATGCGCGGGAGGTGCTCGCGTTTCTGCTCCGGCGAGCCGTGCACAATGCGCGGCGGGCCGATCATGCCGACGTTGAACACGCGGCCGCCGTCGGGGGCGCCGGCGTAGGCCAGCTCCTCGGCGAAGATCATCTGTTCGAGATGACTCCAGCCCAGCCCGCCGTACTGCCTGGGCCAGGCAGGCGCGATCCATTGCCTCTCGGCCAGCTTCTGGTTGAAGGCCATCTGCGCCGGCCAGTCCTCCTGGCTCGTCGGTCGCGGAGGACCGTGGCCGGCGGCGGGCAGGTTCGCGCGCAGGAAGTCGCGTACCTCCTGCCGGAGCGCTTCATGCTCGGCCGTGAACTGGAATTCCATCGCAGGTCCTTTCGCGCGCGGGCGGCTCGGTCTCGGCCATTCTACCGCACGGTAGAAGCCCCGGCCCCAGGGAAACGGGACGCGTCGGAGCGGACCGGGCGACCCGCTTTCGGGCGCGCGCGGCACCGCCAACGGCCCTGAGTCCAGGTGTTCGTCGCGGTGGTGCCGGGTAGAGGAGGCGAGCATCCGAGCGAACGTCTCCAGCGGCTCGCCGGTCGGCGTCGTCCCGCGCACGACGTGCTGTTGAAGGACTCGCCCGTCGGCCGTCGCCGTCGAACGCACCTCTCGTGGCAGAGGTTGGCGACGTTCACGCTGAACCAGCGCAGCAGGCGCAGTTTCGCCTCATGGCCCTGCTCCGTCTTCTCGTCGTGGTGCCATACGGCGGTGTCGGGGTGTGGAGGCTGGCCAGCGCTGCGACCTCCCCGGCGCCCAGCCCGGCCAGGAGACGGTCGGGCAACGCGCACCGGCGCACGAACGTCAGCTCCGCGTCGATCGCGGCCGTGCGTTCGTGATCTTGCGGGGCCTGGATGACCGCATCCTCAAAACTGCTCGAGGAAGCGGACATCGTTCTGATAGAAGTTGCGGATGTCTTCAATGCCCCAGCGCAGGAGGGCGACCCGCTCGATGCCGAGCCCGAAGGCGAAGCCGGTATGCCGGGCTGAGTCGTAGCCGACATTGTCGATGATCTCGGGGTGCACCATTCCGGCGCCGAGGATCTCGATCCAGCCCGTGCCGTGGCAGGTGCTGCACGCGGCCCCCAGGCCGCGGCAGATGAAGCAGTCGATCGCCATCTCGACGCCGGGCTCGACGAACGGGAAGTAGCTGTGGTGGAAGATGATCTTCCGGTCGGCGCCGAACATCTGGCGGGCGAACTCGTAAAGCACCCCCTTGAGGTCGCTCATGCGGATGCCCTCGTCGACGGCAAGGCCCTCGATCTGCGTCAGCATCCACTCGTGGGTAGCGTCGGTCGCCTCCTGGCGGTAGCACTTGCCGGGGACGATGACGCGAACCGGTGGCTGCATCCGCTCCATGACGCGCACCTGGTTCGGCGACGTGTGCGTGCGCAGGAGCATCTTCCGCTCGCCGCCGATGAGAGTGTCCACCCAGATGGTGTCCCACATGTCCCGTGCCGGGTGGTCCTCGGGGATGCGCACGGCGTCGAAATTGTACGCGGCCCATTCGACCTCCGGGCCCTCGACCACGCGGAAGCCCATCTGGGCGAAGGCCTGCACGCAGTCGCGCAGCGTCTGGGTGACGGGATGAAGCCGCCCGAGCGCCTGCGGCCTGCCCGGGAGTGTGACGTCAAGTGCGTCCGTGGTGGTGAGCGCCTGGAGGGCTTCCCGGCGGAGCGCCTCCTCGCGTTCGCCGAGTGCCGCCTCGAGTGCCTGCTTGAGGCCGTTCGCGGCAGCCCCGAAGGCCGGCCTCTCGGCCGCCGGCTGCTCGCGCACGGAGCGCAGCAGGCGGGTCAGGCGGCCGTCCTGGCGGCCGAGCCATTCGACGCGCCACTGCTCCAGGCCGGCCTCGTCCGTCGCGCGGGCAAGGCCGGCCAGCGCGTCCTGGCGGAGGGCGTCGAACGCCGAAGCCGAAACGGTCATGAGATCGCCCAGTATAGCCCGCGCCCCAGCAACGGTCCGGCGCTGCGACCGCGGGCGGTGACGCGATATTGACCCTACCATGGCGAGACGATGCCGGTTTGCACTCACGTCCCCGCCCGACGCACGGCTAGAATGGTTGGATGGTGCGCCTTCATGCTGGCGCTTGGGTTGGTGGCAGTGGCCTGCGGCAGTAACGGTCACGCGCCGGGCGAGCGCCCTGCGGCTGGCAACGAGTCGGCGGAAGTCGCCTCCGGTCGCTCATGGGCCGGGAAAGACGCCTCGCCGCCCTTTCCGGAGGGGTTGACCTGGTTCAACGTCGAACGCCCGCTCAGCCTGGCCACGCTCCGCGGCAAGGTGATTCTCCTCGACTTCTGGACCCTCGGCTGCATCAACTGCCAGCACGTCATACCCGACCTGGAGCGGCTGGAAGCCCAGTTCGGCGACGCCCTGGCCGTCATCGGCGTCCATTCGGGCAAGTACGCCACGGAGCACGAAGACGACGCCGTGGGCGAGGCCGTCGCGCGTTACGGGCTTCACCACGCCGTCGTTAACGACCCCGATTTCGTCTTCTGGAACCGTTTCGGCGTGAACGCCTGGCCAACGATCGTCGTGATCGACCCGGCCGGCAAGCTGGTGGGGGTGCATGCCGGAGAGGGCGTCTACGCCGTGATCCAGCCGGTGGTGGCGTCGCTGCTCGACGAGTTCGGGGGCCGCGGCCAGGTCGATCGCTCTCCGCTGCCGCTGCGAGACGACGCCGTCCGGCCGGCGACGATCCTCTCCTTCCCCGGCGCCGTGCTGACGGACGAGGCCGGTGGCCGGCTGTTCATCGCCGACTCGGGCCATAACCGCGTGCTCGTGGCCGGGCTCGACGGCGCGATCCGTCGCGTCGTGGGCAGTGGCGCGGAGGGCTTCGCCGACGGTACCGCCGAGGAGGCCGCCTTTCGCCAGCCCCAGGGCCTTGCACTCTCGGAGGACGGGCGGCTCCTCTATGTGGCGGACACCCGCAACCACGCCGTGCGCAGGATAGACCTGGACAGCGGCGTGGTTGTGACGGTCGCCGGAACGGGCGCCCAGCTGGACCGGCTTCCCGTGCCTGGCGCCCTGGCGCGCAAGACGGCACTGACCTCCCCCTGGGGTCTTTACCTTGCGGGCGACACGCTCTTCGTGGCCATGGCCGGCGTGCATCAGCTCTGGGCAATGGATCTGCACGCCGGGACGGTCCGCGTCTTCGCCGGCACGAGCCGTGAGGGCGTTCACGACGGTGACCGCCTGACGCAGGCGACGCTGGCCCAGCCCTCCGGCCTTACAGGCGACGGCCGCTATCTGTACTGGGTCGACCCTGAGGCTAGCGCACTGCGGCGGGTGGCGCTCGCGGGCCAGGGCGAGGTCGAGACGCTCGTCGGCACGGGTTTGTTCGACTATGGGGACGAGGACGGCCCGGCGGGCAGGGCGAAGCTCCAGCATGCCCAGGGCGTCGCTTTCGCCAACGGCGCGCTGTATGTCGCCGACACGTACAACCACAAAGTCCGGCGCGTCGATCCCGCCTCCTTCGCTGTTGCGACCGTGGCTGGCGGGGAACGGGGCAGGGCCGACGGCGTCGCAGCGGCGGCACGTTTTGACGAACCCGGGGGCATAGGGGCCGCCAGAGGGCACCTCTACGTCGCCGACACCAACAACCACGCCATCCGCGTCGTCGACCTCGCTAGCGGCGTCGTCTCAACGCTCGCCCTGACGAACCTGTCGGTGGCGGTGGGTGGGGGCGTGGGCAGGCCGGTTCGCCTCTCGTTGCCGGTGCAGGAGGTCCGCGCCGGGGTGGCGACTATTCGCGTCGCCGTCAGCGCTCCCCCCGGCTACCACCTGAACAGCGAGGCGCCCGCGCGGCTTGCCCTGACGACGTCCGACCCTGCCGTCCTCGAGCCGGGGGAAACCGAGCTGGCGTGGAGCAGCGACGAGCAGGAGGTGCGCTTCCCGCTGCCGGCGAACCTGGCGGTGGGCGAAGCTGTCCTGACCGCGGCCGGCGGCGTCTACTACTGCCGCACGGGCGAAGAAGCACTCTGCTTCGTCGTGCGGCTCGACGTGTCCCTCCCCATTCGCGTCACCGCCGACGCCAGCATCGGAGAGATCGCGCTGGCTATCCCCCTTCCTGTTCAGGGAGTTGTGGCGCCTTGACAGGGGGGCGGGCGTTTTCAATGATGCCTTCCGAGTAACCCGGAGGGGAGACATGGCCGTTCGCGGATACGTGCTCATCGAGACGGACGTTGGCAAGGCGAAGGCCGTGGGCGCGGCTATCAGCGACTTCGCCTATCCGGGCGCCCGGGTCACGGCCGTCGACACCGTCACCGGACCGTACGACGTCATTGTCCAGCTGGAAGCGGACGATCTGGACTGCCTGGGCAACGCGATCACGGACGCGGTGCAGAAGGTCTCCGGGGTGCAGCGGACGACGACTTGCCTGGCGGTGCGGCTGGCCTGAGGCCGCGTGCCGTCCGCCCGAAACCGAGACAGAGGGCCCCTCATGTCCTCGCCCCAGCACGGCATGATCAGCGTCGAGGAGGCGCGCGAACGCATTCTCTCGTTCTTCGCGCGCCTCGAGCCCGTCCGCGTGCCGCTCCTCGACGCACTCGGTCAGGTCCTCGCTGACGACGTCATTGCGCCGTTCGACATCCCGCCCCTCGACAACACGGCGATGGACGGCTACGCGGTACGCGCCGCTGACACCGCCGGAGCAACGGAGGCCGCGCCGCGGGAGTTGCGCGTCGTCGCCGACCTCGCCGCCGGCTATGTGCGCCAGACGCCGCTGGGCCCCGGGGAGGCGGTGCGGATCATGACCGGGGCGCCGATACCACCCGGTGCGGACGCCGTCGTGCCCTTCGAAGAGACGGACGAGCGGCTGCGAACTCCGAACGAGCCGCCCCATCGGGCGGCCACCGTGCGCGTCTTCAAGGCAGCGGCCGTGGAAGCGAACATTCGTTTCCGGGCCGAGGACGTACGCCAGGGCGCCCCGGTCCTGCCGGCCGGCCGCGTCGTGCGCCCGTCCGAGGTTGGCGTCGCGGCCAGCCTCGGCCTGCCGGACCTGCCCGTCTACCGCCGGCCCGTAGTCGCCATCCTCTCGACCGGCGACGAGATAACTGCCCTGGGCCAGCCTCTCTTGCCGGGGCATATTTACGACTCGAACGCCCACAGCGTGGCCGCCCTCGTGCGCCGCTGTGGCGGGGTCCCGCGGCTACTGGGCATCGCCCGCGACACCGTCGAGGACCTGACCCGGAAGATCCGTGCCGGCCTCGACGCGGACATGATTGTGACGAGCGCCGGTGTCTCCCGCGGTGATTTCGACGTCGTCAAGGATGTGCTCGCGCGGGAGGGTGCCATCGACTTCTGGACCGTGCGCATGCGGCCGGGCAAACCGCTCGCCTTCGGGGCCTTCACCGCGCCCGACGGCCGGCGCGTGCCGCACCTCGGCTTGCCGGGCAACCCGGTCAGCTCGATGGTTTCTTTCGAACTCTTTGGCCGGCCGGCGATCTACGCCATGCTCGGGCGAAGCGACTGGCAGCGGCCCGTCATCAGGGCGATCACACGCGACGCCGTTCGCAACCCCGACGGCCGGCGCTTCTACGCTCGCTGCATCGTCAGCCGCGGAGAGGATGGCCGCTCTTACGCCGATCTGACCGGTCCCCAGGGGAGCGGCATCCTCACCAGCATGAGTGCCGCCAACGCCCTGACGGTCATCCCCGAGGAGACTACCGCTGCCCGGCCAGGCGACGAGATCGACGTCATGATGCTGGACTGGGAGCAGGCGCCGTAGCAGGCGTGGTCGGCAGTCGCTGCTTGTCCCGCTCCAGGGGCGCGCCGCTTCGGCTGTGGCATTGGTACCGGCGCTCGTCAGCGGCGGCCTTGCCGCGCGTCGCCGTGGCGCTTGTCGGCTGGGTGGCGTCGCTGCCGCTGGCCTGTGCTGCGCTGCTGCGCGTCGTCGCCCACGACCGCTGGGTGGTCTCTATCTGGGCCGACGCCTTCACCTTCTGGATCTACCTGCCCGCCTATGCGGTGGCGCTGGCCGGCGTCTACTTTCGGCAGTGGCGGCTCCTGGCGATTGCCGCGGGCGTCGCTGCCCTTCATCTGACATGGGTCCTGCCCGACTATCGCGCCGCCGCGACCATCCCGGCGGAAGCCTGGACTGCGCCGCGCCTTCGCTTTTTCAGCGCGAACCTTAAGTTCGACAATGAAGACTTCGGGCCCCTGATGGCGGAGGCCGCGGCGTTCAACCCCGACGTGCTGCTGCTCCAGGAGTTCACGCCCCGGGCCGAGGTCGCCCTCCGGGACGCCGGCCTCGACCGTATGTTGCCCTATCACGTCAGCGATCCTGTGGCCGGCTCCCGCGGGACGGCGATCTACTCCCGCTTCCCTGTCGACGGCGAAACATGGACCGTGGCAGGAATCCAGATGACGCGCGCCACGATCGCGCGGGAGGGTCTCCCTCTGCGCGTATACAACGTCCATCCCGTCTCGCCGACGAGCCGCGCCAACGCCGCGCTCTGGGCCGACGAGATGACGGCCCTCGTCGAGGCCCTTGGCGGCGAGCAAGGCCGCCTTGTGGTGGCGGGCGACTTCAACACCACCCAGCACCACGTCTGGTACAGCCGTCTGCTGGCGCTGGGGTTGCGCGACGCCCACGTCGACCGCGGCCGCGGCAATGCCACGTCCTGGCCCTATCAGACTCGTTTGCTGCCGGAGATCCGGATCGACCAGGTGCTCGTGGGCGGCCGCGTGACGCCGCTCTCCATTCGCGAGGGACGCGGCGCCGGGAGCGACCACCGACCGATGCTCTTCGAGCTGGCGCTGCTGCCCTAGGCCGGCGGGGTGCCGCGCACTGCGAGTCGCGCGCCGTACTGCCGCTCCAGGTAGGCTGCGAACTCACCGGTGGCGGCTCCACCCCAGACGGCGGCGTTCGCCGCATACCAGTGCACTGTGCGTGCGATCCCCTCGTCGAACGGGACGGCCGGAGCCCAGCCGCGACTGCGCAGGCCGGAGCTGTCGAGGGCATAGCGACGATCGTGGCCGGGGCGGTCGCCCACGGGCGCGATGAGGGAGGTCGGTCGCTCAGCGAGGGCGCAGATTCGCTCCGCCACGACACGGTTCGGCAGCCGCTCGCCCGACCCCACGTGGACGGCGTGGACGCCAGGCGTTGCCGGCAGCGTGGCCACGATCAGGTGCAGGGCGGCCACGAAGTCGTCGACGTATAGCCACTCGCGCTCCTGCTGGCCGTCGCCGTAGAGTGGGAGGGGCAGCCCGGCGAAGGCGCGCGTCGTGAAGAGCGGGATGAACTTCTCGAGATGCTGGTGTGAGCCGTAGACGTTGCAGCAGCGGATCACCGTCGCCGGGAAGCCGTAGGCGGTCGTGTACGCACGCACCTGGAGCTCCGCTGCCGCCTTGCTCGCCGAGTAGGGAGAGCTGGGGTTGAAGGGCGTGTCTTCGGCGGCCTCCAGTGGCGGAACGAGCGAACCGAAGACTTCGTCGGTCGACATATGCACCAGGGCCGCGCCCGGGTTGCGGCGCACCGCCTCCAGCAGGCAGACAACGCCTTCGACGTCCGTGCGTACGAAGACGCCCGGATCAAGCAGCGAGCGGTCGACGTGCGTCTCGGCCGCAAAGTTCAGGACGAGGTCCATGCCTTCCACAAGACCGCCGACCAGGCTGGCGTCGCAGACGTCGCCTTCGACGAAGCGATAGGGCGCGGACGGTCCCACTCCAGCCAGGTTGGCCGGGTTGGACGCGTAGGTCAGCCGGTCCAGGTTTGTCACGTCCCAGCCGGCGGCGAGCAGTGAACGCACGACATGGCTGCCGATGAAGCCACAGCCACCCGTCACCAGCGCCCTCACGCGACGTCCACCGCGGAGTGGTCGCCGAGCGTGAGGCGCGCGCCGGCCGGGGCGCGGCGAACGCAGGCGTGGCGGCCGATCATCGAATCCACCACACCGGGACAGTCGATCAGCCGGCCTTCATCCATCACGATGCTGTTGCTCAGGGCGACGCGCTCGACCTCGGCGCCCGCGCCAATGGCCACATATGGCCCGACGTGGCAGTCGCGCAGGTGCGCGCCGGCGCCGATCACGACCGGGCCTTCGAGCGAGCACCGCTCCAGCCGGGCGCCGGCGCCGATGGCGATCGCGCCGGCGCAGCGGCAGTTCTCCACCACCGCGTCCGGAGCGATCCCCCCGGCGAGCCGGTCCAGCACGACGCGGTTGGCCGCCAGCATGTCCTCCATCTTCCCCGTGTCAATCCAGTGCTCGGGCGTCACGCTGACGCGGACGTCGTGGCCCTGGGCGACGAGCCCGTTGATCGTGTCCGCGATCTCCAGCTCCCCGCGGCCGCTCGGCGTCTGCCCGGCGATGATGGAAAACACGGCGGGCTTGAAGGCGTAGACGCCGATGACAGCGAGGGAGCTCGGCGGCTCGGGGGGCTTCTCCACCATCTGCACCAGGCGGCCGTCGGCGACCACCGCCACGCCGAAGGCGCGGGGGTCGGGGACCTCCTTGAGGACGATCGCGGCGGCCGGACCATTGCGCTCGAACTCCTCGACGAAGCCGGCGATGCCGCCCATCAGGACGTTGTCGCCAAGGTATAGCACGAAGGCGTCGGCGCCGAGGAAGGGCTCGGCGATGGCCACCGCGTGGGCGATGCCGGCGGGCGCTGACTGGCGAATGTAGGTAAAGCGCGCTCCGAAGCGGGCGCCGTCGCCCATCGCCTCGCGGATCTGCGCTTCGGTGTCGCCCACGACGATGCCGATTTCGGTCAGGCCCGCTTCGACCAGCTGGCGGATGGGGAAATGGAGGACGGGCGTATTGGCGATCGGCACGAGCTGTTTGGCGCCCGAGTAGGTGAACGGCCGCAGTCGGCTCCCCTTTCCGCCTGCCAGTACGAGAGCTTTCATCAGAAGAGTAAGTATAGCCGAGCCACCGGCGAGGGCCGCGTCCAGTCCAACGGCCTTCAGCCGCCGGTGACTGCGGCTGCGGCAGAGGGCGGCGGGCGAAGCTCCCCGTCGTGGAGCGCGAGGGTCCGGCTCGCAAGGGCGGCCATCTCCGGGTCGTGGGTGACCATGATTCCTATGAGGTTCCGGGCGCGCACCTCTTCGGCGAGGGAGCGGACGACCTGGCGGCCGCGGTGCGAATCGAG
>JADLBJ010000193.1 GCA_020847765.1 Dehalococcoidia bacterium
GAGAACGTCCTCGCCTTTGGCGGCCCGGGCACCGGCAAGAGCCACCTGATCTGGGGGATCGGCCACGAGCTCGTCTCGCGCGGCCGCTCGGTCCTGGCCCTCCCGGCCTACGCCCTCGTCCAGCGCCTCATCGGCGCGAAGCGCGCGCTGCGGCTGCCCCAGGAGCTCAAGCGCCTCGATCGGTTCGAGGCGCTGATCATCGACGACCTGGGCTACGTGCAGCAGGAGCGCGAGGAGATGGACGTGATCTTCACGCTCTTCGCGGAGCGCTACGAGCGGCGCTCGTTGCTCATCACGAGCAACCTCGTCTTCTCGAAGTGGGACCAGATCTTCAAGGACGCCATGACCACGGCGGCCGCCATCGACCGCTTGGTCCACCACGCCCGGATCCTCGAGCTCAACGTCGAGAGCTACCGCGCCGAGAAGGCCCACGACCGGCGGAAGAAGAAGGGCCAGGCCGGAGACGAGGAGGTGGCGGCGTAAGTTCCCAGTCCGTTAGGGGGCCGGGACCCGGGAGTTCTAATTGTCGCCACCCGGGATTTCTAGTTGACGTCGATCACCCGGCGTGTCGAGCCGCTTCCGGCGGACCTTCACCAGGCCGTGCGCTCGCATGTAGCGGCGCACGGTCGGGTACGAGGGCATCGGCCCGAGCGACGGGTCGGCCCTCACGAGCTCCCGCAGATTGTCGGCGTGGAGCTGCATGCTCCAGCCGGTGTGCGCCTCGTACTGCGAGCGGAGCGCCGCCCGAAGCTTCGGCATCATCGCCCGGTGCTGGCCCGCGTCCTTGCGCAGCCGCCGCCGCAGGACCTCGATCGGGTCCTTCGCCTTGAGCGCCGCGTAGTACCAGCGCTCGAGCGTCGACGCCGCGAAGCGCGCCGGCGTCCCCTTCGTCGGGTGCTTCCACTCCTTCGCCGCCAGCCCTGCCAGCAGGCCGGCGAGCTCACCGCGCCCCGGTGGCGCCGCCAGAAGGGGGCCCACGATCGAGAAGCGCAGCCTGGCCCACCGTTCGGCCGCGTCCGCGCCGTCCGTCTTCGCCACTCGTCACCTCCGCGCGCGGTCGTCGTGACCGTCGAGCGCGGGGGCTTCATCTACCAGCATTCGTTTTCGAGGTCGCCAAGCACACTCTGCGGGATCGCACGCTCCTTCGATCAGATTGACCGGCCTGGACTTGTCGTCGTGATCGGCGCGAGCCAGCGCAGGGCACCGAGCACGCGCGCCGACTCGTCACCGGCGAAGCGAGCGAGCAACGCGCCCGGCATCGCCTCGGGCACCAGCGGCGGCACCAGGCCGGCCCCACGCCACAGCGCCGTCGCGGGGAGCGTCTCCTGCCACCACCGCCTCCAGCGCTCGAGCGTCCGCCACGGCACGCCGAGCTCGCGGCTCAGGCCCTTGCCGCGCCCGTAGTCCAAGCCGTGGGTCAACGCGTTCGCCAGCAGAACGACGACGCCGAGGTACCAGCGGCGGCCGAGGAACCGCACGGAGACCGGCGTCACTCGCCGTCGGCAGCCCTCCTCGGCGCAGCAGAAGCTCCAGCGCTTGGCGTACTCCTCGCCCAGGGTGCGCCATGAGAAGCCTGCGACGGCCCTCGGCTTCCGGTCGAACCGCGCGAGATGCAGCACGCCGCCGCAGTCGGCGTCCGGGCAGCCCGCCTTGCGCGCTTGCTCGGCAGCGTCAGCGTCGATCAGCGCCAGGTGCAGGTAGAACCTGGCGTCACGCAACAGCGGATGGGACAAGAACGGCCTCCTCTCGCCATACACGAGGGAGACGACCCTCCTCGGGGGCTTGCGTCAAGCTCCCCGAGGGGGGTCACTCAGTTCCGGAGCCTCATCTCGACCAGCATCGGGCCTCCACGCCGCTGCGACCGTGCCCATGCTGAATCCGCCGGGCCTTGCAGCGTGGGAGCTGGCCGTGCAGCTCCGGCGTTGGTCGCGGCTCCGGGAGATCGCCGTCATCTCGCCCGTCTCGATGGAGCGTTCGACCTTCGTTCGCACGGTCCTCACGCGCATCGCCGAGAAGTCCCTTGGCAAGCAGGTGCGGGTCGGCCCGTACCAGATCCCGTGGGAGGACGGCAGCGACGTCGTCGCCGAAGAGTTGGTCGCCGCGCTCGGCTTGCCTGAGGATCGAGCAGCGCTCGTGGACCTGGACGACCTCCGGTCCGTCGCTGCGGGCCGAGTCCAGGCCACGCTGATGAAGTGGGCCGATCGGTGGCGGAGCCTGACGGGGGTGTCGCGTCTCACATCCGGAGAGCTGCGCGGTCAAATTCAGCGCCTTGTCCACCACCAGCGGGTCCACGGCGCCGTCGCGCGGCGACGCCTCAGTGCGATGACGGTGCATGCCGCGAAGAACCGCGAGTTCGACGCCGTCGCCGTTCTCTGGCCGTACGAGGCCACGACGGATCAGGATCGCGCGCGGCGCCTCCTCTACAACGCGATCACGCGCGCCCGGGTCGCGGCCGTGGTGATCGTTCCAAATGAGAAGCGCCTCGAGCTGCCGCCGTTCGTCGAACGGCGGATGACGACGCCCCGATTGCGCTCCGCTCTCGCTCAGCCACCTGTCCCCGAACAGGTCGTGGAGCAACAGGTCTTGTGGAGCTGACCTGTGGGGGGACGGTGATCAACATCGTCGGCCGCAGTCACCGATGGAACGGTCGGTTAGCGGAGGGCGTCACGAAGCTCTCGAGTCAACTTCACCAGCGCCTCGGGGGAGAGCTTCGAGTGCCTGATGTACTCCGTCACGATCGCGCTGGCCCCCCGCACGGCCGAGTCGCTTCCGGTTGGAGAGCCGCCGCCCATGGACGGCGGCGGCGCGTCGTTGGCCGTCTCGCCATCGACCTCGAGCGACTCGCCACCCAGGAGCTTGGCGAGCCGCGGCGGGAGTTCCGGCAGCGCGAC
>JADLBJ010000201.1 GCA_020847765.1 Dehalococcoidia bacterium
CCACCCAGTAACTCTGCCCGACCGCGCTCGCCTGCTGAAGCATCGAAGGCAGCCAAGGCAGATAACCCAACCCCACCACCCCCAAAGACAGGAGGATACGCAGCCGCTCCTCGGCACGCTGAGAGGTGAATAGCGCTGCCAGTCCCAATGCCCCGATGTAAAACAGCCCCACGTTTTGGGTGTAAACTGCGGCGAGGGCAAAGGGGGTAAACAGGTACCAGTTGCGGCGCAGGGCTGCATACAGCGCGCCCAGCACACAAAAGGACAGCAGGCTGTACATGCGCGCATCCTGTCCAAAGTACACCAGTCCGGGCATCCACGCGGCCAGCAGCCCCACCCCCAAGGCAGTAGTCCGAGAGAAACCCAAGCGTCGAGCGATGCCCCACAGGAGCATCACTGCCCCTACCCCAAAGACCACCGACCACAGCCGGAAGCCTGCTTCAAGCTCAAGGTGCAGCAGACTCATGAGCCGGACCTGCACCGCCTGAATGAGGTTCCACAAGGGTGGATGGGTATCCCCCTTAACCGCAGCCCAGAAGTCGGTACTGGGCGCTGCCGCCCAGAAGGTGAAGGCTTCATCAAACCAGAGGCGCTCCGACCCCAAAGACCACAAACGGGCGAAGATCGCACTCAGCAGTACCCACAGTCCGTCTGGCACTCGTTTTAGCCACGCCATGAGACCACCACCATGAGTAAAGTCAAATAGAACATCAGCACCGGCGCAAGGCGTATCCCCATCCGGCGGCGTCGGGTGAGTAGGTAAAAAACGACGGCTGCCCCCACCATCAGCAAGATGAGCAGCATTCCCTCATCTGCCCGCTGGACCGCGGCCAAGTACACTGGCAGGTCAGGGTAGTTCAGCGCAGCACCTCCGCCGTCTGCACCGAACGGATGAAACGCATCCCCTGTTCGGTGATCTCAATCGACTTGAGGCAGTTGCCCCGTTCATGGGGACGTGAAGACCGAATCAACAGCATCTCCTCTAAAGTGCGGAGGGCCTTCACGAGGGTGACCTTGCTGTATCCGACGGTGGTGGCAATCTGGTGGTATTTGGCCTCCCGCAGCTCGGGGTATAGGTGCAGGGCTACGAGTATTTCTTCTTGGGCGGTTGTGAGCACTGGAGCGGTTGTGAGCATTCGTCCCTTTCTACGCCTCCTCATAGTCTGATGGTAATGCGCCTCAAGAGTTTTTGGTTAACTTTGCTTTACCAAAAAGTCCTCAAAATGACATTTGTCCTCTTTAAATTTTGCACAATGAGAGTATGAGATGGATCACCGTACTGCTGACGTTATGCCTCTTAGCCCCTGTGCCAGCGTCTGCTCAATCCAGCGCATGGCGGGGTTTTGTGCTGCTCGAATTTGCCCCGGAGTTTGGGGCGATTGACCAGAACAAACAGGCACTGCTCAGAGAGGCGTTCAGCGGACTGGCTCCAACTGCGGGCGATTACCCCCCCTATTTACTCCAACTAAAAGCGAACCTTGCGGGGGACAAACTCTTGGCGGAGGCCCGCTGGTATGCCCCGCCCGAACGCAGTGAGTTTGTGCGAGTGCTTGCCTACAAGTTTGATGCTTCCCTGCTTCAGGCGGAGGCGTGGCTGGTGAACTTCTCGGTCTTCGCCGAGGGTGAGAGTTACGAAGCGTCGGTGGCACAGGTGCGCCTGTACCTGCGGGGGAACGAAGTCGCTTGGGAGCGAAGATACCGATGAGGCGTCTCACTTTGGCTCTTACCTTACTGCTGCTGCTGACCTTGGTGACCCCAGCGCTGGCCCTTGGCGGGTACAGTGACAAGGTGCTGACCATCCAACCGGATGATCTGGTGGGTTATTGGGCAGGGGAGGAAACAGGCGGGCTATATGGCTTAGACTCCAGCGGGAACAACCGCCATGCCGGGTACTACGGTCCGTCTTTGTCTGCCCTCAATGCGCCTGATGGAGCACCCGTGCCCAGTTATGACGGTATCAACGACCTGCTTGACCTGCCTGTAGACACCGTCTCCGGGCTGAACGCTTCGGGCGCGTGGGACTGGAACGAGGGCAGTGTCGCCTTGTGGGTCAACCACGATGCTTATGTAGACGCCTACAACGTGGTCTTTTTTATCGAAACCGCGACCGGGTACTTCGGCGATGCGCTGGAGTTCCTGTACATGGTGCAGGGTGAGTCCAGTTTCATCTCTTTGTATATGGCGCGAGAGGGGACTCAAGCAGGGGTCTCCACGGGCTTACCCACCCTCGGTTGGCATCACTGGGTCTGGACATGGAATGCGAGCACCCTTGATCTGTGGCTGGACGGGGTGCTGGTCGATACCGCGTCATTCTCAGGCACATCGACTGAAGCGCTGGTTGCGGCTCGGGTGCGCTGCATCAACCTCCAGTGTTATGCCGGACGTCTGGGCATCTGGCGGGCGGCGCTCACTGGCGAGAGCATCGAGGCGCTGGCGTCGTGGTCAGGGCTGCCGCCTGCGGACGACAATACCCGGCTCACCCGTATCCTCTCCAGTGGGCAGCTTGCGGCCACCGACTTCACTATCACCGCCGGGGACTATGCCCTGTACATCATCTCCGCCATTCAAGCCG
>JADLBJ010000194.1 GCA_020847765.1 Dehalococcoidia bacterium
CCCCCGCCCGCCGAGGGCGCGCCCGCCGTCCGGCGCATCACCCCCCGGCCCGACGCGGAAGTGACGCTCCTCGGCATCCGCGGGCGCGGCCTCCACGTGGGGGCCGTCAGCAACGCCGACGTCGACCAGTTCAGCTGGATGATGGACGGGCTCGGCTTCCGCCATCACTTCGACTCCCTCATCTGCAGCGAAGAGGTGGAGTCCTGCAAGCCCGACGCGAAGATCTTCCTCGAAGCCCTGCGCCGCGCCGGCTGCGACCCGCACGAGGCGCTCTTCGTCGGCGACACGCCAGACCATGACATCGCCGGCGCCGAGCGGGTGGGCATGCGCACCGCGCTCATCATCGAGGAGGGCGGTCCCGGCTTCGAACGGGGCCAGCCGAAGCCGGGCCAGGTCGTCATCCGCGAACTCCGCGAGGTCCTCGAACTGCTTTAGGCGGCCTCCGGCTCCACCTTCGCGGGATCCCGCCTCCGTCCCTGCGGTTGACGCGCCACTGGAACGCCCTTTATAAGCGGCGGCATCCCGGATGGCCGCTGGCCCTCCGCGCCAGGGAGATGCCGTGAAGTTCGCCCTGTTCTATGAGATCCCGGTCGCGCGGCCGTGGGACCGCGAGAGTGAGCACCGCGCCTACAAAAACACGCTCGAGCAGGCCGTCCTTGCCGACGGGCTCGGGTTCCACAGCTTCTGGACGGTCGAGCACCACTTCCTCGAGGAGTTCTCGCACTGCTCAAACCCGGAGGTGCTCTACGGCGCCGTCGCGGCCCGCACGAAGAACCTGCGCATCGGCTACGGCGTGCGCCTCCTGCCGCAGCCCTACAACCACCCCGTGCGCACCGCCGAGTCCGTGGCGGTGCTGGATCTCCTCAGCGACGGCCGTGTCGAGTTCGGCACGGGCCGTTCCTCCACCCGCCTCGAAATCGAGGGCTTCGGCATCCACCCCAACGACACGCGCGCGATGTGGCGCGAGTCGCTCGACCACATCGTCGGCTGCTGGACGAACGACGAGTACGAGTTCGAAGGCAAGTACTGGTCCATGCCGAAGCGGCGCGTGCTGCCCAAGCCGCTGCAGGACCCGCACCCGCCCATCTGGGCCGCCACGAACAGCGTCGACGGGCACCGCCTCGTCGGCGAACTCGGGCTGGGGCTCTGCTCGTTCAGCGTCGGCACGCCGCCGGAGGAGCTGAAGAAGCGGATCGACGTCTACCGCGAGGGCATCGCCGGCTGCACCGAGCCGGTCGGCAAGTTCATCAACAACCAGGCCGCCAGCTTCTCCATGGTCCACTGCGCCGAGACGCGCCAGGAGGCCATTGACACCGCGCGCGAATCGTTCGAGACCTACCCCCGCCTCGGCGGCAAGTACGTGGGCGCCCTCGCCGAGTGGGTGAAGGAACTCGAGGACGATGCAGGCACCTACAACTACCTCGGCGGCACCCGCCGCGCGATGGAGGGCGAGGAGCGGCGCGGCCACACCATCGAAGAACTGCGCGCGGCTAACGCCTGCGTCGTCGGTGACCCGGAGGACGTCTATCAGGCCTGCAAGGCCTACGAGGCCACCGGCTGCGACATCCTCTTCTGCCTGGTCAACCCCTACAACATCCCGCACGAGCAGACGATGAAGGCGGTCGAACTGATCGGGAAGCACGTCATCCCGCGCTTCAGCTGACCAGAGCCGGCGAAAGGAGACGCAGATGCTGTTCGACCTCTCGGGCAAGACAGCCCTCGTCACGGGCGCGGGCGAGAGCGCCGGGCCGGGCATCGGCGCCGGCATCGCGCGGGCCCGTGACGCCCAGGGCGCCCGCGCCGTCGTGGACGACATCAAGGCGGACACGGCTGCCGCGACCGTTGCGGCGATCGAAGCGGCCGGCGGCAAGGCCGTCGCCGTCTGTTTCGACGTCGTGGACCGCGGCGCTGTCCTCGCCGGCGTGCGCGAGGCGGAGGAGCGCTTCGGCCCCATCGACATCCTCGTGAACAACGCCGGCGGGACCGGAGGCGCGCCGCTCGCACCCTTCCGGGAGCAGGACCCGGAGAAGTGGGAGTTGCCCATCCGCTCCAACCTGATCGGCACACTGAACTGCACGCATGCGGTGCTCGAAGGCATGTGCGCGCGCGGATGGGGCCGCATCGTCACCATCGCCTCCGTAGCAGGGACCACGGGCATGGAGGTCGGCGCCTCGCTCTACGGCGCCGCAAAGGCCGGACAGGTCGGCTTCTCCCGCCACCTCGCCGTCGAAGTTGCGCCCCATGGCGTCACGGTGAACTGCGTTGCCCCCGGCTTCACGATGCATGGCGAAGTTGGCGGCAGCCATCCGCTCAACCGCTCGCAGTCCCGCATACCGAGGCTGGGCGCCGCACGCGACCACGCCGCGGCATGCGTGTACCTCGCCTCGGCCGAGGCCGAGTGGGTCACGGGACAGGTCATCCAGGTCAACGGCGGCGGGCAGATCTGAATGCAAGCCGGCGATAGCCAGTCTCGATGCGCACTTTGAGAAGGTAGAGCGGTGCAACAGCAGCGGATCTCTGTACCAGTATTCGTCCTCTCGCTGGCGTGCGTGGCGCTGGCGTCTGCTCTCGTCGTAGTGTTGTTGTTTCGGGACCAACCCAGTGCGGCCAGCCAAGTACCCGTGACGCCGACTTTTGCGTCTCTGACGGTTCCCACCTCGCCGTCCGAGCAAGCAGCGGCCGCCGTATCGCCATCCACTGTGCCTACTCCAACGACCGCGGCTGCTCCGGCGATTCCGACCCCAACGGTGGCTGCAGCTCTGTCGGCAACCGTCGTGGTCGCACCCACGATCGCTGCCGCATTCACGCCTACTGCGATTCAGACTGCTCCTACGAATACCCCTCCGCCATCACCGGCGGTTGCTGCCACACCGACGGCACTCATGTCCACCGGGCAGGTGACGCGGGCGGCCCACTCGCGCTACGGCGCATGCATGGAGGCAGACCGAAATCGTCCCCCCATCACTACGCTGCAAGCGCACTTCGAGGGGG
>JADLBJ010000195.1 GCA_020847765.1 Dehalococcoidia bacterium
CAGCTGCCTGCTCTGCTGTGGGACCTGCGCGCGCTGCCTGGAGGGGGACCATCAGCTGTGCGCGACCTACAATGCGCCGGGCAACCTGCTCTTCGGGGCTCAGGGCGAATACTTCCTGGTCAACGGTGCGCAGACGAGCATGGCGCGCGTGCCGAACAATCTGGAAGACGAGCAGGTGCTCTTTGTGACCGACATTATGTCGACCGGGTTTGCTGCGATCGAGAGGGCGGGAATGCGGACGGGAGACACGGTGGCGGTGTTCGCGCAGGGGCCGGTCGGGCTCTGCGCGACGGCGGCGGCGCGAACGCTCGGGGCCGGGCTGGTGGTCGCGGTGGAAGGCATCGCGGAGCGCCAGGCGATGGCGAAGCGTTTGGGCGCGGACCTGGTGCTGGAGCCGGGCGAAGCTGTGGCCCAGATCATGGCCGTGACGGGCAACCGCGGCGTGGACGTGGCTGTCGAGGCCCTGGGGCACCAGGCGACATTCGAGAACTGCTGCGCAGTGGTGCGCAACGGCGGGACGGTGAGCAGCGTCGGGATCTACGGGGCATTCCCGACGTTGACGGTGCCGACGAGCGGCTCGTTCATCCATCGCAAGCTGGTGACGACGCTGTGCCCGGTCGGCACGCAGCGGATGACGAAGCTGATGGCGCTCGTGGCCGGGGGTCGCGTGGACCTGCGGCCGCTGCTGACGCATTCGCTCAAGCTGAGCGAGACCCCCGCGGGTTACGACCTCTTCCGGCGGCGCGAGGACGGTGGGCTTAAGATCGCGCTGCGGCCCTGAAGGAGAGAGATGACAGCACCGTGGTCCTTTTCCCTGCGGGGGCGGTTCGAGGAGCACACGTTCGAAAGCGAAGTGCGGAGGGGGAACCGTTTGGGCGACCCGGCGACGCGGCCGCTGTGGGTGTACCTGCCGCCGGGGTACGACGACGCGCCGGGCCGACGTTACCCAAGCGTCTACATGATCCAGGGGCTGACCGGGCAGCTGGACATGTGGCGCAACCGCAGTGCGTTCCGGCGGAACTTCCCGGAGCTGGTGGACGACCTGTTCGCGACGGGCGGGGTGCCGCCGGCGATCGTCGTCTGGGTGGACGCCTGGACGTCGCTGGGAGGCAGCCAGTTCCTCGATTCGCCCGGCACGGGGCGGTACCACACGTACCTCTGCAACGAGGTGGTGCCGTGGATCGACGCACACTACCGGACGCTGGCGGTGCCGCACCACAGGGGGATAGCGGGCAAGTCCAGCGGCGGTTACGGGGCGATGGTGACGCCGATGCTCCGCCCCGACCTGTTCGGCGGGCTGGCGACACACGCGGGCGACGCGCTGTTCGAGATGTGCTACCTGCCGGAGTTCCGCAAGTCGGTGCGGGCTCTGCGGGACCAGTATGACGGCTCGTTCGCGAGGTTCTGGGAGAGCTTCCGGTCGCGACCGGCCTTTTCGAAGGAGAGCGACGACGTCCTCCTCAACGATTGGTGCATGGCGGCCTGCTATTCGGCGGACGAGGACGGGACGGTGCGCCTGCCCTACGACACGGTGACGGGTGAGCTGGTTCCCGACGTCTGGGAGCGATGGCTGGCCTGGGACCCGGTGCGCATGGCGCCGGGGCACGCCGCGGCGTTGCGGTCGCTGCGCGCGGTGTACGTCGACGCGGGGAAGAAGGACGAGTTCTATCTGGATCTCGGCGCGGCGGCGTTCCGGCAGGCGCTGGCGGACGTCGGTGTGACCGACGTGTTCTTCGAGCTGTTCGACGCCGGGCACGGCGCCATCGAGTATCGCTATCCGAAGTCGCTGCGCTACCTGGTGGAGAGGCTGGCGTGAGCGACCCGGGAAGCGCCCGGTGACGGACCTGGCCGAGCGCCGCGCGGCCAAGGACCGCTTCTTCCGCGAGGACCCGCATTCGCCGCTGACGACGGAACAGCGGCGGGCATTCCAGGGGCTGGCGTATTTCGCCGAGGACCCGGCGCTTGCCATCCGGGCCGTGCCGGAGATCTTTTCCGAGCCGCAGGTGGTGGAGCTGGAGACGAGCCTCGGCGAGACTGCGGTATACCTCCGCTGGGCGCGGGTGCGCTTCGCCGTCGCCGGACCGGAGGTGGTGCTGACGCTGTACCGGGAGCCGGGCAGCGGCGCGCTGTTCGTGCCCTTCCAGGATGCGTTGCGGGGCGACGAGACGTACGGCGCTGGGCGGTACCTCGAGGCACAGGAGCTTCCGGACGGGCGAGTGCTGCTGGACTTCAACGAGGCGTATAACCCGTACTGTGCCTACAACGACGCCTGGTCATGTCCGCTGCCGCCCGCCGAGAACCGACTTTCGGTGCCGATCCGGGCGGGCGAGAAGGTCTTCCCCGGGCACTGAGACGGCGTCCCACCCATTGGAGATGGCGGGGAGGACGCGGTAAGCTTCCGGGCCGTGAACGCCGCGCTTTTCCGGCTGTCGCATTCCCGTGTGCAGTCCTTCTTTCGTTGCCGGAAGCAGTATTGGTGGGACAACCTCAGCGGCGAACGGCCGCCGCCCGAAATCCAGACGGCAGCGGGGATCATTGGCAAGGGCGTGCATCGGGCTATGAAGGTGCTCTGCGAGACGGGCGAGCCTGAGGACGGGGCGAATGAGCTCGACGCTTACCTCCGCATGCCCGCGCACGCCGTGGCAGGCCCGGGGACGGGGGAGCACCGCACGGCCTTTTCGCTCTTCGCCGCCGGCTGCGCCGCGCATCAGACGATCGTGAGCGCGGACCGCTGGGCGGAGCTGGACACGTGGGTAGCATCGCCTCGGCGAGGCGTGACGATTCAGGCACGGCTCGACCGGGCGGATCAAATGGCGGAGGACCGCTTTCAGGTCGTCGACTGGAAGACGGGGCGGTTCGAGCTGGATGAGGTGGTTGACGCGCAGCTGGACCTGGGCCACCTGGCGCTTCGGGTGGTACGCCACGTCCCGCGGACGGCGACGGTGCGGGCGGTAGCCTGGAACCTGCGCACGGGCGAGCAGCGGGTGCGAGAGCTCGAACGCCGGGATGCGGCGGCGACGGTGCAACGCTACGCAGGCATCGCCGCGCGCATCCAGGCGACGACTGCGTTCGAGGCGACGCCCAGCCCGGCGTGCGGCTTCTGCCGCTGGCGCCCGGGCTGTCCCGACGGCAACGCCACGGACGGGGGTGACCGGGTCGAAGATGAGGACGAGGACGCGCCTGAGGCGAAGGGCGACGAGGCCTACGGGGGTGGGCCCGCGTAACGGAAGTCGCACACGGGCGCACCTTCCATCCGCGTCTGTGTGCGGTTGAACTGAACGGCAGGGGCGAGGCCGGCGAAGAAGGCGAGGTCGCGGCCGCAAGACAGGAGGACGCCGAGGTCGCGGGCGCCCATCTCGTCGTACATCTCCATGAAGCGGCAGCGGGTCACGTCGAAGGCGAGGGTGGTGTCGTCGGCCGCGATCACTTCGGCGGTCAGGGAGCCTTCAGCGAGGATCCCGGTCTGGATGCGCTCGGCGAGGTCGGCGAGGGTGCGGGTTGGGTGGCGGGCACGATCGGCCTCGCCCTGGGCACGCGCGATCGCCTGGATGGTGGCGGCGACGACGCGGTTTACGGGCTCCACGCCAAATTCGGCCTGCAGGGCGCGGATGAGGGGAACGAGGAGGGCGGCTTCGAGGCGGCGGCGTTCGAGGAGGGGCAGGTCGGCAGCGGTGGCGGTGCGCATGGGGCCTCTCGGGGCGTTTACGCGGGAGTATCGCACGCCGGGTCTTCGCGCCCAGGCGGAGCGGCGAGGACTGCGACGGCTGCCTGGAGCTCGTCCCGCGCCGACGGATCTGCCTCTCTCGCGAGGGAGTGGTTCAAGGCCTGCTGAAGGGGAGTGGGATCGAGGCCGAGGCGGCGCCCGAGTGCGCCAAGAGCCCAGGCAGCGTGGCCGCGAACCAGCGGGGCCGGGTCGTCGAGGGCGGCGAGGAGAGCGGGCAGGTCGGCGGCGACACCGACGTTGCCAAGGGCGACGCAGACGTTACGGAGGAAGCCGTCGCGCCCGGCGCGCATGATCGCTCGGCCACGGAAACGGTCGGCGAAGGCCTCGGCGTCGAGCGAGAGGAGCGGGGCGAGCGCCGGTCGCGCGTCTTCGACCGTCGCAGGAACGAAGTCGGGGTGGGCGCGACGCGAGCGAGCACCGACGGGGCAAGCGTCGAGGCAGGCGTCGCAGCCGAAGATCCAATCGCCGAAGAAAGGGCGAAGGCCGCGCGGGATGGGCCCACGGTTCTCGATCGTGTGGTAGCTGATGCAGAGGCGGCTGTCGAGGCGGGCGCCGTCGGCGGCGAGGGCGCCCGTCGGGCAGGCCGTGAGACAGCGTGTGCAAGCACCGCAGCTCTTGCGCAGGGGGCGGCCGGGCGGGAGGGCAAGCGAGGTGGCGATCGCGCCAAGCAGCACCCAGGGGCCAGCGTCGGGGACGAGCAGCATGGTCGACTTGCCGAGCCAGCCGAGGCCGGCGCTGGCGGCGAGGGGGCGCTCAAGGAGCGGTCCGTAGTCGACAGTCGGTCGGGCGGAGGCCCCGAGCTCGCTGCGCAGGGCACGGGCGAGGCGGCGGAGCTTCTTCTCGAAGGTGCGGTGGTAGTCACGGCGCCAGGCGTAGCGCGCAACTCGGCCCCGGGTGGGTGCAGCCGCGGTCTCGTCGGCCCGGTCGGGTTCCGGCGGATGACAGGGGAGCGCGACGAGGATGACTGAACGTGCGCCCGGAAGGAAGCGTGCCGGGTCGGTGGCGCGCTCCAGCCAGGTGGGCGTCATCCAATGCAGGCCGTGGAGGCGGCCCTCCTCGTGGGCGGCCAGGGCGGCGGCACGCGCCTTGTGCAGTACGGAGGACGGGGCCACGCCGACGAAATCGAAGCCTTCGGACTGAAGGAGGGAGAGGACTCGCGCCTGGAGGGCGTCCGTCGTCGCCGGGGCTGTCATACGCCGGCGTCGAGGGGTGCCGGCGGGATCTCGCCGCGAAGCAGGGGCTCGAGGAGGGCCGCGAGGCGCCGCGGAACGAAGGCGTCGGTGCTGGCAGCGAGCTCGGCCAGCGTCCACCAGCGGTGTGCGGCGAGAAAGGCGCGCTCCGCGGCTGTGCGATGACGGTCGAGGATGACGGTGTGCGGGGCGCGGGCGAGGAAGTAACGCTCGCATTGACGAATACGCCGGCCGGTGATGGAGAAGGTGTGGTCGCGGGTCCAGACGCAGGCGGCGATGGTGGTCTCGATGCCGGTCTCTTCCCAGAGCTCACGGGCGGCGGCGGCTTCGAAGCTTTCGTTGAGGTGGCGGCCGCCGCCGGGGGTGATCCAGAGGGGACGCGCGCCGCTGTCCCGGCCGGGGACGGCGACGCGGAAGAGGAGCACGCGGCCGTCTCCGTCAAGGAGGACGACGCGGGCGGCTTCGCGGAGGCGTGGGGCGTGCTCGGACGGGGCGGGGTCGAGCTGCATGGTGGCAGGGTACGCGAGGGCGAACGTGAAACGCAGCGGCGGGTTAAGGGGCTGCAGCGACAGGGAGGGCAACGACCTCGATGTCGCCCCAGCTCTCGCTCTGGCGGGCGTCGCATTCGCCAGCCTTGAGGAGCTCGAGGATGGCAAGGAAGGAGACGACGACATCGAGGCGCGTGCGGCACTGCTCGATGGCGCGGCGGAAGGAGAACTTGCCGCGCTTGCGCAGGCGCTCGCGGAAGTCCGTGATGCGTTCGGCGAGGGTGACGACGGTGTCGCGGGGGAGAATGGCACGCGGCACGGCGGGTGTGCGGGCGAGCACACGGAGCATGATGGCGCGCATGGCGTCCGTCGTGACGCCGTCGAGGCCGGAGCCCTCGGGGAGGACTGGCGGCGGCGCGAGGCGGGGATAGACCTTCAGTCCGGCGTCCTGGCGCTCCTCGAGGAGGTCGGTCACCTGAATGAAGCGACGGTATTCGACGAGGAGGTCGACGAGCTCCTGGCCGACGGTGTCGTCTTCGATGGTCTGGCCGGGCTCGTCCGGCGGATGGGGGAGGAGAGCGCGGGACTTGAGGTAGATGAGCCTGGCACCGATGGCGACGAATTCGGCGAGGGCGTGGGGATCGACGCGCTCGCCGCTGTGGATGGCGCGGAGGTACTGGTCGGTGACAGAGACGAGCGAGACGGCCGTGATGTCGAGGTCGTCTCGCTCGATGAGGTGGAGGAGGAGGTCGAGGGGGCCGCGGAAGACGGGCAGCTGGATTTCGGGCATGGGGGACTGCAGGCCGCTGCCCCCCCGCGCGGGCGCACCTGCTCTGGTCTGACGACCCTTTCCGCTAGCGCGCCCCTGCAGGCGTCCCCACTCCCGTGGCTTTGAGCGGCGCATGCACGCGCGTGGTGTGCATCGAGCCGTTCATGCGCGCACGAACGGTTGCGGGACCGTCCGCTCGACCGAGGCGGCGACAGCGGAGACCGCCCGCATCATCTCGGCGAATCGCTCGTGTGTCAACGACTGGGCACCGTCACTGAGGGCGTGGTCGGGGCTGGGATGGACCTCGATCATGAGGCCGTCGGCGCCAGCGGCGGTAGCTGCCATGGCCACTGGCGTCACGAGCTTCCATTTGCCGGTCCCGTGGCTGGGGTCGGCGACGACGGGGAGGTGGCTGAGCTCTTTGACGAGGGGGATGGCGTTGATGTCGAAGGTGTTGCGGTAGGCAGTTTCGAAGGTGCGGATGCCGCGTTCGCAGAGGATCACGTGGGGATTGCCCTGGGCGAGGATGTATTCGGCGGCAAGGAGCCATTCCTCGATCTGGCCGCTGAGGGCGCGCTTGAGCATGACCGGCTTTTTCGCTTTGCCGACCTCGTCGAGGAGGATGAAGTTCTGCATGTTGCGGGCGCCGATCTGAATGACGTCGGCGGTGCGGGCGACGACGTCGATGTCGCGCACGCTCATGAGCTCGGTGATGACGGGGAGACCGGTCAGGCGGCCGGCGGCGGCCAGGTATTCGAGGCCGGCTTCACCGAGGCCGCGGAAAGTGTACGGGGAGCTGCGCGGCTTGAAGGCGCCGCCGCGGAGCACGTTCGCGCCGGCGTCGCGGACGGCGAGGGCCGTCTGGATGATGTGGTCTTCGCTCTCGATGGAGCAGGGGCCGGCCATGACCGCGAGCTCGGCACCGCCGACAGTGACGCCCTTGCCGACGGGCACGACCGAGCTGTGGGGCTGGAACTCGCGGCTGACGAGGCGGTAGGGCTTGGTGACACGGTGGACGGACTCGACGTGGGGGAGCGTCTCGAACATGTCCTGCAGTTCGGGCGAGTCGGGGCCGATGACGCCGATGATGGAGCGTTCGGTGCCGACGGAGAGATGGGCCTGACGGCCGCTCTCCTGAATGCGGGCGACGATGCGGTCGACGTCCTCGGCGGTTGCTTCGGGGGAAACGACGATGATCATGTGTTCCTCGGCGCTAACGCGCGGTTGAGTGGGCGGTGCCGGCGAGATCGGGGCGCAGAGCGCGTGCACCCCGGATGTAGACGTGGTGGATGTCATGTGCTCCCTTGTCGGTATTCACGTGGAGCAGGATGCGGACGCACAGGGGCAGGCTGCCGGGGACTTTCATCTCGTGGCCGCACATGAGGGGGACGAAGGTCCAGCCCATCTGGCGGGCGGCCACGGCCGGGAACTCGGCGTTGACGTCGGGGGTCGTGGTGAACCAGCCGGAAGCGACGTCGAGGGGGTCGACGTCGTTGGCTTCGACCATGGCAGCGAGCAGCTCACGGGTCGCGTCGAGGATGTCCTCTTTGGTGTTCTTGCTCACGGTGGTCGCACCGCGAATGCCACGAACCGGCATGACGCGCAGGTCCTCCTCCGGGAAAGGTCAGGGCAATCGGGTCAGGCGGGCTGGGGGCAGGCAAAGACCCCGGCCAGCGGGCGCCCATAGCCGCGGCCCGCGAGGGGGCGGCGCGGCGCCATGCGACGCGTGCTGCCCACCCCTGGGGCCGGCCTCACCTGCCCGCTAGTGGCCGGTAACATCCTCCACGAACTCCCTGACGCGCTCGACCGGGCGTTGGCGCCCGGCGGCGTCGATGGCGGCGATTATAGCAGAGCCGATGACTGCGGCGTCGGCAAAGCGGCCGATGGCGGCGACGTGCTCACGCGTGCTGATGCCGAAGCCGACGGCGAGGGGGAGGGAGGTGTGGCGACGCACCATGTCGAGGAAGCCGGGGAGAGCGTCGGGCACGCCGCCGTGGCCGCCGGTGGTGCCGGCGACGCTCACGACATAGAGGAAGGCGTCGGCCACGGCGGCGACGCGGGGCAGGCGCTGCTCGGAGGTGGTGGGGGCGACGAGGGGCACGAAGCTGAGATGGTTCGCCCGGCACTCGGCAAGGAAGGAGGCGGCCTCTTCGGGCGGGAGGTCGACGACGATGAAGCCGTCGACGCCGGCGGCCGCTGCTTCGGCGGCGGCGCGCGCTTCGCCCAGGGCGAGGATGGGGTTGTAGTAGCCCATGAGCAGGACGGGTGCCTGCAGGCCCCGAGCGCGCGCTTCGCGAACGAAGGCGAGGCAATCACGCAATGTAACGCCCTGTTCGAGGGCGACCTGGTTGGCGTGCTGAATGGTGGCGCCGTCGGCGAGGGGGTCGCTGAAGGGGACGCCGAGCTCGATGACGCCGGCGCCCGCTTCCTCCATGGCGAGGAGGATGGGGACGGTGTCCTCGCGCCTGGGGTAGCCGGCGGTGACGTAAGGGATGAAGAGCGGTTCACCGGGAGGGCGGGGATCGGCGAAGCGCTGGCGCAGACGTTCGGACATGGCTATTCCCCCGAAGCGAGGCGGATGAGCAGGAAGAGGTAACTGAGGCCGTTGAAGAAGAAGTGGAAGGCGACGCTGTCCCAGAGGGTGCCCTTCGACCAGTAGAGCCAGGCCATGATGACGCCGACGAAGAAGAAGGGAATGAGGCTGCCGGGGTCGAGGTGGGCCATGTCGAAGAGGACGGCGGAGAGGGCGGCGGCCGGGAGGAATCCCCAGCGGAGGAGGCCGGTGAAGATGAGGCCACGAAAGAGGAGCTCCTCAGCGAAAGGGGCGGCAAGGCAGGCGAGCACACCCGCCATGGTGAGGGCGGCGGCGTCGCGGGTGATGGTGTCGGGGATGGTGCTCTGCGGCCGGAGAGCGTCGAGGCCGAGGCGATCCATGGCGACGGCATAGAGGACGACGCCGACGTAGGCGACGACGACAGCCAGGCCCGGGCGCCAGAGATCGTCGAAGCCGTAACGCGTCATGTGGAAGACGCGGGCAAGCTCGCGCGGGCTGCGGCCGCTGACGAAGAGGACGATCGCCACCATCAGAACTTCGTACACGAGGGTGGTGGCAAAGCCGATCTTGACGCTGACGAGGTCAGCATAGATTCGGGGTGGGTCGGGGAGCGGTGCGCCGGTGGCCGCCGCCTGCAGCCGCTTGTCGACGTAGCGGGCGGCGGTGGCGGCCTTTTCGAAGGTGTCGCCGACGTCGTTGAGCTGGAAGTCGCGCCCAAAGGCAGCCATTAGGGCGATGAAGGCACCGGTGGTGACGGCGAAGGCGCCGAAGCCGAGGATCGCGCCGAGGAGCACGTCGCGCGGGCCCCAGGGCGCCGGCTGCTGATGCTGGCTGGCGCGGGCTGCGGTCAGAGGGTGACCCCCAGGGCGGCAGCCACCGTGTGCATGTCCTTGTCACCGCGGCCGCTGAGGCCGATGAGGAGGTTCTGGTCAGGGCGGAGGGAGCGGGCGAGGGCGAGGGCGTGGTAGACGGCGTGCGAGGGTTCGAGGGCGGGGATGATGCCTTCGCCACGGGTAAGCGCCTGGAAGCCTTCGAGGGCCTGACGGTCGTCGACGCTGACGTATTCGGCGCGCTCGCTCGTCTTCAGCCAGGAGTGCTCGGGGCCAACGCCGGGATAGTCGAGGCCGGCGGACAGGCTGTGGGTTTCACGGATCTGGCCGGCCTGGTCCTGGAGGAGGTAGGTCTTCGTGCCGTGGAGGACACCGGGTCGGCCGGCGACGAGGCTGGCGGCGTGGCGGCCGCTGCTGATCCCGTCGCCGCCAGCCTCGACGCCCACGAGACGGACCGGGTCGTCAAGGAAGGGATGGAAGAGGCCGATGGCGTTGCTGCCGCCGCCCACGCAGGCGACGGCGACGTCGGGCAGGCGGCCGGCCTGTTCGAGCATCTGGGCGCGGGCTTCGCGGCCGATGACGGACTGGAAGTCGCGCACGATGGTGGGGAAGGGGTGCGGGCCGATGGCCGAGCCGATCAGGTAGTGGGTGGTGGCGACGTTGGTGACCCAGTCGCGCATGGCTTCGTTGATCGCGTCCTTGAGGGTGCGGCTGCCTGTGTCGACGGGGACGACGGTGGCGCCGAGCATCTTCATGCGGAAGACGTTGAGCGACTGGCGGTGGATGTCCTCCGTGCCCATGTAGACGGCGCATTCGAGGCCGAGCATGGCGCAGACGGTGGCGGTGGCGACGCCGTGCTGACCGGCCCCGGTTTCGGCGATGATCCGCGGCTTGCCGAGCCGGCGGGCGAGCAGGGCCTGGCCGAGGGCGTTGTTGATCTTGTGGGCACCGGTGTGGGCGAGGTCCTCGCGCTTGATCCAGATCCGGGCGCCGCCGCATTCGCCGGTCAGCCGTTCGGCGAAATAGAGAGGCGTGGGCCGGCCGACGTAGTGGTGAAGGAGGTCGTCGAGCTCGGCCTGGAAGACGGGATCGCCGCGGGCGACGGCGTAGGCGTCTTCGAGCTCTTGGTGGGCGGCGACGAGCGTTTCGGGAACGTACCGGCCGCCGAAGTCGCCGAAGCGGGCGGGAAGGCTGACGTCACTGGCCAACGGCTGCTCCTCGGGCGGCGCGGATGAAGGCGCGGATCTTTTCGACGTCCTTCTTGCCGGCGGTTTCGACGCCAGTCGAGACGTCCACACCCCAGGGATCGACATGGGCGACGGCGGTGCCCACGTTCTCGGGGGTGAGCCCGCCAGCGAGCAGGAAGGGGAGTCGGCGGGCGGTTTCGCGGGCGACGTCCCAATCGAAAGGCTCACCCGTGCCGCCATGGGCCTGGCTCGAGGCAGTATCCAGCAGGAACCCAGCCACGCGCAGCCCGGCAGCCTCGTTGAGGAGGACGTCGGCGCTGGTAGCGGGGGCGACGTGGAGGGCGCGAATGACGGGCCGTTCGACGCGGCGGGCGTCGTCGGCGCTCTCGTTGCCTGAGAGCTGAACGAGGTCGAGGCCGGCGGCGTCGGCGATGTCGTTTACTTCGAGCAGGGACTGGTTCGCGAAGACGCCGACGAGGAGCGGGCGCCAGCGGGCGA
>JADLBJ010000196.1 GCA_020847765.1 Dehalococcoidia bacterium
AGCCGGCCGGCGACGATGACCAGCACGCGGTGCGCCAGGCGCTGGACCTCTTCGAGGATGTGCGACGAGAAGACGACGCTCTTCCCCGCCGCTGCCATCCGGGTCAGGGTGTCCATCATCTGGATTCGCTGGCCCGGGTCCATGCCGTTGAACGGCTCGTCGAGCAACAGGATCGCGGGGTCGTGGACGATGCCGGCCGCGACCTTGATGCGCTGGCGCATGCCCTTCGAATAGCCGCCGGTCGCGCGCCCCTGCGCTGCCTCGAGCCCGACGAGCGCGATCGCACGTTCGGTGGCGGCGGCGGGGTCGCGCAGCTTCTGGAGGCGGGCGTTCATGAGCACGAACTCGCGGCCGGTCATGAAGTTGAAGAGCGCATCGCGGTCCGGGACGATGCCGATGTGGCGGTAGATCGCGGGGTTCCGCCAGACCGGCTCGCCCTTCACGAGCACCTTGCCCGTCGAGGGCTGCAGGAAGCCGCTCACCATGTTGAGGATCGTCGACTTGCCGGCGCCGTTGGGTCCAAGCAGGCCGGTGACGCCCGGGCCAACGGTGAAGCTCACGTCGTTGACGGCGACGAGGTTTCCGAACCAGCGCGAGACGGCATCGAGCGTGACCGCGGCTTCGCCGTTCATAGCGACATCCGTTCGTAGCGCCGGAAGTAGAGCGCGAGCGCCGCGAAGCTGAACGCCAGCGCGACGAGCGGGTAGATGATCCCCGGAAGGTCTGCCGTGCCGACACTGGTGCCGCGCGTGCGTGCCTGGAAGAAGTAGAGCGTGAAGCCATCCATGACGTCGAAGACACTGAATAGGATCGCGAAGCGCGCGAAGGTGTCGGGCGCCGCATGCAGGATGGCGTTGCCGACGGCCGTCGACACCAGGAACACCGCGATCGTGGCGCCCGTCGCATACGCGCGGCGCGGGGTCCGGGCGGCGATCACGATGCCGAGCGTGGCCATCATGAACGAGATCAGCACGCCGGCGCCGAGAATCGCGGGGATGACGTCGCCCTCGTCGCGGACATACCCGACCGTGTCGGTGGTGGAGAACGCGTTGCCCATGAAGAGGAAGAGCTGCGGGATGATCGAGATGATCAGCATCGCCGTGAGGAGCGCCGCGAACTTCGCCGCCGCGTAGTCTTGTCGCGTGATCGACCGCGAGAAGTAGAGCGGCAGCAGCCGGTTGCGCTGGTCGCGCCCGACGACCTCGGTGCCCAGCCCGGCGGCGAACAGCGCCAGCACCACCTGGATCAGCCCGTAGTAGTCCTGGTAGCGCCAGAGGTCGATCTGCTCCGCCGTCAGGGCCGAGATCGCCAGCATGATCAACGCTGGCACAAAGGCGATGCCGACGAGCGAGAATGCGAAGATCTTCTGCGGCAGCCCGCGGCCGAGCCCGAAGGCGCCGCGCAGGCTTTCGATGTAGAGGCTGCGGACGATGTGCCCGCGGCCGAGGCGCAGCCCCGTGTAGTGCTGGTAGCCGAGGTCATAGATGTTGCTGGCTTCAGCGGGGCGCAACGGGCGTCTCCTTCGCCTGGTCGCGGAAGATCTCCTCGAGCGAGCCGCGCGCCTGTTCGAGGCGGATCAGCGGTAGCTCGAGGTCGGCGACGGTGTCGCGGACGATCGTATACGCGGCATCGCCATCGAGCGCGACCATGACGTTCCGGCCGTCGACGATCGCGCTGAGGCCGCGGGCCGCCAGCACCGAGGCCAGCGCCTCCTCGCCGTGCTCCACCTCGACACCGATGGCCTGGCGGCGGGCGGTGAACTCGTCGATCGACCCCTGGCGCAGCAGCTTGCCGCCCTCGATCACGACGATGTGATCGCAGACACGCTCGATCTCCGCCAGCAGGTGGGACGACATCATGACGGCGATGCCGAACTCGGTGCCGGTCCGGTGTACGAGGTCGAGCATCTCGTCGCGCCCCGCGGGGTCGAGGCCGTTCGTCGGTTCGTCGAGGAAGAGGATGCGAGGGTCGTGGACGAGCGCCTGCGCGAGCTTCACGCGCTGGCGCATGCCCGTCGAGTAGCCCTTGATGTGGCGGTAGCGCTCCTCGAACAGGCCGACATGGCGCAGCGTCTCGGCAGCGCGCTCGCGCGCGGCGGTTGCCGGCAGCCCGCTCATGCGCGCCATGTGGGCCACGAACTCGGAAGCGACCATGTCGCCGGGGAGCGAGTCGTGCTCCGGCATGTAGCCGACGTACTGGCGCAGCTCGGGGCCCTGCGTGGCGACGTCGTAGTCGAGCACCGTGGCCGAGCCAGCGGTCGGTTCGATGAGGCCGAGCAGGATCTTGATGAAGGTGCTCTTGCCGGCGCCGTTTGAGCCGACCAGCCCGACGATGCCGGGCTCGATCGAGACGGTGAACTGGTCGAGCGCCAGCACGCTCGTTCCGTAACGCTTGGTAAGCCGGTCAGCGGTGATCAAAGGCACGTTTGATACATCCTTACCGTTAAGAATGGCACGGCAGGGTGGCTTACGCATTGCGCCGGGCGCCGCTGCCGCTGCGGTGGTCGCAACGCCCCGCGCCAGGGCCGTCCCATGGGCCGGGTTACGGCCCGCGCGGAAAGCGCTCACGCG
>JADLBJ010000287.1 GCA_020847765.1 Dehalococcoidia bacterium
GAAAACGGTGGAAGCGGCGCGGCGCCGGATCACCAGCACGGGCACGCGCGAAGCGGGATCCATGCCCGGCGCCTGCCCCGTGTACACGACGGTGCCGGGGGAGCCCTTGACGCGCAGCGTGCAGGTCCTGCCGCCGTCCTCCCAGCGCGCCCACCAGTCGCCGTCCGGGCGGCCCTCCGCGACGTTCTCGATGTGCTGGTAGCCGTTGGTCTTTCCGAGCCGGCCTTCGCGCGGTTTCGTCTGGATGGAGACGGCCAGCCGTCCGGGGGCGTGCAGCGCCCAGTCCCAGGTGCGCTCGCTGTCCGACGAGCAGGCGAAGCGGTCGTCGAGCGCTCCGGCGCGCGCCGCCACCGAGCGCGAGAGCCTGGCGCCGCGGTAGACATCGTCGGCCGAGGCGGAGATCGCTCCCTCCTTCCACTCGACGAGCTTGCCCGGCTTGTCGGACTGCTGCGTTTCGTCCACCGCGACGGTGTTGTGCGCGATGGTGGCGCGGTACCACTCGCGGTGCAGCGGCACGCCGTAGTTGATCGACCCCGGGTCGATGCCCCACATCTTTCCCGCGCCCCAGGTGACGATGTTCAGCTTGTCGGGGTGGCCGTGGCCGCCGCCGTGAAGGCCGAACCGCATGGCTGCCTGGGCGCCGGGCGCGCGCAGCATGGCGAAGCCGGCGGACTGCAGCAGGCTGCTGCGTTGCGGAATGGCGCGACCCTTCTGGACCGACTCCGCGCCCCACAGCAGCGCCTGCAGGGAGGAGCGGTCCCCCATGGCAGCCACGGCGCCGTATTCGGGACGCTTCCAGCGCGCGAAGGCCAGTTCGTAGAGCGGGGCATAGCCGGCGATGTTGCCGCCGCCGTTGTCGTTGAAGCCCGGGGGGTCGCCTGTGGGGAAGGCGAGCGCGAGCGGAGCTTCCCACATCAGGCGGTAGCGGTCGCCGTAGAGGTCGAGCCCGGCGCCGCGGGCGGCCTCGGTGAGCGGCCACAGCGCGTCCATGGTGTAGCGGTGGTAGCCGAGCGAGCCTTCGTACCACATGCCTTCTTCGGTGACGCCCTGCGCGATCTGGACGCGGAAGCCGCGGCCGGGTTCGTCGATGGCGTCGGCCGCGAGGTCGTCGCGCCCGGCGGCGTAGCCCGCGCACGCCACCGCGCTGTTCTTCCAGCACTGGATGTTGTGGATGCCCAGGCGGTGCTCGCGGATCACCTCGGCGGCGGGAACCAGCAGGTCCTTCTCGACGCGCTCGCGCGCGGCGGCGTCCATCGTGTCCTTCACCAGCGCGTAGCCCCAGGCGATCGGGATCAGCCAGACGCTCTCGTCGAGGGTCTGGGCGAGGACGCGGCCGCCCCCCACCTTGTCCTCGCCGCGGGTGGTGTGCCGCGGGTATTTCAGATAGCGGGCGGCGTAGGCGGAGAGCATGGCGGCGGCCTGCCGCGCCATCGCGGGGTCGCCCTGGACACGGTAAGCGAGGCCGAGGTCGCGGATGAAGCGGCTGTACCGCTGGTGGACGCCGTAGAGCACGACCGCGTCGTACGGGTCGCCGGTGTAGACGGTGTTGCACTTCGGGCAGCGGTGCTCGGTGGGGGAGACGGTCCGCAGCCTGACGCCGTCGAGCTTGCAACTGTACCAGTGGGGCCATTGCCCCCCGCGTTCCGGCGGGTTCGGGTCGGACTTCAGGCCGCGGGCGGCGTTCCCGAGCACGTCGTCGAGCGCCGCTTTGGCCCAGGCGTGCCGCGCTGCTTTGCCTTTCGCCGCCTCGATGCCGGCGCGGTCGATCAGGAGCCAGCGGCCTTCCGCGGCAGCGGCGCCGCGGCCGGCGAAAGACGCGGCCGCCGCGCCCGCCAGGGCCGCTCGCCGGGTCACCAGGGGAGTCATGGGACTCCATCGTAACCCGGCGCGCGGGCGTCAGCGCGCGGCGACGGCGAAGGCGTCCAGGACCACGCCGGTGCGCGAATTGAACATCACGGCCATGCCGCCGATCAGCCCGCGGCGCACGTCGGGGAGGAGAGGCGGCAGCCGCGCTTCGAGCGCGGGCGGGAACGGGTCGA
>JADLBJ010000197.1 GCA_020847765.1 Dehalococcoidia bacterium
CCACCGTCCCGCCGGGTCTGCGCGCCGAACCCGTGGACCCGGTCATCGTAACGCTCAGGTTGGCGACGCCATGAGCGCCCCCCTCACGGCGAGCCTCTCCCGCGTCGTCATCGTCGGGCGTCCCACCGTGGGCAAGACCTCGCTCTTCAACAGGGTCGTCGGCGAGCGGCGGGCAATCGTGGAAGACGAGCCGGGCACGACCCGCGACCGCGTGGAAGCGGACGTCGAATGGCTCGATCACCGCTTCCGCCTGATCGACACCGGCGGCTTCGAGACGACCGCCGAGACCGTCTACGCGCCCCTCATCGTTGAACAGGTGCGGACCGCCATCGAGCAGGCGGCACTCGTGCTGCTCTGCGTCGACGCGCGCGACGGCCTGACCGCGAGCGACTTCGACATCGCCGAGGTCGTGCGGCGGGCGCAGCGCCCGACGCTCGTCGTCGCCACAAAGGTGGATAACGAAGCGCGCGAGGCAGCAGGGCTCGCCGAGGCAGCAAGGCTCGGCCTTGGCGAGGCTCTGCCCGTCAGTGCGCTTCATGACGTCAACGTGGGGCTCATGCTCGACGAGGTTGTCGCCCGCCTGCCACAAGCGCCCGCCATCGTGGAAGAGGACCGCGTTCGCGTCGCCGTCATCGGGCGGCCGAACGTAGGCAAGTCGATGCTCGTCAACGCCATCCTCGGCGAAGAGCGCGTGATTGTCAGTGAGGTGGCCGGAACGACGCGCGACGCCGTCGACACCGAGGTCGACACCCCGGAGGGCCGCTTCCTCCTCATCGACACAGCCGGCGTCCGCCGTCCCGGCAAGCTCGGCACGGGCATCGAGCGCCATTCGGTGATGCGCACGACGGCGGCCGTCGAACGGTGCGACGTGGCCGTGCTCGTGGTCGACGGTGCCGAGGGCGTCACCGCGCAGGACACCCACATCGCCGGTATCGCGCTGAAGTCGCTCAAGGGACTGGTAGTCGCGGTCAACAAGACCGACCTCTGGGAGGATTCGGACGAAGGCCGCGCCTGGGCCGAGCGCCAGATGCGGGGTCGCATTCAGTTCGCGCCCTGGGCGATGGTGGCGTTCATCTCGGCTCTGGAGCGGAAGGGCCTCGGCCGTCTCCTCGCGCTCGCCGCCGAAGCCCGCGAGGCACGCCGCCGCCGCGTGCCAACCCCGGAGCTGAACGCGCTCCTGACGCGTGCGCTCCGGGAGCACGTACCTCCGCTCGTCCGCAACCGCCGCTTCAAGCTGCGCTACGCCACACAGGCGGGGATCGATCCACCCACGTTCGTTCTCTTCGTCAACGACCCCGAGCTCGTGCATTTCAGCTACCGCCGCTACCTCGAGCGGGCCATTCGCGACGCCTACGACTTCGAGGGCACCACCATCAAGCTGGTCTTTCGCGGCCGGGCGGAGGAGAATCCGCTGGCATGATCGCCGCTTACGCGGGCAATGTGGCCCTCGGCTATCTGCTCGGCTCAATCCCCTTCGGCCTCGTCGTCGGCTACCTCTGGCTCGGGCGGGACATCCGCCGGTCGGGTAGCGGAAAGACGGGCACGACGAACGTGCTGCGCACGGCGGGAAAGCTCGCTGCCGCGCTGGTGCTGCTTGGCGACGCGGCCAAGGGCGTCGTGCCGGCACTGGTTGGCCGCTTCGCCTTCGGGGACGACGGCATTGCCGCCGCTGGTGCGGCCGCGGGCATCGTCGGACACGTCTGGCCCGTGTTTGCCGGCTTTCGGGGCGGGCGCGGCGTCGCCGTCACCTTCGGCGGTGTGCTCGGGCTGGCACCGCTCTTCGCGCTCGCCTTTCTCGCCCTGGCCGCCCTGGTCGTCGTCGCCACCCGGTATGTCTCGCTGATGTCCGTGGTGGGCACGCTCGTCGGCGGGGCGGTGCTGGTCGCCGCCGCCGCGGCCGGCTGGCAGCCGGCTGCCTACGCCTTCTACGGGGCTTTTGCCGTTCTCGTCGTCGAGTACATGCACATCCCGAACATTCGCCGCCTCCTCGCGGGAACGGAGCCGCGCATCGGCAAGGGCGGCGACCGCCCGGCGACGGGCTAGCGGATGGCGACGTTCGCCGTCGTCGGCGCCACGTCGTGGGGGGCGACACTCGCCGCCCGCCTGGCCGGGAACGGGCACATGGTTCACCTCCTCGTCCGGAGCAGCGCCGAGGCTGAGCACGTCGACGCGCGCCGGGGCCTCGAGCGGCTCCCCGCGCTCGTGCTCCCGCCGACTGTCGAAGTCGTCCGGGCCGCCGGGTTCGCCGGCACGTTTGAGGGCGTCCTCTTCGCCGTCCCCGCCCAGGCGATGGAGACGAGCGCCGCTGCCCCTGTGCCGCGAACGGTGCCTGTGCTGTCCGCGGCGAAGGGCATCGACCTGCCCACGGGCCGGCGGATGAGCGAGGTGCTCGTGGGCGCCGGCTGGCCCGAGCACCTTGTCGGGGCGCTTTCAGGTCCGAACCTGTCACATGAGGTGGCTGCCGGTCTTCCTGCCGCGGCGGTCGTCGCCGCCCGCGACGACGGGGCCGCGCGCTTCTGGCAAGAAGCTCTCTCCGGCGGCTTCTTCCGCGTCTACCGCTCGGACGACCTCACGGGCGTCGAAGTGGCGGGCGCGCTGAAGAACGTCGTGGCCATCGCCGCCGGCATCTGCGCGGGCCTTGGCCTCGGCGCCAATGCCATCGCTGCCCTGATGACGCGCGGCCTCGCCGAGATGACGCGCTTTGGGGTCGTGCTCGGTGCCCGGCCGCTCACGTTTCAGGGCCTGGCGGGCGTCGGCGACCTGGCGGCGACCTGCTTCTCGCCTTTGAGCCGAAACCGTCGCCTCGGCGAGCTCCTCGCTGCCGGGACGACGCTGTCGGCCGCGCTGGCGGCGATTGGCGAAGCTGTCGAAGGTGCGGCCACTGCCCCTGTCGCCCTCCGCCTCGCCGGCCAGCGTCAGGTTGACATGCCGGTGACACAGCAGGTCTGCGGCGTGCTGGAGGGCCGGCTCGACGTTCGTGAGGCGGCGGCTCAGCTCCTGGCCCGCGCACTCACCACCGAGGCGTCCACCCTGCCCTGAGTGCTAGACTGGAACCATGCCCGCCCGCTCCCGGGACCTCGAAGAGATCCTCGAGACCGTGGGCGCCGGTGCGGAGCCCGCGGAGGCAGACATCCGCGTCCTTTCGGACCTCGACCGGGCCGGTGCAGACGCTCTACGTCAAGCCTGGCCAGGGTTGCCACTCGCCAGCCGCGTCGCTCTTCTCGGGCGCCTCCAACGCCTTGCCCAGGACCATGTCGAGCTCGACTTTACGCAGGTCGCCCGTATCGGCCTGGACGATCCCTCGCCGGAGGCGCGTCGCCTCGCGATCGCCGCCCTCTGGGAGGACACCGGCCGGCCCACCGCGGAGCGCCTGGCTGACCTCCTCGTGCACGACCCGGACGAGGCCGTGCGTGCGGCTTCGGCCGCAGCACTTCGACCGTTCGTGCTCTTGCGGGAGTTCGAGGAATTCGACGCGGCCCAGGGCGACGCCGTCGTCGAGGCACTGCGCCTCGCCGCGCGGAACGAGCGTGAGGCGATCGACGTCCGCGCGAACGCCGTGGAGTCGCTCGGGGCGCGCACCCTGCCCTGGATCGGCACCGTCATCGCCGACGCCTATTACGACGACGACCGGCGTCTGCGGCTCGCCGCCCTACACGCGATGGGGGAGTCTGCCCAGGAGCGCTGGATAGAATACCTCGAAGACCAGCTCGTCTCCGACGACCCGCAGTTCCGCTTCGAAGCAGTAACCGCCTGCGGCATCATCGGCTCAGAGGAGGCAGTCGAGGCGCTCGCTCCGCTCCTCGACGACGAGGACGCCGAGGTCGCCCGGGCCGCTGTCCAGGCGCTCGGCGAAATCGGCGGCGAGGTCTCAATCCGCTACCTCCAGGCCTTTGCCCGGCACGCGCCCGCGCCCTTCGACGGCCTGGTCGCCTCAGCACTCGAGAACGCCCGCTTCGTCACGAGCGAGGAGCTATGACTCGCTCAGCCCTGCCTATCCAGGACGCAGTGTCGGCCGGCGGCGTCGTCTGGCGCCGGGACCCAGCCGGCGCTGTCGAGGTTGTCCTCTGCGGCCGCAGCAGCGACCGTGTCTGGGGATTGCCCAAGGGCACTCCCGACCCAGGGGAGAGCATCGAGGCCACAGCCGTCCGCGAAGTGCAGGAGGAGACGGGGCTGTGCGTGGAGGCGGGTGAGAGCCTGGGGTCCATCGAGTACTGGTTCACAAGCCGGGGCGTGCGCTATCACAAGCTCGTCCACCATTGGCTGATGCAGCCGACCGGTGGAGACCTGGCCGACCACGACCACGAGTTCGATCTCGTCGATTGGTTCCCGCTTGACGTGGCCTACCGGACAGCGACCTACGACAACGAGCGCCGCATCCTGGCGGAGGCTGCGCGCCTCCTGGCGATCGACCTCTGATGACGGGCGCGGGCCGAGAAGACCTCGTCGTTAGCCGGGCCGGCGCCGTGCGCCTGCGCGACAAGCGGATGGAGGATGCCCTCGACGACTTCCAGTGGCGCCGCGATCCGGAGACGATGCGCTACGACGGCAGCCCGCCGATCGACATTACCTTCAGCCAGTTTCTTGAGCGGATGGAGTACGAGCTCCGATTCGGCGACCCGCGCCGTCGCTCCTTGGCGATTGAGTTGGAGGACGGTGTGCACATCGGCAGCGCCATGTACTACAACGCCACGGGCCGCCAGGCCGAGTTTGGCATATCCATTGGGCGTGAGGAGTACAGGGAGCGTGGCTTCGGCACGGCTGCGACCGTTGCCTTTCTGCGGTTCGTCTGGTCGTCGCTGCCGTTCACCGTCGTCTACCTGCACACGCTCGAATGGAACGAGCGGGCCCGACGCTGCTTCACCCGGGCTGGCTTCGAGCCGGTCTCGCGTGTGGAGCGTAGCGGTGATTGGTATCTGCGGATGGAGACACGGCGGGAATGGTGGCTGCTCTGGGACATGGAAGGCCGTTTCGACCATGTCCTTTCCACTACCGGGCAGTACGACATGGCGGCCAAACGGACCTCTCGTCGTCCGCGGCGTGCGCTTCCCTCGCCGTAACCGCAACGTCGCCTGCCTGCAAAGGCGGCAACCGACCGTGCGCGCGACAGAGCCCTTTTGGTCACGCGGCTGTCACCGCCGCGGCCGCAGGCGTGCACCTGCCTGATCTGCGGCCCGCTCGCGGCCTGCCGACATTTCTCCTAGGGGCAGGCAAACTGCGCCTCCCACGCGGGCAGCTGAAGGGACAGGTAGATGGAGCAGCCATCGGCCGCGACTTCCGGCAATCTCGCCATTGCCGGAAGCTTCCGTGAACCGGCGCGACCGCCTCACCGGCCAGGCGATTCGCCCCTCCGATCCTTGCCGTCGCTTCCGCCGGCGCCCGTCCACCTGGAAGACCTCGGGCTGCCAGACCGGTTCATCGAAGACCTCCTGCTGAAGACGCTCTACCGCATCTCGACGCCGACGCCGGGCGGGCTGGCGACCTCGTTGCGCGTCCACCCGGCCGTGGTGCGCGAGGCGCTCGACGAGCTGAAGCGCCAGCGCCTCATCGAAACGACCTCCGCGTCTGGACGACTGGAGTCGGAATGGCAGTACCGGCTGACGGAGCAGGGCATGCACGAGGCCGAGGCCGCGTTCGCGCGCAGCCGCTATGTCGGCCCTGTGCCCGTTCCCATCCAGGACTACTTCCGTGCGCTCGAGTATGACGACGAGATCGGGGCGCCCGACCCGGTGCGGCTCGCGCGCGCGCTCCAGCAGCTCGTGCTCTCGCGTGACGTGGTGGCGAAGGTCTGCCTGGCGCTCACCTCGGGGCGGCCGGCGATGCTCTGGGGCGCGCCCGGCAACGGCAAGACCACGATCCTCGAACTCTGCAGCGAGGCGATCCACGGCGTCACGCTGCTGCCGGTCGCGGTCTACGTCAGCGGCCACATCATCCGGCTCTACGACGAACTCGTGCATGTCGCCGTGGACGGCGACGACCC
>JADLBJ010000198.1 GCA_020847765.1 Dehalococcoidia bacterium
GCCGCCCGGGAGCTCGCTTTCGAGCGCTGCCGCAGCTCCGCCGCTGGCCGGGTCCGCCATCACGCCATTGGCCCAGCCGTGATGCCGCAACTGCCTCGCCAGGAGTACCGTCATCGCTTCCCCGCATGCATCCTACTCCTGCCGCTCGCCCTCGCCGCGTGCCAGCGCTGACAGTCGGTGCGCGAGGGCGCCCGCCCCGGCCACCAGCGGCCCGAATCTCCAGGCCACCGCCTCCTCGAAGACCTCCGCCGTCGCGCGCGGTACATTCCCATCCCGCACCATGATCCAGGACCCGGCCAGCAGACGGAGGTGGTAGACCGCCGCCCCGGCGTAGAGCCGCTGGTCGAGTGCCGCCACCACCGCCGGCGCCTCGGCGGCCACCTTCTCGGCCAGCGCGGCCGCCGGGCGTGCGACGAAGCTGTCGAGGTCGACTACCCGCCCGAAGGAGGTCATCAGTCGGCCATACAACTGGTCGTCGACGCGCGGCCTGCGTCGAAACACGCGCCCTCCCGGATCGACCAGACTCCGCCCGCATTCTACCGTCGCCCCATGCCCGACGACGTGGCCCTGGATCTCCTCGCCTCCGCTCACCGACCGGCGGTCATCCTGGCCGGCGGAAAGAGCACCCGCTTCGGCTCCGACAAGGCGTCCGCCCTCCTCCGCGGGGAACCGCTTCTCGCCTGGGTGGGCGCTGCGGCCGCGCACGCCTGCGACGCCCTTGTCGTCGTCCGCGCCGCCGGCCAACGGCTCCCGCTGGTCAGCGTGCCGGTGCCCGTTGCCATAGTCGAAGACGAGCTTTTCGAGCGGGGACCGCTGGCGGGCCTGGCTGCCGCCTTCGCCAGGGTCGTTGCACCGGTCGCCTTTGTGACGTCGTGCGACGCGCCGCTCCTCCAGCCCGACCTCGTCCGGCTGCTCTTTGCTGCCGTCACGACGCAAGACGACGCCGTCGTCCCCCGCCTGGGCGACGTCCCGCAGCCCCTGGCCGCCGTGTACCGCCCGGCAGCCTGCCTGCCGATCTTCGAAGCTGCCCTCGCCCGCGGGGAGGGCAGCGTGCGCCAAGCCCTTGTCCACCTCAGCGTCCGCTTCCTCGCGGAAGATGCCGTGCGCAGGGCCGACCCCGGCTTGCTCAGCTTCGAAAACGTCAACACGCCGGCCGCTCTCGCCCGCCTGGAGGCCATCCTCCCGCCCGGCGCCGGCCCGGAGCAGCGCGGTTGACACCCTTAGGCGGCTCCCTCTGATCGATTCGAGGTGCGGTACCCGCGTATGACCGCGTGGGCCCGCAGGCGAGCCGGCTGGCGAGTGCCGACGCGGGGCCCGGGCAGTCCCCCGTGTGCACGGCCCGACGGTGCAGAGCCCCGCAGGTGGATCGCCAGCGGGAGGAGGAGTGGGAACCGTGACAACCCTTGAACGCCCCCGAACCGTCGGCGAGCTGCGAGCCTCGGGCTATCGTGTCCTTCCCGTCCGGGAGGAGATGCGCAAGAACCTGATCGCCAAGATCCGCTCCGGCGAAGACCTCTTCCCGGGCGTCTTCGGCTACGACGAGACCGTCATCCCCCACATCGTCAACGCCATCCTCGCCGCGCAGGACATCATCTTCCTGGGCGAGCGCGGTCAGGCGAAGTCGCGCATCATCCGCTCACTCGTCTCCCTCCTGGATGACGCCACCCCCGTCCTCGCGGGCTGCGAGATCCCGGAGAACCCCTTTGCGCCCATCACCCGCCAGGGTCGCGACATCGTCGCCGAACAGGGCGACGCCGCGCCGCTGGACTGGGTCGAGCGCGACCAGCGCTACGGCGAGAAACTGGCAACACCCGACATCACCATCGCCGACCTCATCGGCGAAGTCGATCCCATCAAAGTCGCCGAGGGCCGGTACCTCTCCGACGAGCTGACGATCCACTACGGGCTCATCCCGCGCACCAACCGCGGCATCTTCTGCATCAACGAGCTGCCCGACCTCTCCGAGCGTATCCAGGTCGGCCTGCTCAACATCATGGAAGAGCGCGACGTCCAGATCCGGGGCTATCGCATCCGCCTTCCCCTGGACGTCTTCGTCGTCGCCAGCGCCAACCCCGAGGACTACACCAACCGCGGCCGCATCATCACGCCGCTGAAGGACCGCTACGGCGCCCAGGTGCGCACCCACTACCCGGCGCGCATCGAGCACGAGATCGACATCATGCTCGCGGAGCACCATCCCGTGCCCGCCGACTTCAATGTCGTCGTACCGGCGTACATGAAGGAGATCATCGCCGAGATTAGCCGCCTTGCGCGCCGCAGCCCCGACGTCAACCAGCGGTCGGGCGTCAGCGTCCGCGCCAGCATCGCCAACTACGAGAGCATGCTCGCGAACGCCCTCCGTCGCTCGATCGTCACCAACGAGGACCTCGTCGTCCCCCGCGTCAGCGACCTCCCCTACGTCGTCCCCACCCTCAGCGGCAAAGTCGAGTTCGAAACCGTCGAGGACGGTCGCGAAGAGCAGATCATCGACAAGCTCATTCAGGGCGCCGTCGTCGCCGTCTTCAACCGGCACTTCAACCTCGGCGAGCTCGAGCCAGTCGTCAACCGCTTCAAGGCTGGTATGGCCGTCGAAGTCGGCGACATGACCCCCAGCGAGCAGTACGTCAAGCTCGCCCGACAGATCGACGGCCTCGGTCCCGCCCTCGAGAAGGTGGCCGCGACTGGTAGCGCC
>JADLBJ010000288.1 GCA_020847765.1 Dehalococcoidia bacterium
CGTCGAGCCGCTGCTGCACGACCGTGCGCTGCGCGGCCAGCGGCAGCAGGTCGTGCAGACGCGCGAGCCGCCGCGCTTCGCCGAGCAGCCGCTCGTGCTCTTCGCGCGCCTTGCGATGGCGCGCCGTCGCCTCCTCGACCGCCTTCTGCCGCTGCTGCCAGTCGCTGCCGCGCACCGCGCGCTCGCGCGCTTCGCGCCGCGCGTCCTCGTAGGCCCGCAGCGTCCGATTGAGCTCGGGCGTCGACGCGCGCGGCTTGAACAGCGCCTCGGCCTCGCCGGCGAGCCGGGCCCGCAGCGCGCGCACGCTGGCGAGCCCGGCGCCGGCTTCGAACAGGCTGGCGCCCACCTCCCCCTTGCCTTCGACCAGCGCCCGGCCGCCCTCGACCAGACGGTCGTAGTCGAGGCCGACGAGGTGCGTGTACAGCGACTCGGTGAGTCCGCCGAGCATTTTCGCGAGCGCGGCTTCGGGCACCGGCGTGCCGCGCTCCGCCAACGTCACCGGGTCCATCTCGGCGAGCGTGCTCTTGCGGCCCTTGCGGCGCATCAGCGCGAGCTCCCTGCCGTCGGCCGCACGCAGCACCGCGCCGATGCGCAGCGCCTCGTAGCCGAAGCGGAAGCGGTCGGGCGTGCGCTCGTCGATGCCGAAGAGCAGCGCGATCAGCGCCCGCAGCGTCGTCGACTTGCCGGCTTCGTTGGGGCCGTAGACGACGTGGAAGTCGGGCGTCGACGCGAAATCGAGCGTCCGTCCGGAGTAGGCACCGTAGGCCTTGAGGATCAGGCGTTCGAATCGCACGGAGCGTCAGTCTCACGCCGGTCCCGATGGCTCACGGCCGCACATCTTCCGCGACGGCCGCCAGCAACAGCTCGCGCGCCTGCTCGAGCACGCCCGCCAGCGCCGCAGGCGTGGTGAGCTGCAGCGCGGAATCCGCGTCGATCAATTCGCCGGGAAGCTTCTGCGCGAGCTCGGCCAGCGGCGCCCGCGCGATCTCGGCGAGCTTGGCGGAGTCCGTCGCCAGCGCTGCCAGGGTGCGCACCAGTGATCCGATCGGGTCATC
>JADLBJ010000199.1 GCA_020847765.1 Dehalococcoidia bacterium
GACGGAAGCGGCGCAGCACCGCGGCGGAGAGCGCGCCCTCGCGCACGACCTTGAGCGCGACGGCGCGGCTGGGGCTGGTCTGGCGCGCGAGGTAGACGACGCCCATGCCGCCGGCGCCGAGCCGCCTTTCGATCGTGAACGAGTTGAGCACGGCGCCGATGAGCGGGTCGGCGGCGTCGGCGCCGGCGGAAACAGGGGTGAGCGAGGCGACGTCCACGGCGGGCGTGTTGAGGAATCCGCCGGCGCCCCTGTCGGCGTCGAGGAGAGAGGCGAGTTCGTCGGCGAGGCTCTCGTCCTGGGCGCGCACGCGGGCGACGACGGCCGCCCGCGCCGCGGGCGCGAGCGCCGACGCCTCGGCGTAGAGGTCGTCAAGCCTGGCCCACTGCGCCGGGGTCACCCTCGCCCTCCTTTGAGATTTCCCGGAACAGCCACGCGCGGGCCATGGCCCAGTCGCGCTTGACGGTCGCCGTACCCACGCCCAGCGCCTCGGCCACTTCTTCGACGCTCATTCCCGCGAAGAATCTCATCTCGACGAGGCGGGCCTTGCGCTCGTCCAGCGCGGCCAGGCGCGTCATCGCCTCGTCGAGCGCAACCAGGTCCACGTCGGCCTCGGGCGCGGGGGTGTGGCGCTCCGCCTCGCTCAGGGAGACCCGCGCCCCGCCGCCGCGTTTCTGACGCTTGCGGTCGCGCGCGTGCGTAATAAGGATTCGCCGCATCGCCTGCGCGGCGACGGCGAGAAAGTGGGCACGCCCCGTGAAGGAATAGTCGGGCGTCCCGACCAGCTTGAAGTAGGCCTCGTGCACGAGCGCGGTGGTCGGGAGCGTGTGCCCCGCGCGCTCCTGGGCCAGGAACGCCGCGGCGAGCCTCCGCAGCTCGTCGTAAATGACCGGGAACACCGCGTCCGCGGCGGGCCGGTCGCCCCCCGCGGCCTTGTGCAGCAGGGTTGTGAATTCACCCGCCTGGCTCATGTCCCGCCGCCCGCGAAAAAAAAGCCGCTCCGGGATGATCCCGCCGGCGTGAAAACGGAGCCTTGTTCGGTGAGGCCCCTTCGCCGGGCACGAGTTTACCCCGGCGTGTCGGGCGCCCACAAGCCGATCCGAGCGCGCCCGCGCGAACCCGGGGCGCCTCCGGAGGAACCGAACATGAAGTCGCAGAGTCATCGAGCCCGGTCCGTTCTGATCCTGGCCCTGGTCACCGCCGCCGGGTCGGCCCCGCTGCTGGCGGGGCCCTTGAACCCGCCGGCCGGCCCGATCACGTCAACCTACAAGACGCTCACCGAAGTCGAGCCACGCACCGCCGTCAACACCGTCAACACCCCCGGCGACGCCGACAGTCTCTTCAAGATCACCCAGCCCGGCTCGTACTACCTGACCGGCAACATCTCCGGAGTCTCGGGCAAGCACGGCATCGAGATCGCGGCCAGCGGCGTCACGATCGATCTCAACGGCTTCGCATTGATCGGCGTCGCGGGCTCTCTCGGGGGGATCGCGGCGACGGCCTCGGGCCTCGAGAGCGTTTCGATCACAAACGGCACGGTCCGCGCCTGGGGACAGAGCGGGATTCAGATGTCGTTCCCGTCCGTGAAGGGGACCCGCGCCCTGGACCTTGTCGCCAGCGACAACGGCGGCATGGGGCTGGATCTCGGCGAGGCCGCGGAGGTCGCGCGCTGCGTGGTGTTCGACTGCGCCGGCGGCGGGGTCAGGGGCAGCGTCAGCTCCTCGGTGACCGACTGCACGGTCTACAACAACGGCTCCACCGGTATCAACGTGAGCACCGGGTCGGCCGTCGCGCGCTGCGCCGTCAGTGGCAACGCCGGGCGCGGCATCGACGCGTCCAGCGGATGCACCGTCACCGGCTGCTCCGTGCAGGCCAGCACCGATGTCGGGATCAACGCCAGCAACGGCACGACCGTCAGCAACTGCACCGCCCGCTTCAACGGGAGCCACGGGATCGCCGTGTTCAACGACTGCATGGTGCTCGCCAACACCTGCGAGAACAACGGCTCGGGTTCCGCGTCGGGCGCGGGTGTCTACACGCTCGGGTTCCGCAACCGCGTCGAGGGCAACCTCTGCGTCGCGGCCGACCGCGGCATCGACGTCGACGGCACCGCCAACGTGATCGTCAGGAACACGTGCGCCGCCAACACCATCAACTGGGAGATCGTCGCCGGCAACGTGTACGGCCCGATCCTCGACCGCACCGCGCCCGGCGGCGCGCCCGTGTCCGGAAACTCCGGAGCCGGCACCCTGGGGACGACCGATCCCAACGCGAATTTCACGCACTGAACCCGGCGCGTTCGGCGCGCGGGCGCGCGAACACAGAGAGGACCCGTCTCATGAACCGTCATCACTCCGCGCTCTCGTACGCGATCGTGATATTCGCCGGGTCGGCCACGCTGCTGGCCGGGCCCTTGAACCCCCCGGCGGGCCCCATCACGTCAACCTACAAGACTCTCACCGAGGTCGAGCCACGGATCGCCGTGAACGCGGCCAACACGCCGGGCACGTCCACGGGCGTCTTCAGGATCTCGCAGCCCGGCTCGTATTACCTCGCGGGCAATGTCGCGGGCCTGAGCGGCAAGCACGGCATCGAAATCGCCTCGAGCGGCGTGACCCTGGATCTGAACGGTTTCGACCTCGTCGGCGTCCCCGGTTCGCTCGACGGCGTGAGCGTCACGAGTTCCTCGTTCACGGGCATCGCCGTCGTGAACGGCTCGGTCCGCAACTGGGGCGACAAGGGCGTCGAGATGCAGGGCGTGGGAAACCGCGTGGAGCGCGTCCGGGCGGTCTCGAACTCGGTCGCCGGCTTTGGCCTCGCCAACGGGTGCGCCGCCACCGGCTGCAACGCGTCGCAGAACGCCGGCGCCGGCTTCGTCGGCGCCTTCGGCTGCTCCTTCACCGACTGCATCGCCTACATCAACACGACCGACGGTTTCGTGACGACGAACATCGGCTCGACCTTCGCCAACTGCCTCGCCCATGGGAGCGGTGGGGCCGGGTTCAACGTCGGCTCGGGCGCGGCCCTGGTCGGGTGCTCGGCCTCGGGCTGCGCCGGCAACGGCTTCACCGCCGGGATCACCGCCACTCTTTCCGGCTGCTCGGCGAGCCTGAACGGGGGGCACGGCATCAGCGTCGCCAGCGCAGGATCCGTCATCGCATGCTCCTCACGCTCCAACGCGCTCGACGGGATTCTCGTGACGTCCAACGCCACGGTCCGTGACAACGCCGTCGCCGCCAACGGCAACGGCGGCGACGGGGCGAACATCCACGCCATCGGCACCGACAACCGCATCGAGTCCAACAACTGCACGATCGCCGACCGCGGCATCGACATCGACTCCGCGGGGAACATCATCGCTCGCAACGCCTGTTCGGGGAACACCGTCAACTGGGACGTCGCGGCCGGAAACGTGATCCTGGTCGTCGCCGCAACGCCCGCCGCCGCCGTGCTCGGCAACTCAGGCGGGACCGCCCCCGGCTCGACCGACCCCAGCGCCAATTTCACGTACTGATCGCGCGCCGGCGCTCGTCGCGCCGATGGCCCCTCGGTCACCCTCGAACGCTCCAAAGGAAAGTGTTCATGAGAATCTCCAGAACCGTTGCCCTTGCCCTCTTCGCCGCCGCGGGCGCCACCACGCTCGTCGCCGGCCCGCTCGACCCGCCCGCCGGGCCGATCTCCTCGACGTACAAGACGCTCACGGAGGTCGAGCCCCGGATCGCGATCACCGCGACCAACACCCCGGGCGACGCCGACAGCCTTTTCCGCATCACCCAGCCCGGCTCGTACTACCTCACGGGCAACGTCCAGGGCGTCGCGGGCAGGCACGGCATCGAGATCGCGGCCCGGAACGTCTCGATCGACCTGATGGGCTTCGGCGTGCTCGGCGTGCCCGGTTCGCTCGACGGGGTGCGCACCGACGGGGCGCTGGACAGCATCAGCGTCCGCAACGGCTCGGTGAGCAACTGGGGCGGCGACGGCGTGGATCTGGTGAGCGCCGGGCCCGGCACCGGGGCCGTGGTCGAGGGCGTCCAGTCGTCGGGGAACGCGTCGAACGGCATCGCCGTCGCGCTCGGCGCGGTGATCCGTGCGTGCACCGCCGCGGGCAACGGCCAGGACGGAATCCGTGCCTCGTCCAACGCGGCGATCGAGGCGTGCTCGGCCCGGGGCAACGGCGGCGTCGGCATCCTCGCCGACAACGCCTCGACCGTCGCCCGCTGCACCGCCACGCTCAACGCGACCGGCATCATCGCGCTCAGCAGCACCGTCGTCTCCGAGTGCTCGTCGGACAGCAACACCTTCCACGGCATCTACGCCGACGTCAACGTCTCGATCCTCGGCTGCAACGCCGCGTCCAACGGCGAGAACGGGATCGTTTTCGTCAGCCAGTGCGTCGTTCGCGGCAACACCTGCAACAGCAACGGCACGGCGATCGCCGACGGCGCCGGCCTCTTCACCGGCGGCGTCAACAACCATGTCGAGAACAACACCTGCATCGCCAACGACATCGGCGTCCGCTGCCAGGGCTTCCTGAATTTCATCACCCGCAACACCGGCGCGAGCAACACCGCCGCCAACTGGGACGTCGCCGCCAACAACAAGTGCCTCGTGGTCGGCGCGACCTCGGCGCCCGCCATCTTCGGGAACGCCGGCGGCACCGGCCCCGGCTCGACCGATCCGAACGCCAACTTCTCGTACTGACCCGCACCCACACCGTGAGCCCCGGGAATGAAACCCGGGACCACGCACGGAGAACTCACGTGAAACACTTCTTGGCTTCCCTTGTGGCGCTGGGCGCGGCCGCCGCGGCCCGGGGTCAGACGACGAACATCGACCAGGATTACAAGCACTCTTTCGGCGAGAACATCGGCTTCATGAACTGGCGCGACGCCGACTCCACGAATGGGGGCGTGCACGTCTACCCCACGCACCTCACGGGCGCGATCTGGTGCGAGAACGTGGGGTGGATCTTCGTCGGCTCCGGCCCGGCCGACACGAACCAGTACGCCAACGCCGACGCCGCGGACTACGGCGTCAACGTCTCGCCCGGCGGCAAGCTCTTCGGCTTCGGCTGGGGAGAGAACATCGGGTGGGTGAACTTCGGCGGCGGCGCCGAGGCCGACCCGAGCCAGCCCGCGTACCTCGATTCCTCCGTGTCCCCGCGTCGGCTCTACGGCTACGTCTGGGGCGAGAACGTGGGCTGGATCAATCTCGACGACGACAAGACGTACGTCGGCGTCTACTGCTTCGCCGATGTCATCGCCGACGGGTTCGTCACCGGCGAAGACTTCGACCTGTTCGTCGAGGCGTTCGAACTCGGCGATCCCGGCGCCGACATCAACGGCGATTCGTTCGTGACCGGCGAGGACTTCGACCAGTTCGTCGCGGCGTTCGAAGCCGGGTGCTGAGGAGAGGAGCACGCGGTGGCACGCCCAGCACGATCGCCCGCTCTGGGGCGATCGAGTCGGGCGTGCCGAGCGACCCCGTGCGCCGTTGAACGCGGTTGCCCGCTCCGGGCACGGCCGACTCGTCGAAGCCCTTCGGGCTTCGCCGTGCTGGCCGTGCCACCCTTTTCTGTTACTCGATCACGTGCGCCGGCGGCGGCGTGTCGTCGGTAATCCGCTCACGGCGCGGCTTGTCGCCCACGCTCTCCATGCTGAGCACGTGCATCTCGTCGTTGATCCTCGCCTGCAGGTGCACCGGCCGCCCCCACAGGACCCGCAGGTTCGCCAGCACCTCCGCCGCCTTGGCGGTGTCCACCTCGAGCCCCGCGTGCTTGTGCGCCAGGTACAGCTCGCCCCGGTTCAGGTAGTTGGCATCGACCACGTAGATGAACGGCTGGCCCATGTTGGTCAGGTGGTGCAGCAGCGTCATCTTCACCCGCTTGAAGTCGCGACTGACGACCTTGATCTCGCCCGTCTGCGGGTCGCGCTTGTGCTGGTACATCCGGTGCCGCTCGACGAACTCTTCGGTGAGGAACTCGTCGATGAAGTTGACGTCGTTGTAGATGCGGCGGACCTCGAAGATCTTGTCGCGCCCCCGCATCGACCGGTCGTCGAAGGCTTCCTTGGCGCCGATGGTGTCCAGGCGCTCCCACTCCGGCCCGTGCTGGCCCGAGTTCCAGCGCCGCTCGATGTCCTTGAAGAGCTCGACGCCGATCTTGTACGGGTTGAACCCGCCCGGGGGCATGTGCACGACTCCGGAGTGCTGGTCGGCGTAGTGCACGATCTCGCGGGCCTCGAGGAAGTGCTGCGTCATGAGCTTGGAGTGCCAGTAGGTGGCCCAGCCCTCGTTCATGACCTTGGTCATCGCCTGCGGCGCGTAGTAATACGCCTCGTCGCGGATGATCGAGAGGATGTCCTGCTGCCAGTCGTCCAGCGGCGCGTGCCGCAGCAGGAAGAGTAGGACGTCGCGTGTGGGGTGACGCGGGAAGCGCCCGCGGTCGGCCTTCTGCTTTTCCTCGTGCTCCTTGCGCTGCTGGTCCATCGCGGCCTGCGGGTTGATGAACGGGTCCATGTAGCTCTTGGCGGGGAGCTTGTCGGGCTCGAAGGCCGGCGGCCGCTCGCGCTCCTGGTGGCGGCGCGACCCGGTGCCGGTGCTCCGGGGGTGGCCGGTGTCCTCGCGCGTGACGAACATCGAGTGCGGATCGATCAGGTGCTCGATCGAGAGGCACGCGTCGATGAACGCCTCGACCGCTTCCTGCCCGTGACGCTCGACGTGCCGGCGCACGCGCGTCGCGTGGTTGGCCATCTGGTCCATCATCTTGCGGTCGGTCTTGCTGAAC
>JADLBJ010000200.1 GCA_020847765.1 Dehalococcoidia bacterium
AGTGGTTCGTGATCAAGGGGGCACTGAAGGTGGGCCTCGCACTCCAGGGCGAGGACGGCAGCTTCGAGGGGACGTTCGTGTCGATGTCCGAATGGGACGGCAAGGTCCTCCGCATCCCGCCCGGCACCCTGCACGGCTGGCGGAACCACACGAACGAAATCGCCATCCTCATGTACCACATCTCCGAGAAATACAACCCCGCGGCCCCCGACGAGCTGCGATACACCATCGAGCAGGTCGGGTTGGACTGGAGCACCCAGGTCAAATAGCGGCCGTCTCGGCGCACACGACGCGCGCCACGCCTGGCGGTAGCGCCGGCCCGCACGGCGTCGCTATCATCAGCGGATGACACGCAAGCTCGCCAGGCTGGCGGTCGCTGCGCTGCTGGCGTTTGCCGTGCTCGGCCAGGGTGGGTCGCCCGGCGCCGACGCCATCCGCGGGCGGCGTTACCCGCGGCATACGAATATCACCGCGACGGTGTTCTGGATTGGCGAGCCGCAGGGCAACGGTTCGTCGGAGGACAACAGCATCAGCGCCTACGACGACGCCTGGCAGCGGCACTACGGCGGCGTCGACGACCCGTCGTACCGCCGCAGCGCCGCCAACTCGTACTTCCCGCGCGGCTTCACGCCGAAAGAGAACCCCTTTTACCTCGACGTGCCGTACGACGACCTGAACCTTCCGAAGACCCGCGCAGAGCGGATGCGGGTCATCCCCTGGGCCCGCGGGATGCAGGACCCCGGCGATGGGGTCAGCCTGATGAAGAACCGCTGGGTGAAGGTCCGCAAGGGCAACCGCGTCTGCTACGGCCAGGTCGAGGACGCCGGGCCGTATCGCTACGGCGACACGAAGTACGTGTTCGGCTCCGACGATCGCCGGCCACTGGCTCGCAGGGCCAACAACGCCGGGATGGATGTGTCGCCCGCGCTTCGCGATTGCCTCGGCTTCCGCGACCTCAACGGCGACCGCGACCGGGTCGACTGGCGCTTTGTCGACGCCGTGGATGTGCCGGATGGGCCGTGGAAGCGGGTCGTGACGACGTCGGGCGTATACCACCGGCCGGGTGACTGAGCACCCGTTGCTCTCGAACGGGCCTGTTGCCCGCCGCAGGGTCGGCTGTCAGCGAGCGAACTGCGCTGCGAGCATGTGGGTCCAGGCGCGGGCGACGCCGGCAAGGGTTGAGGCGTTCGGCGGCGATCCCTCGGGTTCCCCGCGGTCACCGGACGTGCTGAGGGCGGCCCAGGGATGAGATACCGGCGCAAATGCGGCAAGCTGCTGTGCGAGGTCGTCGAGCGAGCCGGCGGCGACGGTGTCGCTGAAGGGGCTTTCGATGATGCTCGCGGTCCGCAGCAGGTTGTTGTCGACCGCGAACACGCCATGTGGTGACCCGTGGAACATGGCCAGCCCGCCGTCCCCATCGGTCGTGAAGGGTGCGAGGAACACGACGTAGTCGCTCGCAGCGTCGAAGCGGGGTTGCACGCCGGCGCACGAGCCGCCGTCATACGTGGCCAGGAGTGTCGCCGGAGCGCTGCCGCCGAGGACGCGCGCGACGGTGATGCGATAAGCCGCCTGGCCATCGCGCACGCCCGCTGACTCGACCCTGCCGGCAACGACGACAGGCGCCCTGGCGAGGACGTCGCTGATTGTGGCCGGGGTGGCATAGCGGCACGCGCTCGGCGCGGCGAAGGCGCGCGAGCCGAAAGCGGCCGCGGTGCCGAGAAGCGCCAGCGCACACAGGAACAACACCGTCGCGCGGTTCATGGGCACACGGTGGACCGTTCGCGGGCCTGCCGCAAGTGGGCCGGGCTAGGAGACCACCGTGAGGATGGGCCGGGCCACATCGGGCGCGCCGTGCCCGCCGCCCTTGATCGAGCGAAGCTGGGGCCGGACGACGTCCTTGACGGGCTGGATCGCAGCCGTCTGGATCGGGGCACCCATGCCCAGCAACGAGCGCTTCGCTGCCTCGACGGCGAGGACGATGTCGCCCACCTCCGTGTGCGAGAGCACGGGCTGTTCCTCGCGCTTCAGGGCCCGGAGCAGGTGCACGAGTTCGAGCCCGAGCGGCGTCCTCAGGGGCGACGATTCGACGCGCTGTAGGGGCACGACCCGGCCGGCTGTGTCGCCGGAGACCATGCGCCGTGGCTGGTCGAGGTCGAGTCGCCAGGAGTGGTGCTCCGAGAGCAGGGTGACGGTGCGCTCGCGCTTCGTCTCACCGGCGCTGAGCTGGAAGTGCGCTGCCTGCCCGCTGGCGTGGAACAGGCTCACCGATGCGTAGTGGACGCCGCCGGCGGCGCTAATCGTCTCCGGTGGCGCGCCGAGCACCATGCGCGAGAGCGCCAGCGCCTGCTCCATCAGTTCTGCTACCGTGACGGCGTCCCTGGTGACGAGCGTGCCGCGCATCGCGAATGGGCGCTGGCCCTTGAGCGCGATCGCGCGGCTGGCGACGACGATATCGGCCGCCCAGGCGGCGGGCTGGCTGAAGAGGAGCAGCTTCCCGCGCCGGCGAGCGAGATCGACGAGCTGCGCGAACTGGCCCGGCGCGACGTGCCAGGGCGAGACCAGGATCACGTGGCGGCCGCGCTTGAGCGCGCGGGCGGCCAGGTCGGCGTTCTTGACGGCTGCCGCGATGATCACGACCTCGGCCGAGCAGCCATCGATCAGCGCTTCGCCGTCGATAAAGGTGCGGGCGCCGGGGCCGGCCACGAGTGCGCGGCCGGGCCGCTGCGTGAAGGCGACATCGGTCAGCATGACGGCGGGCAACTCGGCCAGCGTGTCGAAGTACTCGCCGACCGCGTGGGGCGAGGCCACGATCCCGATTTTCGTCCAGCGCATCTCTCGTCTACTCCTGGAAGACCGCCCGCACGGGGGAGACGAGCTCGATGCCCGCCTTCCGCGCGGCCTGCGTCACGAACTTCATGGCGTCGGCAAGGACGGCCGGCTTCGCGCCATGCCGCAGCGCCAACTCGAATGCGTTCAGCGCATCCTCGAAGCGGCCGGATCGGCCGAGGATGTGGCCAAGGGTGGCGTAGTAGTCGGGGTGCTCCTCGCGGTCGAGCGCCTGGCTCAGTAGCACCAGCGCCTCGTCGACCTCGCCCGCGCGCTCGAGCAGGCTCGCGAGCGTGATCACCAGCTCGGGGGCGGCGGTGCCATCGGCGACGAGCGGATAGGCGGTGTCGTACGCTGCCTGCAGGTCGCCGCCCTCCATCAGCGAGCGCGTGAGCAGCACGAGGCCGCGCGCGTTCGCGGGGTCTAGCTCGAGGGCCTTCCGCGCGCTGCCGGCTGCCTCGGCGTAGAGGCCAGCTGTCGCCTGGCGGTCGCTGAGTGCGAGCCACGCCGCGGTGGAGGCCGCGTCGAGTTCGGTCGCCCGGCGTGCTGCCTCGACGCCGAGCTGGCGCTCGG